>JADGBU010000233.1 GCA_015231295.1 Magnetococcales bacterium | reverse complement strand
ATCCACCACGACGGCAAATGCCGCCGTCTGCATGGTCACGGCTATCGGCTGGAATTGATCTTTTCCGGTCATCCCCGCCTGCCCGCGCCGGATGAGCCCCAATCGGGATTTCTGGTGGATTTCGGGATCATCGACCGTTTGGTGCGCGTCGAGTTGATCCGGGAAAAACTCGATCACTATCTGCTGAACGAAACGCTGCCGGAGCTGCCTTATCACTCGGCGGAATATCTCGCGGCCTGGATCGTCGGCTGGTGCATGAGCCATCTGGATGGTCGTCCGGAGTTGGGTGCCACCACCATTGCCCGCGCCAAGCTCTGGGAGAGCGATCGCTCCTGGGCCGAAGCCACCCGCGAGGACGCCATCGGACTCGGATTCGCCTCTCGATGAGCCGGGATGCCGCGCCGCTTTATGCCATCTGCGAAATTTTCGTCTCGATTCAAGGGGAGGCGAGCTGGACCGGCAGACCGATGATTTTCATTCGGGCGTGGGGATGTCCCTTGTCCTGCTCCTGGTGCGACGAGCCGTTGCATCGGGATCCGGCGGCCAGACGCATGATGAGCGGTGACGAAATTCTGGACGCGGTTCGGCAGGTGGCGCCGGGGCTCTTTTCGGTGGTCTTGACCGGAGGGGAACCGTTGGCTTTGCCTGGACTTTCCGGGTTGGTGGCCCGGTTGAAAGAGGCCGGGTATTGGGTCGCCATGGAAAGCAGTGGATTGGGGGGGGCGTTGCCCGATCCCATGGTGGACTGGCTGACCCTCTCTCCGAAGACGCCACTCTCCGAGGCGATTTATCAGTCTGCCAGTGAAATCAAGTATGTGGTGGGGGGAGAGGCGGGTTTTCCGAGTCATATTCTGGAGCGGGCGGAGCGGCATGACAATGTTTGGGTGCAACCGCGTGCCATGGGGGATCGTCCGGATCCCAAGGCGGTGGCCCACTGTGTGGAGATGACGTTGCGGGCCAAGGGGCGATTGAGGCTTTCGTTGCAGACCCATAAATATATCGGGGTGCGGTAAAACATTCACGGGGGTCCGGGGGCGATTATCGCCCCCGGTGGAGGTCTGGAGGCAACGCCTCCAGGGTTTTGATTTTGACTTGGCCCCGTTCCCCCTGGACCCCTGCTCAGAAATAGATCGCCGTGATGATCTCATGGAGTTTTTGCAATTTCTGCTGCAATTCATCCATGAAGACCCCCGGTCCGGTTTCGATCAAAATCGCCACCTCCTGGGTATCGACCCGACGCTCCATGCGCTTGAGAAGTTGAATGCTCAAGGCATTGTGATCCAGGGTATTGAGGCAGCGTTCCACCTCATACAGGCAAAAGTTGAACGCCCGAGGAAAACGACGATCCCGCAACAAGAACGTCACCACATCCACGGCGTTGATGCGGGGATTGATGTGACGCCGATACATCGGCTCACCGGAAACCGACCGCAACAGATTGAGCCACAAGGAATCGACGCCGGCGAGCGGCTGACCACTTCCCACATCCACATCGAGGATGCGGGTACACATATCGGCCCGCTCCATATGCTGGCCCATGCTGAAAAAGTCGAAGGCCGGTCCACGGGAGAGGGTGCCCACCAAAATGCCCACCAGGGTCTGACACCGCCCGATCACCTCACCCAAAAAGACGTGACGATGGGCGGCCTCCACGCCGATCCCGCCCCGTTCCCGGAGGAACATCGACAGATCGTTGATCCCTTCCCACAGCTCCTGGGGGAAGATATCCCGCATCGCCCGAAGATTCTCGCGGGCATAGGCCACCGAGGAGAACAACGACGAGGGATTGTCATCCGGCTCGCTCAACAGAAAGCGGGTCACGGCCTCCTCACTCGGCATTGCACCGCTGGCGGCGAAATTCGCCTCGCAACCGGTAATCGTCACCAGACGTTTCCATCCCTGCTCCCGACCCGCACCCGGCTGATCGAGCAACAGCGTACCCGTGACGCTCACCAATCGGGCGGTATTCTCGGCCCTTTCCAGATAACGTCCCATCCAATAAATATTTTCTGCCACGCGGGAGAGCATTTTCAATCCTCCGTCGCCACGATCCAGGTGTCCTTGCTGCCCCCACCCTGGGAGGAATTGACCACCAGGGAGCCTTTACGCAATGCCACGCGGGTCAATCCACCAGCCGTCACCGCGCTCTGTTTGCCTTGCAGAATGAATGGACGCAAATCCACATGTCGAGGCTCCAGCACACCGTTTTCGGTCAAGGTCGGCACCGTGGACAACGAAATCATCGGCTGCGCGATATAGTTGCGCGGATCGGCCTTGATCCGTTCCGCCATTTCCGCCCGTTCGGCATTCGAGGCCATGGGTCCGATCATCATGCCATAGCCTCCGGACTCGTTGGCCGGCTTGACCACCAGTTGATCGAGATGTTCCAACACATAGCGACGATCCTCGTCCAGCAGACATTTCCAGGTGGTCACGTTGGAGAGAATCGGCTCCTCGCCCAGGTAGAAGCGGATCATTTCCGGCACATGGGCATAGACCACCTTGTCATCCGCGACCCCGGCTCCCGGCGCGTTGACCAACGCCACCCGACCCGATCGCCAGGCGCGCATCAATCCCGGCACGCCGAGCATGGAGTCGGCCACGAACACCTCGGGATCGATGAACAGATCATCCACCCGCCGATAGATCACATCCACCTGCTGGAGTCCGGAGATGGTTTTCATGAAGACCCGATCCTCTTCTCCCACCACCAGATCCCGACCTTCCACCAGCTCCAGCCCCATGCGCTGAGCCAGATAGACATGTTCGAAATAGGCCGAGTTGTAGATACCCGGCGTCAGCACCACCACCCGGGGGGGATCGCGTCCTTCGGGGGCCAGGGCGGCCAGGGTATCGTAGAGTCGGGCCGGATAGTCATCCACCGGCAGAATGCGTTGCGTGCCGAACAGCTCCGGAAAGACCCGCTTGGTGATCAACCGGTTTTCCAGCATGTAGGAGACCCCGGAGGGCACCCGAAGATTATCCTCCAGCACCAGAATCCGGCCATCCCGATCGCGGATCAGATCGCTGCCGCACACATGGGCCCACACTCCGAACGCCGGTTCGATTCCCACGCACTGGGTGCGGAAATTCCGCGACATGGCCAGCACTTCGGCGGGGAACACCCCTTCCCGGATGATCCGCTGGGCTCCGTAGATATCGCCGATGAAAAGATTCAGGGCGGTCAGACGCTGGATCAGGCCTCGTTCCACCATCTCCCACTCGGCGAGGGGGATCAGACGAGGAATGATGTCGAACGGCCAGGCGCGATCGATATTATCTCCCTGGGAATAGACCGTGAACGTGATGCCCAGATTGAGAATCGTCTCTTCGGCGGCGCGCTGGCGTGCCTGGAGTTCCGCCAGGCCCAGCCCGGTCAGATAGCGGTGCAGACCTTCCGCGCCCGCCCGTGGTTGACACTCGGGGGTCAACAGCTCATCGTGTCCCGAGGTGAATGGATAGTCTTTCCAGGCTATGGTCATCGTTTATCCGGCTCCTTGGTCCGAAACACTGCACTGCGAATCGGAAACTGAATGCTTTCATCTATCGCAACCTCCGGGCCAGTCGCGATTTCGACCACAAACATTACTTTGAAATCAAAAGATTGGATTATCCATCGCCGCGCACGAATCGCGACACCGCAACCGCTTTGCACAGATTATAAACACGAACTGATCAGCAAATGCGAATATGACGCTTAATCAGGCATCTTCTTTTCCATGCCAACCCCGGAATCGACCGGTTTGCGTCGATTTCGGTATTGGCGTGAATCTTGAAGATCAGCTTGTGTGCAGTCTTTCCGAAACCCTTTGCCACACACCGATCGATCATGACCATTCGCGTCGCCATTCATCATCGTACCCGCTATCAATACGATCGGGCCATCACCCTTTCGCCCCAGGTGTTCCGGTTGCGACCAGCGGCCCACTGCCGAACCCCGATCCGTGCCTATGGCATCAAGATCCTCCCTGCCAATCATTTCATCAACTGGCAGCAGGATCCCTTCGGCAACTATCTGGCCAGAGTGGTGTTTCCGGAGAAATGTACCTCCATGGAGATCGAGGTGGAAGTGATCGCCGAGATGTCGGTGATCAACCCCTTCGATTTTTTTGTCGAAGAGTACGCGGAACGGTTTCCCTTCACCTACGATCCCCTGCTCGCCAAGGAGCTGGCCCCCTATCTGGAGGCGGAAAAAACGGGTCCGCTGCTCAAGGAGTGGCTGACCCGGGTGCCCCGCGAAGCCCCCAACACGGTTTTGTTCCTGGTGGCCCTCAACCAGATGCTCTGGAAGGCGGTCGGCTACACCATCCGCATGGAGCCCGGCGTCCAGAGCTGCGAGGAGACCCTGAAACGCAAAACCGGCTCCTGCCGCGACAGTGCCTGGCTGCTGGTGGAGATTCTGCGTCATCTGGGTCTGGCGGCCCGCTTCGTCTCGGGCTATCTGATTCAGCTCACGCCGGATCAGCCCTCCCTGGACGGCCCCTCGGGACCGACCCAGGATTTCACCGATCTGCACGCCTGGGCCGAGGTCTATCTGCCCGGGGCCGGCTGGGTGGGCCTCGATCCCACCTCGGGACTGTTCGCCGGAGAGGGACATATTCCCCTGGCCTGCACGCCCCATCCCGCCAGTGCCGCGCCGGTGACGGGCTTGATGGATCCTTGCGAAACCACCTTCGAATACGACAACACCGTCACCCGGATTCTCGAACATCCCCGCGTGACCAAACCCTACTCCGAAGAGAGCTGGGAGGCGATTCAAGCCCTGGGTCGCGCCGTCGATGCCCGACTCCGGCAAGACGACGTGCGCCTGACCATGGGCGGCGAACCCACCTTCATCGCCATGGAGCAGACCGAAGAGCCGGAATGGAATTTCGCCGCCGACGGC
>JADGBU010000232.1:917-4890 GCA_015231295.1 Magnetococcales bacterium | reverse complement strand
GGTGAGATCCACGAGCATCAGATGGTTGTCCGTGCCGCCGGAGACGATGCGCAAGCCGCCCTCCACCAGGGTTTCCGCCAACACGCGCGCATTGGCCCGCACCCCCTGGATGTAGCTCTTGAACTCGGGACGCAACGCCTCGCCGAAGGCCACCGCCTTGGCCGCAATGACATGCATCAGCGGTCCGCCCTGAATGCCGGGGAAAATTTTCGAATTGATCTTCTTGGCCAGATCCTCCCGATTGGTCAGGATCATGCCGCCACGGGGACCGCGCAGGGTCTTGTGGGTGGTGGTGGTGACGATATCCGCATGCGGGAAGGGATCCGGATGCTCTCCCACCGCCACCAGACCGGCGAAGTGGGCCATATCCACCAGCAGCGCGGCTCCGCAGGCATCGCAGATCTGCCGGAAGCGGGCAAAATCGATCGCCCGGCTGTAGGCCGACGCCCCGGCCACGATCACCTTGGGACGATGCTCCAGGGCCAAAGCCTCCAGTCGATCGTAGTCGATGCGCTCGCTGGCCGGATCCAGGCCGTATTGCACCGCCCGGAAAAGCTGGCCGGAAAAGTTGGGCGCGGCTCCATGGGTCAGATGGCCGCCATGGGCCAGCGACATGCCGAGCAGCAGCTCACCCGGTTCCAGGAGAGCCAGCAGCGCGGCCATGTTGGCCTGGGAGCCGGAGTGGGGCTGAACGTTGGCAAACTGACAGCCGAACAGCATTTTGGCCCGCTCGATGGCCAGATCCTCGGCCACATCGACGAATTCGCAGCCGCCGTAATAGCGTTTGTGGGGATAGCCTTCCGCGTACTTGTTGGTCAGCACGCTCCCCTGGGCCGCCAGAACCGCCGGACTGACGATGTTCTCCGAGGCGATCAATTCAATCTGATGTCGTTGCCGACCCAACTCGTCGAGAATGGCGGCGTGAATATCGGGGTCAACCAGTCGCAAAGCATCCATGTTCCGGCTATCCTTTCCTTCGATCGAAAATCAGGAGTTTTCGGCCATCCGCGCCTCATGGGCGTAATGTTCCATTTTATCCAGTCTCCGCTGGTGACGCCCCCCTTCGAAGGCTTCGACCAGCCAGACATCCACGATTCCCCGCGCCACGGCCACGCCCGTCACCCGCCCCCCGAGCACCAGCACATTGGCGTCGTTGTGCTGACGGGAGAGACGCGCCGTGAATTCGTCGTGACACAGAGCCGCCCGCACGCCGACCAGTCGATTGGCCGCCATGCTCATGCCCAATCCGGTGCCGCACAGCAGAATGCCCCGATCTCCCGGCTCCGCCGACAACAACGCCCGACACATCACCGCCGCCAGATCCGGATAGTCCACCGACTCCGGGGAGTGAACCCCGAAATCGACCACATCCAGCTCGTGCCGATCCTGGATCCAGGCCACCAGATCGTCTTTCAGATCCAACGCGCCGTGATCCGCCGCCATGAATACCCGCATATCACTCTCCAGACCCGTCATCCGGCCTGCCCCCGACGGCCGGAATCACAGGGGTTCCATGGTATCCCACTGATGACACTGGGGGCACTTCCAATAGATGTCCTGCGACTTGAAGCCGCAGCGGGAACACTGAAACGCCGGCTGCACGGACAATTGATCCTCCATGCGTCGTCGGGCGATCTCCAACGCTTCTCCGGTCCGGTTCTGGCGTTCCAGCAGCACGAGCAGCGGGGAGACGATCGCCAAAGAGCGCGGATGATGGGCCATGCCGATCCGCAACACCTCCACCGCCTCTTCCGGACGCCCTTTCTGTTCCAGCAGCAACGCCCACTGAATCACCAACCGGGCGGACGAAGCCAACGCCGTCAACGAGCCGTTCATGCTCCGATAGAAGCCCTCTTCATCTCCGGCCCGCTCGTAGGCGCGCCGCAAAGGATCCATCAGCAGAAAAAAATGGCTGGGCCGGGTCTGTTTCAACGCCTCGAAAATGTCGATGGCCTCCCGGGTTCGTCCCAGTCCCAACAGCGACTCTCCGAGCAGTCGTCGCGCCTCCACGCAGCCGGGAAAGACCCGGATTCCAGCGCGGAACTGCTCCATGGCCCCTTCGTCCCCCACCCCCTGAGAGGGGGGTTGCTGGGCCTCCAGCCCCATGCGGACCCGAATATGGGCCTCGCGGCGGGGATCGGGGATGCCGGTGACGGCCTCCAGCCGTTTGAGCATCTCCAGGGCCATATCCCAGCGGCCTTCGTTTTCGTGCATGGCCTGCAGGCCCGCCAGGGCCGCCCGATGATCCGGGGCCACATTCAGCACCTGCCGGAAGGCATCCACGGCCCGATCCACAAAACCGCCCTGTCGATAATCCTCGGCCAACGCGTGCAGCGCGGCGATGCGGTGCTCATCCGACAGATTGGGTCGGGCAATCAGGGTCTGGTGAATGCGGATCGCCCGTCCGACCTCGCCCCGCGCCCGGAACAGCTTGCCCAGGGACAGGTGGATCTCGACGGTTTCGGAGTTGATCCGGACAAACTTGACAAACTCCTCGATGGCCTTGTCCGGTTCGTCCGCGAGCAGAAAATGGAGACCGCGCAAATAGAGGGCCGATTCCAATCCGGCCTCGCCCCGGCGTCTCAGTTGGGCACCCTCTTCCCGGCCCAGGCGGCGACCCGCTCCGAAGATGATCGCCCCCAGGGTGACGACCAAGGCCGCCCAACCCGCGAGATGAGGAAAATCCATCAGGAAAATCCTGTCATCACAAATCGTTGGTCAAGGGAAGGGTGCGCAGATTGGTCAATTCCCGTTCCAGGGCCCGGTTCTGATCCCGCAAATATTCCACGCTGCGATGCTGCCGCGCGCCTCCCGACCAGCCGGAATAGGCCCCGAGCACGAATCCCAGAAACAACGGCACAAACACCAGCACAAACAAGGGCACCTCGATCAACGCCCATCCGCCGGGAAGCGAAACCGGCACCTCGGCCTGATTGCCGATGGCAAACGAAATGGCCACCACTCCCAGGATCGTCGCGGCGATCAGCCGAATCCAGTTGTGCATGCTCAAACCATCACGCCACGCATGGATCGTCACTCCGGCCAGTCGTCGTTCCCATCGCACGCCCCCCGCCCCAGGCGAACACGACGCGGGGGGGATATCGGCGGCGGTTCATCCTCGATCCACCCCCGACACCCGCACCCGCGTCGTCTTCACTCACTCACACATCCACCCGTTTGCGGAGTTCCTTCCCCGCTTTGAAGAACAGCACCCGCTTCGCATCCACCAGCACATGATCGCCGGTCTTGGGATTGCGACCATCGCGGGAACGACGCTGCTTGACGCCAAAACTGCCAAACCCCCGGAGTTCCACCCGATCTCCCCGATCCAACGAGGAGCTGATCGTCTCGAACACCGTGTTGACCGCCACTTCCGCCTCCTTGCGCGAAAGCTCCATCTTTACCGCAATGGCACTGATCAGCGACGACTTGGTCATGGAATACCTCGCATCGAAGTGCAAGCAGACATTACCGTTTCCCTAAATCACCGGCCTGTCTTTCCAGGGCCTGACTCAGGAGTTCACCCAGGCTGCTGGTGGCACTGCCCGGATCCGCCGCGTACTCTTTGAGGCTCTGACGTTCCTGGCTGATCTCCATGGACTTGATGGAGAGCATGACCTTCCGTTTTTGGCGATCGACCTGGATCACCTGGGAGGTCACTTCGCCACCGACCTTGAAATCGGCCCCGTCACGATCGTCACGGGAGTACTCGGACTTGCGCAGGAAGCCTTCGATCTCGTCGGCCAGTTGGATCACCACACCGGCGGGGCTCACTTCCTTGACCACGCCCGGCACGGAATCGCCCTTGGCATGGGCATCGGCCCATTGGGTCCAGGCGTCGGGAGTGGCCTGCTTGAGACCCAGGGAGATGCGCTCCTTTTCCGGATCCAGAGAGAGCACCACGGCTTCGACTTCCTGACCGCGCTGATAGCTCTTGAGCAGATCTTCCGGCGGATTGGGATCCCAGGTCACG
>JADGBU010000232.1:0-550 GCA_015231295.1 Magnetococcales bacterium | reverse complement strand
GATCCCTTCCCACGGATCGGTCTGCAACTGCTTGATACCCAGAGAGATACGCTGCGTCTCGGAGTTGAACTTGATCACCTGCACGCCCACGGTATCGCCCACCGTCACCACGCTCGACGGATGTTTGACACGCTTCCAGGACATATCGGTGATGTGCAGCAGACCATCCAGACCACCCAGATCCACGAACGCGCCGTAGTCGGTGATGTTCTTGACCACGCCGTCCAGGATCATGCCTTCGTGCAGGGTTTCGAGCAGGGCGGTACGGGCACTTTCACGCTGCTTCTCGATGACCGAGCGGCGCGACACCACGATATTGCCCCGACGGCGATCCATCTTGAGAATTTCGAAGGGCTGCTCTTCGTCTTGCAGGCGGGAGATGTCGTGAACCGGACGCACATCCACCTGAGAACCGGGCAGGAACGCGGCCAGCGTGTTGATATCCACGGTATAACCGCCCTTGACCTTGCCCATGATGCGACCACGCACCACGGTACTTTCGTTGAAGGCCTTCTCCAGAGAGATCCAGGCCTCTTCCCGTTTGGCTTTC
>JADGBU010000005.1:43946-46474 GCA_015231295.1 Magnetococcales bacterium | reverse complement strand
TGCCGGGAAGGGGGGGCGACCGGAGGCTATTATTATTACGGCTATGGCGGGTACGGTGGCTATGGCGGCTAGGGCGGGGGCTGTGGAGGGGGCTATGGCGGCGGCTATGGCGGCGGTTACGGCGGGGGCTATGGTGGCGGCTATGGCGGTTACGGCAGCCAGGAGCCGGATGCGCCCCCTCCCAAAAAAGGTCTGCTGGCGCGACTGTTCGGCAGAAAGGAGTCGTGACCCTTCCACAGCGATGGTGCGGAGGGCGCGATGATTCCCGCCCGGGCGCGGGGTGATGGCGTGAATCCGCCTCCCGGAGGGCGGATCAACGCCTTGACCGTGGATGTGGAAGAGGCGTTTCAGGTGGCGGCCTTCGAACCCTATGTGGCACGGGAGGATTGGGAGCGGTTTCCCGCGCGCCTGGAGGCGAATACCCGGCGTATTCTCGATCTGTTGGCCCGTCACGAGGCCCGCGCCACCTTTTTCGTGCTGGCGTGGGTGGCCCGTCGTCATCCGGGGCTGATCCGGGATATCGTCGGGGCCGGTCACGAATTGGCCAGTCACGGCATGGAGCATATTCGGGTGACGCGACAAAGCCCGGAGGCGTTTTTCGCCGATGCGCGGGAGTCCCGGTTGATCCTGGAAGAGATCGCCGGTGTGGCCGTGCGGGGCTATCGCGCTTCCACCTACTCCATCGGGCGAGAGAATGTCTGGGCCTTCGGGAAGCTCGCCGAAGCGGGATATGAGTACAGTTCAAGCGTTTATCCGATCCGGCATGATCTTTACGGCTGGCCCGAGGCACCCCGCGATCCCTTCTGGCCCAGTGGAAAGATCGGAGAGGGGGTGGTGGAGATTCCAGTGGCCACCCTGGAGTGGCGGGGGCGACGCTATCCTTGTGGCGGCGGTGGTTTTTTTCGGTTATATCCCTATTGGTTTTCCCGCTGGGCGTGGCGTCGTCTCAATGAACAGGATGGCAAATCGGGTGTGTTCTATTTTCATCCCTGGGAGCTGGATCCGGAGCAGCCCCGGTTGACCGGACTGGGCTGGAAGAGTCGTTTCCGGCACTATCTGAATCTGCATCGCATGGAAGCGCGCATCGGGGCGTTGTTGGGTGATTTCCGGTGGGAATCGATGGATCGGGTCTTTGCCGAGGTGATCGGAGGAGAAGGGGGATGTCGGAGGAGTGCGTGACGCCCGAAGTGCGACTTCTGGCCCGAGGCGAGGAGGTGGAGTGGGATCGCTTCGTGATGGCCTGTCCCGAAGCCACCTTTTTTCATCGCGTGGGCTGGAAGGCGGTGGTGGAAGAGGCGTTCGGGCATCGGACCCACTATTTGCTGGCGCGTCGGCATGGAATGGTCTGCGGGGTCATGCCCCTGGTGCAGGTGCGGAGTCTGTTGTTTGGTCATGCGTTGGTTTCGACGCCGTTTTGTGTCTACGGCGGCGCGGTGGCGGTGGATGAAGCGAGTCGGTTGGCTCTGGAATCCTGCGCCGAAGCGTTGGCGGTGCGGTTGAAGGTCGATTGGCTGGAGTGTCGCAATGTCGTGGCGCGTCGGGATGCGTGGGGATCCCGCGATCTTTATTACACCTTTCGCAAGGGGATCGTCGCGGATGCCGGGGCGAATCTGTTGGCGATTCCGCGCAAGCAGCGCGCCGAGGTGCGACGGGGAATCCAGAACGGCTTGATCGGCATCCGGGATGACGAGATCGGCGCGCGCTGCTTCGACATCTATGCGGAAAGTGTCCGCAATCTGGGCACGCCGGTTTTCCCGAGGGCGTTGTTCGTCGCGCTGAAAAAACAGTTCGGCGCGGATTGCGAAGGGCGGCGCGTGGAGTGGCAGGGCCGGAGTGTCGCCGCTGTGGTGAGTTTCTATTTTCGGGATCAGGTGTTGCCCTATTATGGCGGCGGTCTGCCCGAAGCGCGCAGCAGTGGGGCCATGGCCTTCATGTATTGGGATCTGATGACGCATGCGGCGGAACGGGGGGCGCGGCTGTTTGATTTCGGGCGCAGCAAGGTGGGGTCCGGCTCCTACGATTTCAAACGGTATTACGGTTTCGTTCCGGAGCCGCTTCCGTATCGTTACCGTCTGGTGCGGGCGGAAACCTTGCCGGAGATCAATCCGATGAATCCGAAATATCGTTATTTCATAAAGATGTGGAAGCGATTGCCATTGAGTGTGGCCGAGAGAGTCGGTCCGTGGTTATCGCGGGGATTGGGATAACGGAAACGAGGCAGGGGTCCAGGGGGATTATCTCTGGGGAGGTCAGTCACGGATGCTTGGCACGGGCAGAGGGAGAGAGCATCCGCCATGGTTTGCCAGATGCGCGAGGCATCAACAAACCATGGCGGAGTGGCGCATGATGTGAAGGATTCCGTCATCGGCCTCCTGACGGACGCACTGAGACGGATTCTTTCACAAGGCCAAGCATGACGAAGGACGTCAGCGGCTTTGAGAGGCTATCCTGTTGACCCGAGGGTCGGGACAGGAGATTACTTCTTGTTCAGGCTCTTGCGGAAGGTCTTCTTGACCCGCTCGGCTTCC
>JADGBU010000005.1:40150-43743 GCA_015231295.1 Magnetococcales bacterium | reverse complement strand
GAGCAACAGAACGGGGAAGATTTTGTAACCCTTCATGATTAAGTCTCCTTTGCTTGACTGATTTAAGGCGATAATAACTGTTTGAACCACATTTTGCCCATCATACCGTAAAAATAGGGAAAAGTCTCATGGAAAATTAATTATTTTCCGGTTTTTTTTGTTCAGGATATTGGCATTTTTTTTGCTTTTATCAAGCTGAACAAAAAATTTCCCTATAGATCAAGAGGTTGCTTTGTAACGGTGTTGCCTTTTGTGACACACTCTTGACGATATGGTGGATTCTCGCATGCTTCGTGCCAATTGTAAAGGATTAACTGCGCCAGAATTTCAACAGCCCCCGGCGGCTGACGGAGCGGTTCATGGTGGCGCTGATCGAGCGTTTTGGGGGGGTGCTCATGGGTTTGCCCAGGGCGACTTCCAGAGCGGTTTGTGCGGTATCGAACTCCTGGGTATGGTGGAGCAGGGTTTCGACGAAGTAATGACCGGTTTCCGGTTCCCAGGCGGTCACGACCGGGACCAGTTCTCCGTCTTCGAGTTCCAGCAGCACGCCCTGTCCGGCGGCGACCCGGTGATCGGCGTCTTGTTCCAGGGGCATGGCGAAACGGATGGGAGGCGTTGTGCCCCGGGTGGGGGAGTGCCAATGGATGCGCTCCACCGCCCAGGGGGTGACGAGCAGAGCGCGCACCTCTCCGCTGTAATCGTCGTTGAGTTCCATCTCCACGGTGATGGTCAGCTTGCGATTGATCGCCGGATCATTTTCCGGCAGCGTGCGCAGGATGCGGGTCGCGCTGACCTTCAGGGCCACCGGATCCGGCCAGCGACAGTCCCAGACCGGGGCGTCGTCGGTATGATCTGTCGGCGTCATGATCAGAAGAAGAGCCCGTCCAGGGGACTCGACGCCGTGGCGTAGAGTTTGCGCGGGATGCGTCCGGCCAGATAGGAGGCGCGTCCCGCTTCCACTCCTTTTTTCATGGCGATGGCCATCTGGATCGGATTTTTCGCGCCGGCGATGGCGGTATTCATCAACACGCCGTCGCAGCCCAGTTCCATGGCGTAGGCGGCATCGGAGGCGCAGCCCACACCGGCATCGACCAGCACCGGCACCTTGGCCTCTTCGATGATGATCTTGATGGTATAGGGATTGCGCACGCCCAGACCGGAGCCGATCGGGGCGGCCAGCGGCATCACGGCGACACATCCCATCTCTTCGAAGCGTTTGCACAGGCAGGGATCGTCGGTGGTGTAGACCATGACCTCGAACCCTTCGGCGATCAGGCGTTCGGCGGCGATGAGGGTTTCGGTATTGTTGGGCCACAGATACTTGGGATCGGAGAGCACCTCCAGCTTGACCAGATTCCATCCGCCGGCCTCGCGGGCCAGGCGCAGGGTGCGGACCGCCTCGTCCGCCGTATAGCAGCCGGCGGTATTGGGCAGATAAAGATAGCGTTTCGGGTCGAGATGATCGGTAAGCATCGGGGCGTTGGGATCGCTCACATTCACCCGGCGCACCGCCACCGTGACGATTTCCGCGCCCGAGGCCTCCACGGCCCGTGCAGTTTCCTCGAAATCCTTGTATTTTCCGGTTCCGACCAGCAGACGGCTCCGGAACGAACGGCCGGCGATCACCAGCGGATCTTCTGAAGATTCCATGCCCCCTCCGATGAAATGAACGATTTCCACCTGATCCCCGTCGGACAGATGGGTGCTGTCGAAGCGATCTTTCGCCACCACTTCCAGGTTGCGTTCCACCGCCACGCGCCGACCGTCGAAGCGGAGCCGTTCCAGCAGCGCGTTGACCGTCAGCGGCTCGGGAAGTTCCGTGTTTTCGCCATTGAGAAGAATGTGCATTTCATTTTCTCCGTGATCATCGTCCGCGATGGCATGGGGTGGGATAATCGGATAGAATCGGTTGCCGTTGTGTGTTGTGTTGATTTTCGATAAACTGACGCCCAGTGATGGACACCTCTTCCGGACGGTTCGTTTCGAGGGATCATTGTCCGTGTTGTCGCCTGGACACGCAAGGGCTCTTTTGGGGATGGGCATGACCGAGGATCGGGACTCCTGGGAGACGCGGCTTGCGGTGCTGTTGCGCCGGGTGCGGGAACGGCGGCTGGACGAGGCCGAAGCGGAATTGGAATCGCTCATCGTCGCGGCTCCGGAGCGGGCGGCCCACTGGCTGGTGCTGGCCCGGCTGATCGCCCTGGATCCGGTCCGCTGGGACCGGCAACTGGAGGCCGCCCTCGGACAGTTCGGCGCGGCACCGGTGGCGGCTCACGGTCGGGCGATCCGCATTCTGGACGAGGCCCGTCAACGGGCCGAAACGCGGTCGCGTCTCGCAGCCTGGGCCGAAGCCTGGAAAAAAAAGCCCTCCGCCGAGAGGCACGAAACCACCCGGATCGCGGCCCTGGAGGCGTGGCGCGATGAACTGCGGGCCCGGCGCGCCTGGTGGCGTCTGGAGGCTCCGCAACGGTGCGTGGCCCGTCTGGAGGCGTTGACGATCGGACCGGAACGGCTGTTGCCGCCGCCGTTGCGCTCGGGGGGAAATCGACGGCTGCTGGCCCGTCTGGAAACCTTGCAGGGAGCCTTGAGTCCATGAATACTCCTGTCACCCGACCCTGGCGGATTCTGCTGCTCAACGGTCCCAATCTCAACCTGTTGGGACAGCGGGAAACCGGTATCTACGGATCGTTGACCCTGGCGGATATCGAATCCTCCTGTCGTCAGCGGGCCGAGGCCCTGGGAGTGGAGCTGGAGTGTTATCAATCCAACCACGAAGGGGCGTTGGTGGAGCGGATTCAGGCGGCGATGGGGGGCGTGGATTGGATCATCATCAATCCGGCGGCCTATACCCACACCTCCGTGGCCATTCGCGACGCCCTGCTCGCCGTGAACATTCCGGTGATCGAGGTGCATCTGAGCAATATTCATCGCCGTGAACCGTTCCGGCATCACTCCTACGTCAGCGACATCGCCGAAGGAGTGATCGCCGGATTGGGCGCGGAGGGTTATCTTCATGCCCTGGAGGCAGGCGTGCGTCGTCTCGTTCTCCGGGCCGGGCCTTGAAACAAAGGAAGTTCCTATGGCTTTTGATCTGAGAGAAATTCGTCAATTCATCCGGTTTTTGTCCGATACGGACGTGGCCGAGGTGGAAATCAAGGAAGAGGGGCGTTCGTTGCGCGTCACCCGCGCGCAGCCCGCGCCGCCACCACCTCCCCAGAGCGCGCCGGTCATGTCCCGCATGACCATGCCTGCGGTGGCCTTGCCGGCTCCGGCAACCTTCATGCCCTCCTCTTCCGGGGAGGAGCCCCGGGAAACCACGGTCGCCATCACCGCGCCCATGGTGGGCACCTTCTACAAAGCCGCATCCCCCGAATCCGCGCCGTTCGTCAAACTCGGCGACGTGGTGAAAAAAGGTCAGGTGGTGTGCATCATCGAAGCCATGAAACTCATGAACGAAATCGAATCCGAAGTGAGTGGCCGGGTGGTGAGCATCGTCAAGGAAAATGCCACCCCGGTGGAATACGGGGAAGAGATGTTTCTGGTCGAGCCGAGCTGACATGCCCATGTTCAATAAAATCCTGATCGCCAACCGT
>JADGBU010000005.1:0-40035 GCA_015231295.1 Magnetococcales bacterium | reverse complement strand
TCCCCCGGCCTCCATGGACTCCTATCTCAACGTGGCGGCGATCATGGCCGCCGCCGAGATCACCGATACCCAGGCGATCCATCCGGGATATGGCTTTCTCTCCGAAAATGCCGCCTTCGCCGAAATCATCCAGGCTTCGGGTCTGACCTTCATCGGTCCGGAACCCGAGGTGATCCGGTTGCTCGGAGACAAGGTGCGGGCCCGTCGGGCGATGATCGAAGCGGGCGTGCCGGTGGTTCAAGGCTCCTCCACGGCCGTGACCAACGAAGAGATGGCCTTGAAGGTCGCCCGCGAAATCGGTTTTCCGGTGATCATCAAGGCGGCGGGCGGCGGCGGCGGACGAGGCATGAAGGTGGTCCATACCGATGCGGCCCTGATCAACAGCTATACCGTGGCCCGCAACGAAGCGCAGCAGTTTTTCAAGAATGATGAGGTCTATATTGAAAAATTCTT
The DNA here is from genome assembly GCA_015231295.1 of Magnetococcales bacterium. Taxonomy (GTDB): domain Bacteria; phylum Pseudomonadota; class Magnetococcia; order Magnetococcales; family Magnetaquicoccaceae; genus Magnetaquiglobus. Next base: position 39,582 of record JADGBU010000005.1, on the reverse strand, counting down.
GAAAAATCCGCGACATGTCGAAATTCAGATCCTGGCGGACAAACATGGTCACGCCATTCATCTCGGCGAGCGGGATTGCTCGTTGCAGCGGCGTCACCAAAAAATCCTGGAAGAGTCCCCCTCGCCGATGGTCACGCCCGAAGAGCGGGAGTATCTGGGTCGGCTGGCCACCAAGGCGGCCTTGGCCGTGGGCTATACCGGCGCGGGCACCTTCGAGTTTCTTCAGTCCGAGGGCAAGTATCACTTCATCGAGGTCAATACCCGCGTTCAGGTGGAGCATCCCGTCACCGAAATGGTCACGGGACTCGATCTGGTGAAGGAGCAGATCCGGGTCGCCGCCGGACTGCCTCTGGCCATCACCCAGGAGCAGGTCCGCTTTACCGGACACTCCATCGAATGCCGCATCAACGCCGAAGATCCCGAGCGGTTCATTCCCTCTCCCGGCCTGATCACCGAATATCATCCGCCGGGCGGCGGCGGGGTGCGGGTCGATTCGGCGGCCTATGCCGGTTATCGCATTCCGCCCTATTACGATTCGCTCATCAGCAAGCTGATCGTCCACGGGGCCGACCGGGCCGAGGCCGTGGCGCGCATGCGGCGCGCGCTCGATGAATATGTGATCGGCGGCGTCAAGACCACTCTGCCGTTGCATCAACGCATTCTGCGCGACGGGGCCTTCGTGCGCGGGCGGTATGATCTGAACTTCCTGAGTCGTTTCCTGAAACGGGACGGTTGAACACCGTCGGGGTCCAGGGGCCATTGGCCCCTGGTGGGATCCAAGGGCGAAGCCTTGGGACTTCAGCGCATAAAACCGCCGCAGGCGGTGTCTTTTTCCGAGTCAAAACCCTGGGGGATGAATCCCCCAGACCCCCTCTTTTTTTTCAATCGTTGGCATCTCGCCATGGGCGCGGTTCACGCATCCGGGAGGTCTGTGCATGATGGAACCATTGGATCACATGACGCTGGTGCTGGACGCCGAGCGGATTCAGGAGGTCGTGGCCGAAATGGCCCGGCGTATCGATCGGGAGGTGATCGCCGCGCTGCCCCCGGGAGAAGAACCGGTGATGGTGGTGGTGCTCAAGGGTGCCTTCCTGTTCGGGAGCGATCTGTTGCGAGCCCTTTCCAAGCCGCTGCCGGTGGTGTTCGTGCATGCCCGTTCCAGCGACTCCCGATTGGTGATGACCGTGGAAGAGCAGGCCTTTTTACGCCATCGTCATCTGATTCTGGTGGATATCCTTATGGACAGCGGCGGCAGCCTGAAACGGTTGCAGCGTTGGTTGATGGGAGAGTGTCAAGCGGCCTCGATCCGGGTGGCGGTGCTGTTGCATAAAACCGTACACGAATCCGATCCCCTGCCGATCGATTTTCTGGGCTATGAGGTGCCCGATGTGCGCCTGGTGGGATATGGCATGGATGAAGAGCAGCGGTTTCGGGGATTGTCGGCGGTTTATACTTGGTGGACGCCGGGTCGCGACCTGCCCGGCTGAGGGGGCTGCTCGGGTCGTTGCGGGGTGTGGTGATGCGTTTCCGTTTCCTTCTGGCATGGGAGTCGTCATGAAACGAAGCGGGTGGTTGACGGTACTGATCGTCGGTTTTGGGTTGGCCGCGCCCTCGGAAGGGGTGTGCGGGGGATGGCTGGATTTTGTGGTGTTCCGGATCGGGGCGGAGTTGGGCAGCGCGGATGCCCAGTACAATCTCGGCTTGATGTACGAGAAGGGGGATGTCATCAAGGGCCACAACATGCAGGCCGTTTATTGGTATGAAAAGGCCGCCGAACAGGGTGTGTTGGACGCGCAGGTTCGTTTGGCCAATCTGACGGCACTCGGCAGGGGGGTGCGGCAGAATCGGGTGCACTCCTATGCGTTGTACAATCTGGCCGCGTTGCGGGGGGACAAGGCCGCCGAAGAGAGTCGGGATGCCCTGGAGCGCAAAATGAGTCCCGCCGAGATCGAAACCGCACGGCGATTGACGGTGGAGTGGATCAAAAAAAATTCCGGAGGGGGGGAGTGATCCACCACGATCGGGGTCCAGGGGCCATTGGCCCCTGGTGGGTCCAGGGCGAAGCCCTGGGACGTTCAAAACAACAAATTTTATCAATATTGCTTGAAAGTCAAAACCCTGGGGGATGAATCCCCCAGACCCTCTCTTTTTTTTCAATGGGTTGGCGCGCTCCCGTCTCCTTTATCGCGCATGAACATCAGATAAAGCAGCGGAATCAGAAACAGCGTCAACGCGGTGGAAAAGGCCAATCCCCAGACGATGGAGGTGGCCACCGGCCCCCACAACAGCGATTTCCCGCCCAGTCCCATGGCCAGGGAGGAGAGTCCGGCAATGGTGGTGATCGAGGTGATCAGAATCGGCACCACCCGACGACGGGCGGCAAAGATCATCGCATGGATGGGTTTCATCCCGTCGCGGCGTCGATCGTTGGCCGCGGCCACCAGCACGATCGCCGAGTTGACCGCAATCCCCGACAGAGCCACCACCCCATAGAGCGTATAAAGACTCAGCGGATGCCCGGTGAGCAGCAATCCGAACACCACGCCCACAAAAGCCATGACCACCGTGGACAGAATCAGCAGCGGCTGAAAATAGCTCTTGAACTGGGTGCCGAGAATTAAATAGAGCAGTCCAAACCCGAACAAAAACAGAACCAGAATCGCATCCAGAGCCTCGTTGATGTCATCCAGGATGCCGGTGAAATCCAGATCGATGCCCGGAAACTCGGTTTGAACCTTTTTCCACTCCTGTTTCAGCCGTTCGTTGGCCGTGATCACATCCATGCGCTCCCGATCCAGTTCGGCTTCGACGGTGATGGCGCGACGAAAATTGTAGTGATGAATCGTATCCACCCCCTGACGGGTTTCGTGATGGGTCAGGGTGCCGAGGGTGGTGGTGCCGCCTCCCGGCAGGGCCACCGGCAGATTCAGAATCTCCTCCACTCCCTGCCTGGGGGTGGGATTGGCCTTCACCCGCACCTTGACCTGCTCTCCCTGATGCTGGAAGGTGGCGGCGATCTCTCCATCCGCCAACAGGCGGGTCAGACGGGCCACCATGCCCGCTTCCAGACCGGCGCGCCGCAGGGCGTCGGCATCGGGACGCAACACCAGCTCCCGACTGCCCATGGTGAAGTTGTCGCCGATGTCGCTGACTTCGGGCATGGTGGCGAGAATCTCCTTGATCTTCGCGGTCGCGGCGCGCAACGGCTCCAGATCATCCCCCCGCACCTTGACGCTGATCGGCTTGGTGACGGGTGGCCCCCCGGACATCGGCAAAAAGGTGATCTGATCCGGTCCCGGCGTGGCCAGTACCGCCGCGCGCATGCCGGCGATGATCTCCTGAACCGAACGGCGTTGCTGATTGTCCGGCACCAGACTGATCAGAATCTGCCCGAACCGGTCGCCGAAAAAGGGGGCGGTATCGGTCATCATCTGTCCGGCGTAGGGCACCACGGCGCGGATCTCATGGGCCTGCAACCCCTCCCGGACCCGTTTTTCCACCTCCAGGGTGGTGGTCATGGTGCGTTCCAGGGAGGAGCCGGAGGGCATCTTGATGTTGACGTAAAACATCGGCATCGGATCCATGGCGAAGAAATCGACCTTCAACTGTCCCGAGGCCACGATGCCGATGGACGCCATCAAGCCGAGCATCGAAATTCCCAAAGAGAGCTTCGGACGACGCAGCACCGGCACCAGCAGCCGCACATAACCGATGCGGATGCGATGCATCCACCGGGTGCGCACTCTTTGGGCGCGGCTGGGTGGGCGATCGCCGTGCCACTTCAAGGCGGCCACATGGGCGGGCAGCATCCAGAACGCCTCCACCAGACTGATGACCAACGCCAACGAAACCACCATCGGAATGATCCGCATGAACTTGCCGAGAATGCCCGGCAACAGCATCAGCGGCAGAAAGGCCGCCATGGTGGTCAGGGAGGAGGAGGCCACGGGAATGGCCACCTCGCGGAGCCCTTCGATGGCGGCATCCATGGCTTTCGCGCCCTGGGCGAGGCGCAGGGAGATCGACTCCACCACCACCACCGCGTCATCGACCAGCATGCCCAGAGCGATCACCACCCCGAGCAGAGCCATGACATTCAGGGTTTCGCCCATGGCGTAAAGCAGAATGAAGGTGCCGGACAGGGCAAAGGGAATCCCCAGACTCACCAGAAGCGAAATGCGGAAGCCCAGAAACAGCCAGGTGGCGGCAAAGACCATCGTCAATCCCATGAGGGCATTGCTTTCCATGATCGACAGGGCGTTTTGCACCATGGAGGTCTGATCATCCGCCAGAAGGGTCTGGACGCCGGTGTGATCCTTGAGAGCCTGACGTTTTTCCAGATAGGCCTTGATGCGTTCGGTCAACTCCAGGGAGTTGACGCCGGGTCGTTTGGTCACGGTGAGGAGGACCGCCGGTTTGCCCATGTAGCGCACGGCGCGATCGGCCTTTTTGCGTTCTCTGGCCACTTCGGCGACCCGATTGATCTGCAACTCCCCTTCGCGTCCCGGGATGGGCCAGGAGGCGAGCTGATTCGGATCCGGCGTGGTGCCCTGATAGCGCAGCATGCGATTGCCTTCTCCCATGGCCACCGCGCCCCCCGCCAGATCCCGGAAACGGGTGCTGACGGTGCTGGACAACCGGGTGGGATCCACGCCGAGGATCGCCAGTTGCACCGGATCGAAGCGCACCTGAATCTCCGGATCCCGCAAGCCGAGGGCCATCACCGAATCGACCCCCTGGATCCCTTCGAGATCCTTTTGCACCCGTCGGGCCTGTTGGCGGAGGGTTTCGTCGTCGGCCTCGCCGGAGACGACCGCCATCACGGTCGGCCATCCGTTCGCGCTGGTGATTTCCAGGATGATCGGATCTTCGCACTCTTCGGGGAGTTCCCGCTGTTTGTTGCTGATCTCCCGGCGCAGATCGGCGATCCGCTTGTCGAAGGTGCGATCGTCCATTTCGTTGAAGCGCACCAGCATGCTGGAGGTGGCGTCGCTGCTGCTCGACATCACGAAGCGGATGTCGGGAATGTTTTGCAGGGCCTCTTCCAGAGGATCGGTGATCAACTTCTCCACATCTTCCGCCGCCGCCCCCGGCAGAATCGTGACAATGCTGATCCAGTTGAAATTCATGTCCGGATCTTGCTGTCGGGGCAGCATGCCGTAGGTGAGAAAACCAAGCACCAGCACCAGACCAAAAGCCAGATTGGCCAGAACGTGATTGCCGAGAAATTCGCGTATCATCGGGGGGCTCTCCGGGGGGTCAGGGTGCGGGGCTCGACTTGACCGGAGCCTGATGGGCCAGGGATTCTCGTCCGGAGATCACCACCGCCCCTTCGGGCAAGGGATCGAGGCGGGCCGGATGTCCTTCCAGGGCGTCGGGCAGGGGGTGGAAAAACGCCTTCTCCTCACGCACCAGAAAGACCCCGAGCGTATTGTCCCGACGGGTGAGCAGCCAGGGGGGCAGATGGGGTTGGGGATCGGACCAGATCACCCGGCCCACCGTGCCCGGAACCGGTTTGTCGCCGGTGAAGATCATGCGGGCTTCTTGCGCGCGGGTGGCTGGATCCACTATCGGTACGATCACCCGCAACTGCACCGGATCGCTGCGGCCATCGTGGGTGAACTCGTGGCCGGTGGCGCGGGTCAGGCTCTCGACCCGGTTGGCGGGAATGGTGGCCGACAGCTCCACCGCCTGGGTATCCACCAGTTGGGCCAGAGGGGTGCCCGGCGTGGCGTTTACCCCGATGCGCGCCGGACGCTGCACGATCACCCCGTCGAAGGGGGCGCGTACCTGACACTTTTCCGCCTGGATGCGGGCCTCTTCCAGGGTGGCTTCCACGGCACGGATCTGGGCGGTCAACTCTTTGACTTCGCTGTCGAGCTGTTCGACCTTCTCGTCGGAGGCCTGTTTTTGCTGTTGCAGTTGCTGCGAGCGTTGCGACCGTTTGCGGGTGGCCTCCAGTCGGGCGCGCAGTCCTTCCAGCTCCGCTCCGGCGCGCCGTTCGGCCAGACGGTAGGCCCAGGGGTCGAGCCGCACCACCAGCTCGCCGCTCTTGACCCGATCCCCCACCTGCACCGAAAATGCCACGATGGTGGCCGTCACCTGGGCGGTGATCAGACCGTCGTTGAGGCTGCGGGTCTCTGCGGGAGCCTCCTCCTTGGGGTGGATCAGGACTGCCTCCAGGGGTTTGGTGGTCACCTGGAGCGGTTCGTCTCCCCGGACGGTCGTCGTGGCCAGCAGCGTACACAGAAAAACAAGAATCGAAATATTCACGGGAAGTGGTGTCCAATGCGCAGCGGTGGTCGAAGGATGCACCGACAGTGTAATGAATGGGTCAAGGCCGGGCAATGCTCCGGTAGAGAAGTGTGTGTGGTCGTGGTTATTGGTTGCATTTTTTGCAAAATTGTGGGATAAGAAGTGGTGTTTGTTCGCATTGTGTGCGTCTGGGGCATGAATATGCATGGATCTCATCGGCTTGCCAAGACAAAATCAGCGTTCGATGCGTCACGTCGCGTGCACCTGACGGTCGGTGCGCCCGATCCGGAGAGCCCCTCCCGATTGTGCCGCCGGTGCTTCCGGACCCGGTGCCCTGAATGACGAATTGAATTGCACGCGCGTTCCGAGTTATAACGAGAGAATCGCCAGCACCGTTTTTTCGCCGGTTGGAGCGGACCTTTTCGCCGTATCGTGCCGCCCCCGGTGGGAGCAGGTGTTCCCATGCGGACCGGGTGGCCCCGAAATCCCTTGGCAGAGGAGTGCAGAACAGCATGAATCATTGTCAACTCATTCTGGAAGCCTTGCATTTTCCCCAGGAGTTCACCGATGGGGAGCGGGCGGTGTTGTGTTCCGATCGCATGGGGGTCAGACGGGTCGAAACCGGCGAGGTGCTGATCCGCGAAGGGGATACCGATCGGGATATGTGGCTGTTGTTGCAAGGGGCGTTTCAGGTGGTCAAGCGCACCCAACCCAATCTGCCTTTGGGGGTGCTCCACTCCGGCAGTTTTTGCGGCGAAATCGCCTGGTTCACGGGACAACCCCGCACCGCCAGCGTCATCGCTTCGGAACCGGGGCTGGTGTTGCGCTTCGATTTCGAACAGAGCCATGGCTATCCCCCGGAACTGCTGCTCAAAATCTATCACAATCTCCTCGCCGACGTGATCGGTCGCAAGGCCACTCTTCACGATACCCTGTTCCGGCTGGCCAGCCTCGAACGGGATCAGTTCGACGGGGGAATCGTCTCCAGTCCGGTGGGCTATCTGCCGGGCATTCCTTTGCTCGCCGCCTTCACCCCGGAAGAGCAACGGTTGTTGCACACTCTGAAACCCGGACCGGAGTCCATTCCCGCCGGTGGATACCTCTATCGGGAAGGGAGTCGCTACGACCATTTTTTCATTCTGCTCAAGGGCAGCGTCAAGGTCACGCTGCAACGAGATCCCGCGCTGGTGCTGGTCAACATGGGACCGGAACGGCTGCTCGGACTCGACAGCTTCTTCAGGGATGGCCTCCATCAAGCCAATCTGGTCGCGGTGGAAGCCTGTGAAGGAGTGCGGATCTCGCTGGCCGAGTTGCAGGCGCTGGAGCCCTTGTTCCGGCTCAAGTTCTACTGGGGCATGGCCCTGACCCTGGTCAACCGACTCTCGCCGCTCAACATCGCCCGCATCAAACTCGAACACATGGAAGGCAAAATGTGGTTTGGAGGTTGATGCCGGTGCGACGAAGCCTGTTCTGGCCGCTTCGGGGGGTGTTGCTGGGCTGCGCGCTGCTGGCCGGATGCGCCACCGCCCCGACCATCCAGCGTACCGATGACGCCTGCGCCATCTTCGAAGATCAGGGAAGCTGGTACGACGATACCCGCAAGGTCTGGAAAAAATGGGGAGTGCCGGTTCATGTGCAACTGGCGATCATCCATCAGGAGTCCCGATTCAAACACGACGCCAAACCGGCCCGATCGCGTCTGTTCTGGTTCATTCCCGGTCCTCGGCCTTCCAGCGCGTTCGGTTATGCCCAGGCCCTGGACGAAACCTGGGAGAGCTATAAAAAAAATACCGGATCCCGATGGGCCGATCGGGACAACTTCGCCGATGCCGTGGATTTCATCGGCTGGTATGTGGATCTGAGCCACCGAAAGTGTGGCATCGCCAAAACCGATGTCCGTCAGCAATATTTGGCCTATCACGAGGGGCAGCAGGGGTTCAATCGCAAAAGCTATCTGAAAAAAGGATGGCTGCTGGAAACCGCCAAGCGGGTGGAAAAAAACGCAATCCGCTATCGGGAACAGTTGGCGCGCTGTCGCAAGGAGGAGGAGTCGGGAGGATGGAGCCTGTGGCCGTTCTGAACGATGGGACACGAAAAGCAAAAAAAAACGGATCGACGGGTATTGGGTCTCAGAGGGGGGAGAGCCGTCATACCCATCGATCCGCGACCGCACCGGGAGACAAAGCCGCCTGGTGCTGCCTGGCCAAGAAATCAAGGAAATCCAGATTGAAATTTGTATTCATAAACAGTGTGGATTATATTGAAAAATGGCACGGGTGCAAATTTCGATTCGGAATCAGTGGTATTTTAATCGGTGAAAGGGGAGCCCCCCATGCATGATCTGGTACGGTTTGACTTGAACCTTCTGGTCGCCTTCGACGTGCTGATGACCGAGCGGGGTGTGACCCGGGCGGGACGACGCTTGGGAATCACCCAGGCCGCCATGAGCAATACCCTCAGACGGTTGCGGGATATTTTCGATGATCCGTTGTTCGTCAAGATCGGGTTGCGCATGGAACCCACCGCTCGGGCCCTGGAGTTGGCCGGACCGGTGGAGCGGGCCCTGAGAGAGGTGCGACAAGCCCTCAATCAGGAGCGTTTCGACCCGATTCACGCGCAGCATCTGTTTCGCATCGGCATGGTGGATTATGCCTCGGTGTTGTTGTTGGCACCGCTGGTGGAACTGTTGCGTCAAAAAGCGCCGGGGGTCGCCGTGGAACTGGTGGATATCGGCGGCGAGGAGGAACGCACCGTGCTGGAGAGCGGAGCGGCGGATCTGGTCTTCAGCCGGTTTCAGTGGGTGCCGCCGAACATTCTGCTGCATCGGGTGTTTCAGATGCAGTTCGCCTGCATCTATCGCCAGAATCACCCCCTGGTGCCGGATGGAAAATTGACCCTGGAATCCTTCCTGGCGGCGGATCATGTCCATTTCTATCCCCGTGGCATGACCAGTACCGTGGTGGACGAGGCGTTGGCCAATCTGGGTCGTTCGCGTTCCATCAAGGCGCGGATGTACTCTTTGGGGGTCATTCCCTTCATGGTGGCCCAGAGCGATGTCATGGCGGTGTTGCCGGATCGGGTGGCGCGTCAGTTGGCCAAGCCTCTTGGCTTGCGGGTGGCTCCGGTGCCGGTGAGCACCCCTTCGTTGCGCATGGCCATCGCCTGGCATCCCCGCACCGAAAAGAGTCCGCCCAACATCTGGTTGCGCGAACAGGTGAAACAGTTGCTGGAACAGCCCGAAGAGCCGTGATCCTTTCAGGGGGCCAGGGGGATTATCCCCCTGGTGGGTCCAGGGACGAAGCCCTTGGGACGTTTCTGCCGGAGGCAAGGGGGGCCGGGGGGCGAGGATCGTCTCCGGACCCTCGCCATTCAATCAGATGGTGAGGGAATCCCCCTCCGCCGGAGCCAGACAGATCGTGTCGGAGCCGAGGTCACGCAATACTTGGCGGGCCTCTTCCAGTTTGTCGTCGATCTGATCGTCGGTCTGCTCCGGATCGTGATGGTGCAGACAGAGGGTCTTCACGCCGGCCCGATGGGCCAGTTTCGCCGCCTGCACCGCGCTGGAGTGGCCATGTCCCATCTGTCGGGCATATTGTTCGGCGTTGAAGGTGGCATCCATGATCAGAATGTCGCTCTGCGCCACGAAACGGATCAGACGGGCTTCATAATCCGGATTGTAGTGGGGATGGTCCGACGGGGGCAGTTCATGATCGGGGATGTAGGCGACCTTGCGTCCGCCGTAGTCCACCCGATAGCCCAGGCAGGCTCCCGGATGATTGAGCAGCATGGTGGAGACCGTGGCACCATGTCCCACCTCCCAGCACTCCTCGTGCAGGTCTCGGAAATAGACTCTTGAGCTGAACTCTTTGATCTTGATCGGAAAATAAACGCCATCCATCTGATCGGAGATCATTTTGCGCGTGGTGACGTCGTTTTGAGGCACGCAGCAGATTTCGAATTCGTTGCCTTTGATGTAGAGCGGCACGAAAAACGGCAGACCGTTGATGTGATCCCAGTGGGGATGGGAAATGAGAAATTTCCCGGAGACGGGAAAGGCGCGTGCCGCCAGCAGATGATCCGACAGATTGCGAATGCCGCTTCCGGCGTCGAAAATGAAGATCGGCCCCTTGGTGAGATGCAGAGTGACGCAGTTGGTATTGCCCCCATAGCGGACGGTTTCCGCACCCGGCACCGGCAAGGTGCCCCGCACCCCCCAGAAACGCAACAGCATGGCATCGGCGAAGACCCGACGCAGCCCTTCGAGAAAGGCGACCGGCTCGATGGGTTTGAGGAAATAGGCGTCGGCCCCGAATTGAATCGCCCGTTGCCGGTCGAATTCGTAGGGTTTGGCCGAGACCATCACCACTTTGCAGCGGTCGAACTCCGGACGACTGCGGATGGTGCGACAGATCTGCAAACCGTCGATGCCGGGCATCATGATGTCGAGCAGGATCAGATCCGGACGCTCCGCCTCGATCCGCGCCAGCGCGTGGCGACTGGTCTCCTCTTCCAGCACCCGATAGCCCGCTTTTTCCAGGATCGTGCGGAGCAGCAGACGGGTGCTTGCATCGTCATCCACGGTCAAGGCGGTGAGACCGGCGTTCATGCTTTGGCCTCTCCCTGGCGATGGCGTTCCAACTCCTGTTCGGCGGCTTCGGCGGATTTCTGGCGGCCACACAGCCGATAGAGTCGCGCCGCCTCCAGAAAGGCCTCATCCGGGAGGGCCCGTTCCTGAAGCAGAATGCGCGCCTCCAGCAGCGAGCACTGGGCCAGATCCGGCAGATCATTCCGCGCGGAGGCGATCACTTTGGCCTCTTCCATATGCTTGCGGGCCTTGGAGGCGGAACCTAACGCCAGATAGAGTTCGCACAGGGTCCAGAGATTGGAGACCACCTTGCGGGTCAGATTGAGCTGACGGTGGATCCGCAGAGCCTCCTTGAGGGCTTTTTCGGCATCGCTCAGGCGGTTGAGACGGTTGAGGCAGATGCCTTTGCGCATCAGCGCGGTGCCGACCCCGAACGGATTTTCGATTCTCTGCATGATTTCGTGGGAAAGCTCGAAAAAGCGCAGTGCCTCGCCCATGGCACCGTTCTTTTCGTGCAGAAAGCCCATCGACAGATAAAGATTGGCGGTCTGTCGTTTGTCGCCCAGTTCGGAGAAGATGCGCAGACTCTTTTCGTTGAAGGTCAGGGCCTGTTTCAGATCCCCCTGATGCTCCAGAATCACCCCGAGATTGTTGCAGACCATGGCGATCTGTTCCCGGGCGTTGTGATTTTCGAAAATTTCCAGGGCGCGCCGGGCGCGGGTGGCGGCCTCGTCCCGCTGGCCGAGACGGTTGAGAATCCAGCTTTCATTCATCAGCAGCAGGCCGAGGGGAATCGAATCCGGAAAGGCGCTCAGCTCCGCGTGGGCCTCGCCGTAGACCGTCATGGCCTGATCGTACTGTTCCAGTTTTTCCAGCAGACGACCGATGCGCCGCAGATGATCGATACGGCTCAAGGGATCCTCGATGGCGGCGATCACCTCCCGGCGGGTGGCGATCGCCGGGGAGAACTCGCCGCACAACTCCTGCACCTCGGAGAGCACCACCAGCGTCTCGATGAGGGGCAGAGGGGGCGTGGAGAGGGTTTTGCCCAGTTCGGCGGCCTTTTCCAGCGCGGCGAGCGCGGCACTGTTGGCGTAGCTCTCCTTGGCCTTGAGTCCGCTCTTCACCAGATAGAGATAGGCCCGCTCCGCGTGATCGGCCCGCAGATAGTGCTGGGCGAGAATTTCGAAGTGATCGTCGAGACGGGTGGCGTAGAGGGATTCGATCTCCTCGGCGACCGAGGCGTGCAGCTCGCGACGCTTCTTGTGCAGCAGCGTGGAGTAGATCGCCTCCTGGATCATGATGTTGCGGAAGCTGTATTCGATCTCCGGGAAGGATTTGGATTCGAAGATCAATCCCATCTCCACCAGACGGGCCAGACGGACTTCCAGTTCGCTGTTGGGAAAGAGGCGCGCCAGCAGGGCCAGACGGAACAGCGGTCCGATCACGGCGGCGGTGAGCAGCACCTCCTTGAGATCCACCGGCAGCTTGTCGATGCGGGCGATGAACATGCCCTGAATCGAAGAGGGAATCGTCACCTCGTCGAGATTTTTGATCACTCTCGGGGCTTCGCCGGGGATCAGTTCGACGATTCCCTCTTCCACCAGATTGCGGATGATCTCCTCGATGAACATCGGATTGCCATCGCCGCGATTGCGGATCAGATGGAGGATCGATTCCGGCACGTCGTCGGCGTTGAGCAGACGACGGGTCAATTCATCGCACTCGGCGGGGGTGAGCTGCTTGAAGTGAATTTCGATCGCCAGATCGTCGAGTTCCTTGTCGGCGATCAGCGGGAGCTTGTTCGAGGGGTGGTCGGAGACCGGACGCATCAGGAGCAACAGCAGGATCGGAGCCTGCTTGAGGCTTTCGAACAGGGAGGCGATCAGCTCCACGGAGGTGGCATCCGCCAGATGGAGATCCTCCAGCGCGAGGATCAGGGGTTTGCGGGCCGCCAGATTCTGTAAAAACCACGCGGTGGCCCGGAAAATGCCCAGTTTCACCTCTTGCGCGCTCATGCGTTCCAGGGGCACATCGTACTCCGCGCCGAGTTTCAGTCCCATGGCCGCGCCGATGAAGACCATGGCCTTGCGCATCTCCTCGGTGGAGGAGTCGCTTTTGGAGCCGAGCAGCAGCGGAAAGTTGGTCACGAGCTTGTGGGCCATCGACTCTTCGAGATCCTCGGAGTCGATGTTGAAGAGCTGACGGAACAGTTCGATGAAGACCGCGTAACTGGTATCCCGGTTGAACGAGCGGCAGATGCCTTCCAGCACCTGAATCCGTTCCCCTTTGAGGAACTGCTTCTTGATTTCCTGATGGATGCGGCTTTTGCCCACGCCCGCCGGAGAGATCAGAAAAGCGGCCAGGCCCTGTCCGGCGGCATGGCGATCCATGCAGTTGCGCAGGGTTTCCATCTCCCGGCCCCGGCCCACCAGCGGGGTGGCGGCATGGCTCGGATCGTTGTTCTGCTCCTGGCGGCTTTTGGGACGGATCACTTCGTAGACCGCCACCGGATCTTTTTTGCCCTTGACCTTGATCGGATCGTGACGCACAAACTCGAACAGATGACGGGTAAGGTTGTAGGTGTAGCCCGAGACGAAGGTCTGGCCATGTTTGGCCAGGGATTCCAGGCGCGCCGCCAGATTCACGGTATCGCCCATGACCGTGTATTCCATTTTTTTGTCCGAGCCCACGCCCCCCGCGATCACCATGCCGGAGTTGATGCCGGTATGGAGCGTCAGCGGACTTTCGATGCGGCCCTGGAGGCGCACATTGTACTCTTCCATCTCCTTTTGCATGTCGAGGGCGGCGCGCAGGGCCAGTTCCGGATCGTTTTCGTGGGTCATGGGGGCACCGAACAGGGCCATGATGCAATCCCCGATGAACTTGTCCACATACCCTTCGTAGCGGTGAACGATATCGGCGAGCATTTTCATGCAGCCGTTCATGATGTTCGTCACCTCTTCCGGATCCATTTTTTCGCTCATGGCCGTGAAGCCCGAAATGTCGGCGAACAGCACCGTGACATTCTTGCGTTCCGATTCCATGGCCACCGGTGCCGCCGGAGTCGTGGTGAATCCGTTCGTCGGCAACGCCACCTGGGGCAGCGCGCGGTTGGTCGATGCGGTCGGCAGGCGGATGCCGCATTCGCCGCAATAGTTGTCGTCCACGGCGCGTGCCGCATGGCACTGGGGGCAGATGGCAACCAATGGGGTTCCGCAGCGGGTGCAATAGCGAACCCCTTGACGGTTGTCCAGATGGCAAGTGGAACAGTTCACCGCGCGTATTCCTGTATGCTCGAAAGATGTTGTGAGGGCAATAATTCCATTAAAGAGGATGGACATGAATGCTGTCAACAGAATAGCATGTCACGGCGTGCGGGGGAACCATGTCCTTTCAGGTCGTGAAGCGTGGTTGGTTGCCCGCCATTTTTTGTGGGAATTGTCTGTCTCTGTCTCTGTCGTTGCTCAACGGATCCTCCGGGTGATGTGACGGTTCCAAGCGTGGGGATGTCGGGGGTGGGTTGGCATGAATGTTGATTGCTGTACCGCTTCTGATTTTCGTTTCGATCCATGATTGGGTGGGTGACGAACCACGATGGGGCAGTGTCGTCGTTCGGAGTGACCGGTTGGTCAACTGTGGCTCTTGCATTGGAATTTACGCGCTCTCCATGTCTATATTGACCCCGTTCGTGCGTGGGTTCGCCTTTTTGGCGATCCTGTCAGGTGGTGTGTATTCCATGGCGGAAGCCTATGGCAAGGCCGAAGATCCGGATAAACCGGCGGTCCGATACGATACCTCGCAGTTCACCCCTCATTATCTCTATCCGGGAGGAGAGGTGGTGTTGTCGGTGGATGCGCTGACCCGACCGGAAGAGCGCGTCATGGCCATCACCTTCGACGACGGACCGGATACGCAGGATCTGGAACTGCTCGAAGTGCTCAAGAAATATGAAGTTCCCGCGACTTTTTTCTATCTGGGTTCCAAGGTCAAGGCCTTCCCGGAAATCGTGAAGAAAGTGTCTGCCGGTCAACATGAAATCGGCTTCCATTCGATGCGTCATCAGCGGGTGAAATGGTTCTCTCAGGCCGGTCAGAGCGATGAGTTTCGTCAGGGCAAGGAGATTCTCGCCAATCTGGGCGTGAATATGAGCCTGTTTCGTCCCCCCTATGGGGATTTCAACGAACGGTTGGTGCGTACCGCCAAAGATAACGGTATGGAAACCGTTCTCTGGACCATCGATTCGCGGGATTGGACCGGTATCGGTGCCGATGCCATGGCCAAGAATGTGATCCGACATTTCCATCCCGGAGCGGTGTTGCTGTTTCACAGTCAACATCCCGTCACCCTGCGGGCCGTGCCCAAAGTGCTGGAGGCCGCCGAGCGGGAAAATTATCGCTTCGTTTCGTTGGGAGATTGGCGCACGACCGTGCTGGCCGCCAATTGTCGGCACGAAGGCCGCAGCTCCTGTCCCGCTGGACCGACGCTTGCGGCCCGTTCGGCCAACAGACCGGTTGCCAAGAGTCCGGAACCTTCGACTTCCGAAGAGAAAGTCAAGGAGATCAAGACGGTCTCGACCTCCAAGTCCGTGAATGCCAAGAAATCTGCCGCCAAGAGTGTCCGACCGGTGGTGGTGTCGGAAACCGAACCGTATGAGGAGGAGGATGTCTCGGAGATGGTGCCGGAACAGGATGCCTCGGAACAGGATATCGATTCCTCTGGTGGGGCTGATGGGGATGAGGTGCCGGTGATTTCACGGGTGATCGATTCGGTGGTGCCGGTGATCGTGCCGATCTCGAACGTGTCGGATTGATGGGGTCCAGGGGTCATTGACCCCTGGTGGGATCCAAGGGCGAAGCCCTTGGGATTTGTTTCTTTTTGACTTTTTGATTTTTTGACTTTAAAGCGCGCTCTTCTCAAGAAGCATTTTTCGCGGTTTCTGCGAAAAATGCGCCGCGCGCGGCCTTCGTGAGCGTCGTTTCCGTATTTTTGGAAACGACGCTCACATTCTGCACGCAGCCTTGGAGACTCCGTCTCCAAACCTCTGCCGGGGAGCGTGCCGCTCCCCGGACCCCTGCAATCCCTCAAAATTCCGTGAGAGAACTCCCCCCCCATCCTCTCTTTTTTTTGACCGCTTCTGAACCGTCATGACAGCCGTCAAACCGTAATTTCCTGATTTTTTCTCACAAGTTACCGTAGCCGACATACCCCATCCGCCCGCCCCTTGTCGGGTAGGCCGAGATGGGATTCCATCATCCCATTGCGATCCGTCCCTTGCGGTTGTGCCCATTTTGTCTTTCCATGTGTCAGCCAATCAGCCGCGAAAGGGAGGTATAGCATTCATGCGTCATCTGCGTTTGTATCAAATCATCCTGTTGATTTTCCTCGCGGGATGTCAGGCCAAACCCTTGCAGGAAAGTGTCGATGCGGTCAAAGAGCCGCCTCCTCAGGAACTGGTCGCCGAACCGACGTCCAGCACCAGTCTGGTGCCCGTCTCCTGGTCGGAAGCACCGGCGGAGTTGTTTCAGGATGGCATGATCCGCACCTGGGCCGATGCCTTGACTCAAAGCGCGCTCTATTATCGTCGTGTTCCGGCGGACAAGAGCTTCACCTTCGACGGCTATCAGGTGACAGCCGCCCAGATGGCCAAAGCGTGCACCGAACTGGCCGATCTGGCCCGCCGCGACAATCCGGCCCAATTGCAGCAGACGTTGCAACAACGGTTCCGACTGTTTCGATCCGTGGGCAACGCCAAAGGCGGCGTGCTGGTGACAGGCTACTATGAACCCTTGCTGCATGGTTCGCTCACCCGTTCCAAACGATTCTACTTTCCCATCTATCGGCGTCCGCCGGATCTGGTGGTGGAGTCCGGCGGCAAGGGTGCCTATCGCATGGAAAAAGGCAAGCGGGCGCGCTATTACACCCGCAGTGAAATCGATGAACGCTTCCTGGCAAAAAGCAACAACAAGAAACTCTCGGCCAAACTGGCCAACCGGGGCCTGGAACTGGTGTGGGTGGATAGTCCGATCGATGCTTTCTTCCTGCACATTCAGGGTTCGGGACGGGTCAAGCTCGACGATGGCCGCATGATGCGGATCGGTTTCGACAGCACCAATGGCCGTGCGTACACGGCAATCGGTCGCATTCTCATCGAGGAGAAGAAAGTTCCTCACGAGGAGATGACCATGCCGCGTCTGCGGCAATGGCTGGTGGACAATCCCCGCGAGGTGCGGCGGATCTTCTTCGCCAATCCATCCTATGTCTTTTTCCGTGAGTTGTCGGGGGACGCGGTGGGCAACATCAACGTTCCTTTGACCAAGGATCGTTCCATCGCCACCGATCATCGTCTGTTTCCCAAGGGGGCTCCGGGCATTCTGACCACCACCTTGCCCCAATTGGCTCCGGATGGCAAATCCGTCATCGCCTGGAAACCCGAAACCCGTTTCGTGGTCAATCAGGATACCGGCGGGGCCATTCGTGGCGCGGGGCGGGTGGATCTCTTTTTCGGCTTTGACGATCATGTGGACTTCAAGGCTGGCGTCATGAAACAAAACAACTCCAAGCTTTATTTCATCGCGCCGCGTACCGATCTGCCCTGACAACCATCAGGCAATCATCTGGCACCAGGGGGAAAGCTCCCCCTGGTGGGCAATCCCCCCCGAAAACGTTACGCCCGACGTTCCAGATCGTTGGCCTCTTCGGCATGCAACCGCCCCAGAGCCACGGCCCCCGATCGTTGTCCCATGCGGCTTCTGGCCCACTCCAGATATTGCTGACGAAAGACCGCCTTTTCCCGCAACAGCCGAATCAGCGCGCAACGTCGATCGACTCTGCCTTCCACCGGCTCCAGATGCCACCGTTGCCCCCCGTCCCCCATGGGCCGATAAGGGTAGGCCACGCATTCGGCAGGCTTGACCGACTGAATGGCACACTGGAATCTTTCCGTTTCCGCTTCGCCCGTCACCTCCAGATGGGCGCAGGCATGACGTACCCATCCTTGCTCTCCGGCGGCCAGTCGCGCCGCCTCGCGGCTGTCGTGCAGCGTGCGCGGACCGTCGATGGGATGCGCCAGATAACGGCATCCCTCTTCCAGCACCAACCCTTGCCACGCCGTCGGCGTGATGCCGGGAATCGCCTGGTGATGACTCTCCAGAAATTGGGCGATCGTGCTCCACTCCTCGACGCCGCACATCAAGCCATCCTCATCCAGACAGCATTCGCCGCAGGTGCCGCACAGTTCTTGCAGACGTTGTTCCATCTCTTCGGGGGTCAGCACCACCGCGACATCGATCCGGCCCGAGCTGTCGCGACTCATCATGCAAGGGACCATCTCTTCGAAGGCTTCCGGAGAGAGTTCGGGAAGCAGGCGTCCGGGCGGGCGTCCCGAAATCGTGCGCGGCAGAGAGACCAGACCGGAGGACTCCTCCTTCAACAGAGCCACCCGGCAATAGGCTTGATCATAGCGCAACACCGCATCGAGAATCGGCAGACGCACCTGCCGCGCAAAGGCGAGACAGACGCCATGTCCCCGTTCGTTCCAGAGCGTCATGGGATTGGGAAACGAGGCGTCGCCGATCCATTCCGGCGGTTCCGGAGCGGTCAGCAGATGATCGATCCAGGCATCCGGGCAGAGACGAAACGCCTGATGCAGAAAATTGGGGAAAAACCAGCCGCACAGCCGGATCACATAGGCCAGAAACAGATAACGGGAACGGGGCAGATGGGCGTTGGGAAAATAGTGCATGTGGGGAAACAGCTCCGGCTCCTGTCGGAACCGTTCCCGATCGAGCAGGGTCAGGGTGCCGCTTTCGTCGAGTTCGTTGAAATCGGTGGGCATGCCGTCGTAGACCAGTTCGGTTTGGGCGGCGACCAGAGCCGATCCGGCCAGGGGTGAAAGCAGATGCAACTGCAACACCATCTCCCGATAGCCGTTCAGAATGCCGAAGACCCGCAAGGTCTCCCGGAGATCGGTTTCGGTTTCGTCGGGAAAGCCGATGATGAACGACGCCGTGACCATCAAACCGGAATGGCGCGCCTGGGCGATATTTTCCATGGCGGGAGCCACCCGCAAATTTTTCTTCACCACCTTCTGCAACCGTTGCGAGCCGGTTTCGATGCCGAAAAAAATGCCCCGGCATCCCGATTGACGCAGCCGCCCCAGCAGTTCGTCATCGACCTGATCGGGACGGGCACTGATGTTCCAGGAGTAGGCCGGGGAGTGAAGTGCGATGGCGTCGCAAAATTCCAGAATCTTGCGGCGATTGGTGGTGAAGGAGTCCTCGATGAGATCGAAGGCGCGGACGCCGTAAAGTCGATTCAACTGATCCATTTCGGCCAGAATCCGCGCCGGACTCTTGGCCCGGAACCGGCGGGAAAAATAACGATTGGTGGAACAATAGGTGCAAGCGAAAGGACAACCGCGTCCGGTTTCCAGCGGAATGCTCAGGCCGGTGGCGGGGTAGAGATCGAAGGCGGGAAAGGGCAGTTGATCGAGATCCATGAGCAGGGGAGCGGGTGGCGTCTCCTGCACGGCATTCTGGTGACGATAGACCAGACCGGGAATCTCCGACCACGGTTTGCCTTCCAGAAAGGCGGCCCAGCCCGCTTCCGCCTCGCCGCGAAAGATCAGATCCACGCAGGCGTGACGTTGCAGCAACGATACCGCTACCGCCGAAGCCTGTGGCCCGCCCATCACCAGCAGCACCTGGGGATTGAGGGCCTTGATCTGACTCGCCAGCCGCAAGGAGCGGTGAAAGGTGGAACAAAGCGTGCTGAAACCGACTACCTGACGTTTGGAGAGCGTGCGTACCAAAGCCGATTCGTCGTCAAACCGGGGCAGATCCTCGATGGTGACATCCCAACCCTGCTGACGGGTCAGAGCGGCCAGGGTCAGAACCCCTACCGGCATCAATTCCATGTCACGGGTCAGATAGGTGACGAAGCTGACGGTATTCATGCGTGCGGAAAAACCTTGCGTTGATGCCTGCGCAAGCCGATGTTTCGGTACGATCGAGCCGTGGTCGATGCGGCTTCGCCCGGCAGTGGATCCGGATGATTGGTTGTATGATGTCAACTTTGTATCCTACCGGAAGTGTCCGGGTTTGTCCATGCCGTGTTTCCAGGGGAACGGGCGGTTTCGATCGACTCCGGTGGTGGTGGTGGGACGAGACAAGAGAGGTGTGAATGTGGTATCTGTCTGTAAATAAATATGTTTATTTCTGTGATTCCGGTCAATCCGACGCGCTGGAGACGATCGTCATGGCGAAAATGACCGGGAGACGAAGGCGAAAGAGGACACCATTCGTAAGCTGAAACGAAGCTGTATCGATGCGGTGCTTGACGCAAATCAATTACTTTTGGCTAAGGTTTGAAAGATGGAAATCATGATGAGTGCGCAGCTTGAGGAAATTTATCGACAGGTCCAGTCCAAAAATCCGGGAGAGGGGGAGTTTCATCAGGCGGTCCAGGAGGTGCTGCACTCCCTGGGTCCGGTGCTGACCCGATATCCGGAATTCTCGGAACTGCGTATCATCGAGCGGATCTGTGAACCGGAACGACAGTTTATCTTTCGGGTGCCCTGGCAGGATGATCAGGGCCGCGTCCAGATCAATCGCGGATTCCGGGTCGGGTTCAACAGTGCGCTGGGACCGTACAAGGGAGGAATCCGGTTTCATCCTTCGGTCTCTCTCGGCATCATCAAGTTTCTCGGGTTTGAACAGATCTTCAAGAACGCCTTGACCGGAATGTCGATCGGTGGCGGAAAAGGAGGATCCGATTTCGATCCGAAAGGAAAATCCAATCATGAAATCATGCGCTTCTGTCAGAGTTTCATGACGGGACTGGCGCGACATCTGGGCGAACATACCGATGTGCCCGCCGGGGATATCGGCGTGGGAGGACGGGAAATCGGCTATCTGTTCGGTCAGTACAAGCGTCTCACCAATCGCTACGAGCTGGGCGTGTTGACCGGAAAAGGGGTGGGATGGGGCGGTTCGCGCGTCCGAACCGAGGCAACCGGTTATGGCACGGTCTATTTTATGCGGGAAATGCTGAAAGCCCGTCGCGATACCCTGGAAGGCAAAATCTGTCTGGTGTCCGGTTCGGGCAACGTGGCCATCTATATCATCGAAAAATTGCAGCAACTCGGTGCCAAGGTGATCGCCTGTTCCGACTCGAATGGCGTGATCGTCCATGAACAAGGTATCGATCTGTCGTTGGTCAAGCGTCTGAAAGAGGTGGAACGGCGTCGCATTGCGGACTATGCGCACTATCACCCGAATGCCCGCTATGTCGCGGGTGGCAATATTTGGGAAATTCCGTGTCAGATCGCCTTTCCGGCGGCAACGCAGAATGAAATCCAGGAGAACGATGCGTTGATGCTGATCCGTAATGGATGTGTGGCCGTCGGAGAAGGGGCCAACATGCCGACGACGCCGGAAGGCGTCCACCAGTTTCTCCAGGCCGGTTTGGCTTATGGACCGAGCAAGGCCGCCAACGGTGGCGGTGTCGCGACCTCGGCGATGGAAATGCAACAAAATGCCAGTCGGGATTTCTGGAGTTTCGAGTTCACGGAGAAAAAACTCGAAGAGATCATGATCCGGATTCATGACTCCGTGTCCGAAACGGCTGAGGAGTTCGGCGTGCCGGGGAATTATGTCGTGGGTGCCAACATCCATGGCTTCCTCAAGGTGGCCAGGGCGATGGAGGCCCATGGCTTGATCTGACATGCCTTGAAGAAGATGCTTTCGCGGTTTGCTGAAATGCCGTAAATATGGAGAACATTTTGTGATCGAAACCGCGTGTCGAACGTGTCAACCTTCCTGCACTCCTATAAGGAACCGGATATGAAATCCCTCTTGATTGTCGCAGCCGCCCTGATGACCTCCTGGATCGCGCCTCTGGCTCAGGCCAACGAGGATCCCCTGCTCGACGAGGCCCGCAAGGTGGCGATGTCGTTACCGCCCAAACTCCAGGCCACCTTGCAGGCCGAGATCGTCAAATCCGATTTTCAGGGGGCGATCACCGCCTGCAAGGAGATGGCTCCGAAAATCGCCGGGGAGATTTCCAAAGAGAGCGGCTGGAAAATCAAGCGGGTCAGCCTGAAGGCGCGCAATGACGCCCGCGCCACTCCCGATGCCTGGGAAAAAGCCGCCCTCGAAGCGTTCGACAAGCGCGCCGCCGCCGGTGAGTCACCCGCCAAACTCGAAAAAGGGGAGCGGATCGGTTCCGAGTATCGTTATGTCAAGGCGCTGCCGGTGCAAGCACTCTGCCTCGGATGCCACGGGAAACCGGATCAGATCACGCCGGAGGTCAAGGCGGCTCTGAGTCAGCACTATCCCCAGGATCAGGCGACCGGATATTCCGAAGGCGAAATCCGGGGCGCGATCACCATTCGGAAAACGCTTCCATAGAAGAATCACACCGCACGGAATCGGACCATCCTCCTGACGGCGACCTTGGCTTCAGGAGGATGGAATCGATGGCGTGCGGCAGGATCCTGTGCCGACATCCCCGAATCGGAGCGCCCCGACGCTTAAAAATCAAGCGGCGCAAAAAAAAAACATGCAACCTTTGCAAATATCGATGGTCAAATATAAAGATCAGCTGAAAAACGCAAACCTGCCCCAGTTGGATGCAGCCAGGGGATATCCATAGCCAATGAAACGACAAATGGGAGAATTTTAATGAAAGTATGGTGGGTGGGGGCAGGAACTTTGGTGGCCGCGTTGGCTTTGGCGACCTCCGCACAGGCCAGCAATGGGTATTATACCTATGGATTCGGAACCATCAGCAAAGGCATGGCCGGTGCCGGTGTGGCCCTGCCCACCGATACCATGGGCACCGCCGTCAATCCGGCCTTGATGGCCCATGTCGGTCATCGGCTGGATGTGGGACTCGCCTGGTTCAAGCCCGATCGGGGCTTCACCGCCGATACCCCTTCGGCCATGCCGGCGGGCGTTCCGTTCATTCCCCCGGGAACCTTCGAAAAAACGGATGATTTTTTCCTGATTCCCCATCTGGGCTGGAATCGTCCCCTGGATGCCACCAGCACCATCGGGGTGAGCATCGGTGGCAACGGCGGCATGAATACCGAATATGATGTGGCGGTGTTCGGCAACTTCGCCCCGCCGGGCGTGACCACCGCCCCGACCAGCATCGATATGGCGCAACTGTTCGTGGGCATCAATTACGCCAAACAACTCAACAAGGAGCATACGATCGGCGTGGCTCCGGTGCTGGCGGCGCAGCGCATCAAAATCGAGGGACTGCAACCGTTCGCCGGTTTGTCCGCCAATCCGAACGCCGTCACCAACAATGGCTATGATTACTCGTATGGCGGTGGCCTGAAACTGGGATGGTATTGGCAAGCCACCGATACCCTGTCGGTCGGCTCCTCCTATCAGAGCCGGCTCTACATGACCCGCTTCGACCAGTATGCCGGATTGCTGGCCGAACAGGGGGATTTTGACATTCCGCCGACCTTTCAGATCGGCGTCGCCTACAAGCCGACCCCCGAGTGGACCGCCGCGCTGGATATGCAACGCCTGTTTTTCAGCGACATCAAGTCGGTCGGCAACAGCAACGACATGGTGCTGACCCCTGGCACCATCTCCCTGGGCACGGATGACGGCCTGGGGTTTGGTTGGCGCGACATGACGATCTACAAGGCCGGCCTTCAGTGGCAGGCGAATGAGGATTGGGCCTTGCGTTCCGGCTACAGCATCGCCAATCAGGTGGTGCCGAGCAAACAGGCGTTGTTCAACACCCTGGCCCCGGCCACCATCACCCAACATGTGACGATCGGTGCCAGCCGGAAAATCTCCGAACGCAGCAGCATCGATTTCGCCGCCAGCCATGCCCTGAACGAACGGGTCGAGGGAACCAATCCCAATACCCCGTTTCAGACCGGTTCGCTGCATATGAAACAGTATGAAATGGAGTTGAACTGGAGCTATCGTTTCTGAAACGCCGTGCAAGACCGGTCGTGTCGGGGCAATCAAGAGGGGATCCGGGGGACTCGTCACGCCAGGGTTTGACCTTCGGGCGCGAAAGTGATCAGATCTGGTGACCCGATCGGGGTCTGTCGAGTGCCAGGGGCCTGTGGCCCCTGGACTCCTTTTATTTCCACGAGGTGCGTGTGTCCGTCAAGATCGTCGAGCCCGAACACCATTTCATCGAGGAAGAGCCCTATTATCACGCCACGGGAGATGAGGTTTCGCTGTTTACCGCCGCCTATCGGAATCGGTTGCCGATTCTGCTCAAGGGTCCGACGGGATGCGGCAAGAGTCGTTTTGTCGATTACATGGCGTGGCGGCTGCGTCGTCCGCTGATCACCGTCGCCTGTCACGAGGATATGACCGCCACCGATCTGGTGGGACGGTTTTTGATCGTCGGCGGCAATACGGTGTGGGAGGATGGCCCCCTGGCCCGCGCGGTGCGCTGTGGCGGACTCTGTTATCTGGATGAGATCGTCGAGGCCCGCAAGGATACCACGGTGGTGATTCATCCTCTGGCGGATGATCGGCGCATTCTGCCGATGGAAAAGCTCGGACAACTGCTGCTGGCCCCGCCGGAATTTTCGCTGATCATCTCCTACAATCCCGGCTATCAGAGCGTGATGAAGGATCTCAAGCAGAGCACCCGGCAACGCTTCGTGGCTTTGGAGTTCGACTATCCCCCGGAAGCGGTGGAAATCGATATCGTGCGTCACGAAAGCGGTGTCGAT
The DNA here is from genome assembly GCA_015231295.1 of Magnetococcales bacterium. GTDB lineage: Bacteria > Pseudomonadota > Magnetococcia > Magnetococcales > Magnetaquicoccaceae > Magnetaquiglobus. The sequence goes on along the minus strand of JADGBU010000005.1, from coordinate 15,016 downwards.
CCGGAGACGGCCCGCGCGCTGGTGACGTTTGCCCGTCTCACCCGCAATCTGAAAGGCTCCGGTCTCGAAGAGGGAGCCAGCACCCGCCTGTTGGTTCACGCTGGAAAGTTGATCCAGAGTGGGATCATGCCTCCTTCCGCCTGCACGGCGGCCATCGCGCAGGTTCTGACCGATGATCCGGAGATGCTGACGGCGGTTCAGGCTCTGAGTGCCACGCTGTTCTGATGTCCATTCCGCTGGAAGACCCCCCTCTGCCTCTCGATTTTCTCGAAGAACGGCTGGAAGCGTTGCTGGAAGCGGCTCTTTCCTCCCGTCGCACCTGTAGCGGGCCGGTGCATCAACTGGCCCGCTGTTGCCGCGCCGATCAGGAGCAGATTCTGGCCTGGGTGGAGATGTTGGCGCGGACCAATCCGGAATTGGCGTTTCAGTTTGCCCAGCACGCCCCCGATGCCACCCAGTGGCTCGATATGACCGGGATGCGTCAGTGGCTCGGGGTCGCGTTCGACCGCTATGATCAGGAGGGGTTGCATGCCGCCTTGCGGGTGGTGAAAGATCCGCAAAGTTTCGCGCAACAGCGCGCCCCGGAGCCGGGATCCCTGTTTCTGGCCACCATCGTCCACTGTCTGGAGAAGGTGTTGACCGGATTGGGCGGTCGCCCCCTCAAGATCGAGATCGGCGAGCAGATCTATACCGATACCGAGACCCTGTTTTTACCCAGTCGGCTGGCCCGTTTTCCCGACCTGCGGCAGAACGAGCGTCTGTATCGTTGTGTGGCGGCGGGATTGTGGGCCCAGACCCGCTATGGCACTTTTTTCCCCGAGTTGTCGCAACGACTGAGTGCGTTTCCCGATCCGGAGCGGGCGGGAGCGCTCTATTATACTCTGGAGAACCATCGGTTGGCGGCTCTGTTGCGGCGGCGATTTCCGGGTTTGGGGCGGGATATCGGCGCGTTGACCCGAACGCCGCCTTGGCCCGCGTCGTGGCAGGAGGCTTCGCGCGCGCTGGAAGAGGCTTCCGCCACGCCGGAAACCTCATGGCGGTGGCTGGAATGGGGCCATGCGGCCTCCGAATGGCCGGAGACGCCCTGGCATCAGGGGGTGCTCATGATGCAACGGGTGGATTGCGCCATGCAGCAGCGGTTGCAAAAGCAGCGTCATCTGTTTCGTCGCATGGTGGGGAAGATGCTGGACAAACATCCCGCCCGGATCACCATGCCAGGACTCTCCGATCCGTCGCTGTTGACCTTCGAGCCGAAACCGGATGGCCTCACCTTCGATTTCAACCTCGATGGACAGCCGTTGACCCCGCCGGAATCTCTGGAACATCTGGTGCGAGACATCGTGCAGGATCTGGGTCAGATTCCCCCGGAATATCTGGAAGCCGCCGGACCCGGCGGTTATGACCTCGATGCGGACTCTTCCAACACGGAGTTGGAGGTGTGGCAGGGGGTCTATCACGAGGAGGGGGCGTTTCTTTACGACGAATGGGATTGTCATCGTCAGGACTATCGCAAGGGATGGTGCGTGCTGCGGGAGTTGCCGGTCACGCCGTCGGATGAACCCTTCGTGCAGGAGACCTTGACCCGATATGCGGGTCTGGTGCGTCACATTCGTCGTTCTTTCGAGATGTTGCGCGGTGGCGAGCAGCGTTTGAAGAAACAGGATCGGGGCGATGAGGTCGATTGGGATGCTTTGGTGGAAGCCCTGGTCGAAGCCAGATCCGGTGGCGAGATGAGCAATCGACTCTTCCAGCGGATCGAACGTCAGCAGCGGGATGTGGCCACCTTGATTCTGGTGGATATGAGTGGTTCCACCAAGGGTTGGGTCAACGATGCCATTCGTGCCAGCGTCGTTTTGTTGAGTACGGCCTTGGAGGTGTTGCAGGATCGTTATGCGATTTACGGTTTTTCCGGCATGACGCGGAAGCGGTGCGAGTTCATGCGGATCAAGCCGTTTACCGACGCCTATTCGGTCGATGTGGAGCGGAGAATCGCCAACATTCGACCGATGGAATATACCCGCATGGGGGTTTTCATTCGACACGCGATCCATTTGCTGGAGACGGTGGAGGCCAGGATTCGCCTGTTGATCATTTTGTCCGATGGCAAGCCGGAAGATTATGACGGCTACCGGGGGGAATACAGTCTGGAAGACACGAGAAAGGCCTTGATCGAAGCCCGACAGCGGGATATCCATCCGTTTTGCATCACGATCGATCAGGAGGCGCAGGCGTATTTGCCTCGGTTGTACGGTCCGTCGCGTTTTGTGGTGCTGCCTTCGGTCGATCTGTTGCCGCTCAAGATTTCGGAGATTTATCGGAAGATCACCACCTAGATCAGACCATGAAAACCCTGGGGGAGGAGTCCCCCAGACCCCTTCTTTTTTTTCGATGGTTTCAGAGCGCGTCGAACAGTCGTTCCATCAGACGTTGATAGACTTGGCTCAACGCTTCCAGATCGGCGACCGGAGCCGATTCGTTGACCTTGTGAATGCTCTTGCCGACCAATCCCAATTCCAGGGTTTGCGGGCAATCCCGGGAGATGAAACGGGCATCGGAGGTGCCGCCTCCGGTGGAGGGGCGCGGCGCGATGCCCAACACATCCCGTGTCGCCTCGATCAGGCATTGATCCAGCAAACCGGATCGGGTCAGAAAGGGCAAACCGGAAACCTCGACGGTCATTTCATGTTCGTGGCCATCGCTCTTCAACACTTCGCGGATGGCGTTTTCCAAGGTTTCCGGGGTATTGGCGGTGCCGAAGCGAATGTTGAAATGAACCGTCAGCACGCCTGGAATCACGTTGTTGGTGGTGGCGTCTCCGGCGTGGATGGTGGTCAATTGCAGCGAGGAGGGGGGGAAATCGGCGCTGCCTTCATCGAAACGCAAAGCCGCCAGCCGGGCCAGTACCGGCATGGCGCGATGGATCGGATTGTTGGCCAGATGGGGATGGGCCACATGTCCCTGACGCCCCACAAATCGGATCTCCCCGTTGAGCGAGCCACGGCGTCCATTTTTGTATTGGTCCCCGAGCACGGTGTCGCTGGTCGGCTCTCCGACCATGCAGAAGTCGAGCCTCTCCCCGCGTTCCCGCAGCCATTGTAACACTTTCACCGTGCCGTCGGTGGCCTCTCCCTCTTCATCTCCGGTGATCAGAAAGGAGATCGAATGGGGAAAATCGGGCCTGGCCTTCAAAAAGCGTTCGGCGGCGACGATCATGGCGGCCACCCCGCCTTTCATGTCGGCCACGCCTCGCCCCACGAGCATGCCATCGAGGATGGTGCCGGAGAAGGGGTCGCAGAGCCATTGCGTCGCATCCCCGGGGGAGACCACATCGGTATGTCCGGCCAGACAGAGATTCTTGCCGGAGTTGCCGAAGCGGGCATAGAGATTGTCCGTGGTGCCGAAGCGTAACGGATGCACGGTGAATCCGGCCTGTTCCAGGCGTTGTCGGACCAGGGTTTGGCATCCCGCATCGACCGGGGTGATCGAAGGAATGCGGACCAGTTGCGCGGTCAGTTCGGTGCAGGAAGCGTTCATCGGCGTCGATCCAATCGGGAGATGTCGGCAAGGGGAGATGGGAAAGTCATACGGATTCGGGGTTGGCGTCAAGGTGGTGTTCGGGGCGGAGAGGGTGCGAAGGTTTCGCGCACGGTGATCCTCTGCTGCGTGGAGGCGTCACGGGTGGCGAAGGCCATCACCCAACCGGTGGTATTGGTGGGATCCGTCACCTGCAGCCAACCGTTTTCTCCCCAATGGACGGTGAGATTCACGCCTTGATTCAACTCCTTGATGCGGGTGCCCTGGAAAGAGGGGTGGGAGTGGAGATTGAGTTTCGGCAGATCGACCATCACGATCCGGGTGGATTGGGCCGGAGCGGCCTGGAGCGGGGTGCTCTCTTCGGGATCGTTGGGAAAACGAATGCTCCGATGGGGAAAGACGACCGGCGCGTAAAGACGGCGTGAGGCGTTCTGGACCGGCAGGGGGGCCGGGGTCGGGATGGGTGATGGACCCGGCACGGCGAGCGGAGCCGGCACCGCAGGCGGAAGCGGGTTCGGCGTCGGCGTGGTGGCTTCCGGACTCTCCGAGGCGGGTGGCGTCGGTGCGGTCGCGGGGCGGTAGGGTGTGGTGGCCTCTTTTCCGGCCTCCGCGTCAGGCGGCGCGGCGGCGGGGGCTGGATCCGGAGTGGGGGCGGTCGTTGAGGCCGCAGGGGGGGCACTCGGTTGCTCCGCCTGGGCTGGTGCCGGAGCCGGAGCCGGGGCCGGAGCCGGGGCGGCAACCTCACCCGGGGTCGTTTTGTTCGGCGCGGTCGGCGCGATGGGGGTCGAGGTCGCCGCCTCGATCGTCTTGGTGGTGGGCGGCGGCGTGGCGACCGGAACCGGAAGGGGGGTGGAGACGGGATCGCTTTTGGAAGGCGCTGCCGGGGGCGTGCTGGAGGGCGTGGGGGCCTGTTCCGTCTGGGGGAGGCGTTGGGCCAGCAGGATCGGAGGCGTTTTTGGTGCGTCCGGAGTTTTCGCAACCGTGAAGGTCTGCCGATAGAGTTGGCTCATCCAGGTGGTGGAACTGGTGCCGTAGGTGAGCCAGCGGGCCGCTTCGAGAGAGAGCAGAATGCCCAAAACGATCATCCAGAGTCGTGGGCCGGATTTGTGTGCGGGGGTCTCTTCTTCGATCGGTTTGTCCACGGGGTCGGACGGGGAGAAACGGGACAGGGCGAGTTTGGGCAGAGCCACCGGTCGGGGGGAGTTTTGCACGGTCAGCGGTTTGGTGGAGGAGGGCGGACGCGGCCTCGACGGGGTGACGGGGGTGCTTTCCGGGGCGGGCTTGTGGGCCGGGTCCGACTGATGCGCGATGATCGCCCGGAAGGCGTCATTGATTTCGGAGACCTCCACTTTGATGACCGAGCCTTCGATGCCTGAATTTTCGTGAATCAGGTTGAACTCGAAGAAGCCCGCTTCACAGAGGGTGTTCAGGTTTTTGCGAATTTTTTGATAGGTGACTTGACGAATGGGACAGATGAAGCTCTTTTTTTCCTTGGGGAGCGAGACGAATGATTTCCACAAATAGGTGGTATTCCGCTGGATCGCGGTGATCGCCTGTTGCTGTGAATCCGTCAGATCCACCGGATCGGGCCATGCAGAACTCATCCTCGCGCTCCTGACCGCGTGGACTTTCGAGGAAAGCCAGGTTCTAACGTAAACGGTCGTAATTGTGTTCGGTTTTTTTTCGACTTTGTTGAATTCAGTATAAACGCCGTTGTGGTGATTTGCAAAGTTCCTTGCTCACCTCCGGGGCAAGAATGGCGGGTCGATTTTGGAATGTCCGGGGAGGGCAGGGGGTGATTTCCGGATTGAAGGAGTCCCGTTTGTTTGAATCCTTGCGTCTGGAGCCATTTGCGGTTTTTATTAACCGTAGAAAATTTCGTTCACCACAGGTGCCGTGATTCGGGAGGATCCATTGACCATGACCCGTCGATTTTTTTACACTCTTCTGCTTTTTGCAATCGTGTTGGCCGGCACGGCCCGTGCCGCCGATCTTCCCACCAAACCCAAACCCGGAGCCCACCCCATGGTGACCCTGACCACGAATCACGGCGATATCGTTCTCGAACTCGACGAGAGCAAAGCCCCCATCACTGTCAAGAACTTTCTGAGCTATGTGGATGCCGGGTTCTATGACGGACTCGTCTTTCATCGGGTGATCCCGGGTTTCATGATTCAGGGGGGCGGCATGACCCCGGATATGCGGGAAAAGGCCAACAATGCCCCCATCAAGAACGAGGCGGACAATGGACTGACCAATACCCGGGGCACCATCGCCATGGCGCGCACCCAGGTGGTGGACAGTGCCACTTCGCAATTTTTCATCAATCTGGCGGACAATGCCTTTTTGAATCACGGCAAGCGTGACTTCGGATATGCGGTATTTGGTCGCGTCACCTCGGGCATGGAGACCGTGGACAAGATCGCCGCCGTCAAGACCGGCAACAGCCGGGGGCATGGCGATGTGCCGACCGAACCCGTGATCATCCTCAAGGCGAGTCGCACATGAGTCACACGCGGGATATTGGCCTCGAATCGGTCGTCAAGAGCTTTCTGTGTGCCAGAATTCATAACGCGGAACAGTACAAGGATGGTCGCCCGGTCCTCGAATGGGCCGAGCTTCACGCCGGATTCTATCAGGCGGTCCTGCTCCAGGCGAATCGGCACAATGGCAAGTTCGTCAAATGTCTGGCTTCCGGGGTGATGTGTGTCTTTCGTCATCCCGGAGACGCGGTTCAGGCGGCCATCGACCTCCAGGAGCATCTCCTGGAGCGGCGTCGATATCCCGCATATGGTCTCTCCTGTGGTGTCGGCATCGCCACGGGAGAGGTCTTTGCCCTCCACTGGAACGATGGCAAACGGATCGACTATCTGGGCATCGCCAGCGACATGGCCCAGCAGCTTTGCGAGCAGGCCAGGGGACATGCCATTTTGCTGCATCATCCCGATCCCATCGTGGCCCACGATTTTCCCTTCCGTTCCCGGGCCGGAGAGTTGGTCAACCGGCCTTTCGTCGATTATCTCCAGGAGATGCCGCCGTTCCGCATGACCGGGGTGGCCGCACCCATCAAGCGGTTGGCGATCCACTGGCAGGCCAATCCGGGGGAGTACATCACCGCTTCCCCCGTCGAGATCAATCGCGCTCAGGTCGAGGAGGAGCCGATTCAGTCACGGCCCTATTTTGGCAAGGTCTCCGCTTTCAAGAAGGAACGGGGATTCGGATTTATTCAATATTATTCGGATAATCACGAGTATCAGGAAATTTATTTCCATATGACCTACGTGATTCATCAGGTGCCGGTGTTCGAGAACGATCACGTTCAGTTCGTCATCAAGCCGGGCAAGGAGGGGCGTCCCCAGGCCTGTTCGGTGCTGGTGTTGGGCAGTCGCTTCCAGGGGCGGGTCGAGTCGCTGGCGGAAGATGGCAGTGGCTTCATCGCCATTCGCGATCACGATGCCAAGCCGATCCGGTTTTTCATCCTGACCCAGGAGGTGCAGTACTCCGGAATGCGGGTCGATGATCTGGTGGAGTTTTCCGCCGGTTCGGGCTCGGAGTCCGAAGGGTTGATCGCCTTGCAGATCACCCGGCAGAACGATCTTCAGAGCCTTCAGGGGGATATGGGGGAAAATCTGGTGATCGGGGCCATCGAACATGCGGTGGTGACGGTCTATTTTCCGGAAAAAGGCTATGGATTCGCCAAGTGCAAGCGCAACAGCGTTTACATTCACGTTTCGGAGTTGACCGATCCTGAGCATGTCCCGGGTCCGGGGGATCATATCGAGTTCGAGGTCTATCCGGGACGCAACGAAACCTATCGGGCCAACAATGTCCGTTTGATCAAGAAAAAAGGATTGGATCTGTAGTCCAAGGTCATCGGGACCGGTCGAGCTGCTCTTGCGCCTTGCGCAGCAAAGCCAACCGAATCCGCAGATTGCGTCCCGAGTTTCTGGCCTCATCCCGGGCGTGGGCCAACACGCTCCGATGGTGCTGAATCGCCTCCTGACGGGCCTCGTCACTCTTCTCCTGACGGCCTCTGGCCTCCTGCACCGCCTTGAGCACCGCTTCGCGTCGCGTCAACAAACCGTTGCGATAGGCCTCGTGATGCCCCTGAAAAGCCTTGCGCGCCTCTTCCGCGCTTTTTTCCAACTCCGTGACCTTGCGCGTCCAATAGGCGACGGGACGCACGACCCGTTCCAGGGATTCCCACACGGTGTCCTGATTGGTCAACGCCACCAATACCGGATCCTCGATGGGATCCGCGCACCCCCCCAGCAGCACCAGTACCGCCAGCATCATCGCATGCCAGCGACCGATCCTCCAGAGTCCGGGAAAAGGGAAAAAATCAGCGGGCCGCATACTCATTCAACTTGTTGCGCAGAGTGCGAATGGAAATGCCCAACAGCTCGGCGGCCCGTGTCCGGTTTCCCTTGACCTCATCCAGCGTGCGGTGAATCAGAAACTCTTCCATCTGGCGCACCGTCGTGCCCACGGGCAAACGAATCTGATCGCTGTTTTCCAGTTCCGGACGCGGCAGATCGATGGGACCACCGCTCATGCCCTCTTCCATCTCTTCGTCGTCATCGTCGGCGTCGTGCGCGTACACGTCCTCCCGCATCGCACCCGGAGGGGGCGGGGGGGCGTCGATCATCAAATCCAGGGTGGAGATCTGTTCGCCGTCCGCCACCAGCAACGCGCGATGGATCACATTTTCCAGCTCCCGGACATTGCCCGGCCAGCCGTAACGATTCAGCGTGGCCATGGCCTCGCTGGAAAAGGGAATCGCATTGCGTCCCAACTCTTCCACGAACCGCTTGCGGAAGTGTTCGGCCAACAGGGGAATGTCGTTGGGTCGCTGACGCAGCGGCGGCAGCCGTACCGGAAAGACGTTCAACCGGTAATAGAGATCCTCCCGAAACCTGCCCGATTGCGCCCAGGCCTTGAGATCCCGATTGGTGGAGGCGATCACCCGCACGTCGAGGGGGATGGCACTGCGTCCACCGACCGGATCCACTTCCCGCTCCTGCAATACCCGCAACAGCTTGGCTTGCAGATTGAGAGACATCTCGGAAATTTCGTCGAGAAAGATCGCGCCGCCGTTGGCCTGCTGGAATTTGCCCTTGCGATCGGCCAGGGCACCGGTGAAGGCCCCTTTGGCATGTCCGAACAGTTCGGATTCCAACAGATTTTCCGGCAGGGCCGCGCAGTTGATGGCGATGAACGGTCCCTGATGCCGATCCGAGACTTGATGCACGAAGCGGGCGATCAACTCCTTGCCCGTTCCGCTCTCGCCCTGAATCAGCACCGTGGCCATGGTGCGCGCCACCCGGCGCACCTGTTGCAGCAGATGACGCATGCCGGCGTCGGCGGTGATGAGGCGTCGGCCCCGTCCCAGTTCCGGGTCGAAATATTGATCCGCGAAGTGCTGGACCAGCGAGGTCACTTTGTCGTCGTCCACCGGCAGCAGCAGATAATCCGCCGCACCGGCGGTGATCACCTCCCGCGCCTCGGTGACACTCCCCTTGATGGCGGCGGCCAGCACCGGCAAGCCCCGAAACAGAAAGGTCAACTCCCGGATCGGTTCCAGGGAGTCGATGCCGCTCTCCATGGCCACCACCACCAGGCTGAAACGGGAACGGGCCAACTGCTCCTTGGCCTCGGCCACATGGGGGATGCGGGTGGCATCCAGACCGGCGGCGCTCAACTGGGCGATGAAATGGGTCAGTTCCGGCCCATTGCGCCCCCCGATCAACAGGATTTCGCGACGGAGTTGGGTCATGGGTTGACATCCAGGGCCATGCCCAGTTGCGAGGCATTTTCCGAGGAGATCTTGGACCAGGGGGAGTCGGGGGCCAGCTTCTGCACGCCCGAAAACTGCTCCTTGGCTCCCTTGAAATCCCCCTTGCGTTGCAGAATGTCGCCGACCCGAATGCGGGCCAACGCCTGGATCTCCTTGTTCTGGGCCTCGGCGGCCACCCGCTTGAAGGCGGGCAGGGCCTTGTCATCTCCCTTCCACTGGTGAAGGATGCTGGCATACCAGTAATAATCCATGCCATCCCCCATGGGACGACCGAACAACAGATCCTCCATGTGTTGCACCGCCTGGGGAAACCGTTCCAGACCGGCTTCGGCCTTGGCGAGAATCCGCCACCGCTCGACCCGATCGCCGGGATTGAGCATGCCATCCGGCACCCCTTCGAGCAGCACCATCACCCCTTCCCAATCCTTTTTGCGGGCCAGTCGGGCGGCCTCGTCCAGACGGACTCGGGCCGCGTCTCGCGTCGAGGGGTTCTCCTGGCCTTTGCCCGGACTCTTGACGCCGCCCTTCGGCTCGTGCAGGTCGAGGATGCTCTCCCGGGAGAGGCCGTTGGCCAGTTGGGTCAGGGCGTTGGCGGAGTTGCTCTGGATGCCGTCGAGCAGTTTCAGGGCTTCGTCGTGCAGACCCATTCGCATCAGGGCTTCGGCGAGATGAATCTTCGCCGGAATGAATGCGGGATCCTCGCGCCAATCCTCGCCATGAATCTCCGCGAGAATGGCGGCATACTCGGGACGGCCATTGTCCAGGGCGCGGCTCATCCCCTCCAGCAGATAGAGCCGTTTGATCTCCCGGGCCCGCGCCACCATGTCGCCACGGGAGCTGATGGTCATGAGTTGATTCAGGGTTTCGAGCACCTCTTTGTGGCGTCCCGCCTCGCCGAGCATTTCGGCTTTGGTCATGTAGGCCTCGGCCAGGGCTTCGGGCAGGGCGATCTCCTGGATCAACGTGTCGAGCCGGGTGAGTCGATCCTTGAAATTCTGCTCCATCTTGCTCTGGAGCACCGGCACCCGTTCCCACACTTCGGGGGCGATTTTGGGGTAATCCTTCTTGAGGGCCGCCAGTTGATCGAGGGTCTTCTTGACATCCCAATGGCGGTTGGTCTCCACCAGCAGTTGACGCACCCGACCCATGAAGGCATCGGCCTGCTCTTTGGGCAGATTGAGGGCTTCCAGAATTTTTTCCAACTCTTCGAGACGATCGTGAATGTCCCGATCCTTTTCCAGTTGCAACTGGAAGATGCGTCCCCAGACCGTGGCGTCGGAGTCGGCGTGATCCTTTTTCAGCCGTTCGAACAGGCGGGTGGCGTCGGTGACGTGTCCCAGTTGCCGGTGGGACTCGGCGGCGCGCAACAGCGCCCAGGGGGTGATGGTGGGATGGGTCGGATAGTGACTCAGCACCTGGGCGTAGTAGCGCACCGCATCCGGATAGCGGCGGAATTTGTAATAGATATCGGCGATCTCCATCAGTCGTTCCGGCTGATTGGCGATGTGGGCCACCTGTTCCGGAGACATGGCGTCGAGAATGCGGATCGCGCCTTCGTGATCCCCGGAAGCCTTGGCGATCCGGGAGAGCAGAAAATGGGCTTCGGCGGCAGCCGGTCCGGTATCCCGGCTCTGTTCCAGCACTTTTTTCAGGTAGGCCTCGCCCGCCTTGAGATTCTCTTCCGGGGCGATGCGGGATTGGATCAGTCCCATGGCGGTGCGACCCCGCTCCAGCCAGGTCAGATAGTTCTCCTTGGGCAGGTTGGGATCGTTGAGAATGGCGGAGGCCTCCTGGAACTGTCCCGAGCGGTTGAGCAGGGCCAGTTGATTCAGGCGCAGTTCGGGATATTCGGCCACGTTGGGATAGCGGGCGATCAGGGTGCTCAATTCGGTCAGCAGCCAGCCCGATTTCCAATCCATCTGGCGGGCCAGATCATATTTGTAGAAGTCGAGGAACTCGCGGTTTTTGGTGTCGGGGAAGAGTTCCAGCAGGCGATCGATATAGCCTCGGGCTCTGGCGTACTGGTGATCCCGTTCGGCGGCCTTGGCCTGGTCGAGGAAGTAGAGTTCGTCGATCTCCTGTTCGTTGATGCGGGTTTTGTTGTCGGGTTGGTGTTCGTAGCCGGGATTGCCGATGCGGCGCAAAGGGATGGCCCGTTTTTCGGTGACGGTTTTGCGGCGTTGTTTCAGCAGTTGTTCCGCCTCTTCCTGACGGCCAATGCCATCCTTGGCGCGGATGGAGGCGATGTAGAGTCCGGCCACCGGATCGTGGAGAAAATTGACCTGGCTGGTCGAGTCGTGAAGATTGATCTCCACTTCCACCTTGCCTTTGAATTCGTAGACATTGATCTTTTCCGCCAATCCGGCGGGGGCGATGGTGCGCCAGGTCGGGCCCAGGACCGCGCCCTGCCATTCGAGGCGGGCCACATGGGAGCCCAGATCGAGGAAGGGTTGGGTTTGGCCGTTGCCGGTATGGGAGATCAGCACCAGGGTGCCATCCCGACCGGCGAGCACCCGGCCTTCCAGCAGTTGACCCTGCCCGCTGCCCGAAGGGAGCACCGGGGGATCGAACTCCAGCCGATAGAGGGAGCCTTCCACCGGATCCTGTTCGCCCACCGAATCGCGGAAATTGACGTTGCCATCCTTGAGACTCAAGGTCAATTGCAGTCCCATCTCCTCGCCCCGGGGCACATCGGTCATTTTCAGATCCTTGATCCACTTGGAATCCTTGATCTTCAACTCATTCGACGGCAGGGCCAGGACGCCGGGCACGATGATTCGCATGGTGGTCGCGTCCACCATGCGGATCGAGGGGCGCGGAGCACCGGGGGGAATCATGAAGGAGAGAATCTCCCGTTTCCCCTGATCCTCGGTTTGATATTTCAGGGCGGTGAAGAAGGCGTGGGCCTCCTGGGGGGCGCAGAACAGGGCCAGCGCGCAGAAAACGCCCAGCCACCACCCGGCGATCGTCGGGATTTCAGATTTCCAATGGCTCCGTGTGGTCACGTCAGGCCTCCATCCGTTTCGACCCGTTCCAGCCGTTCCAGTCCTTTTTTCTTGATTTTTTCCACCAGCGTGGTGCGATTGAGATTCAGCAGGCGTGCCGCCTTGTTTTTGTTCCAGCCGGTGCTGTCGAGGGCGGAGAGAATCAGTTGATTCTCGAACGAGGCCACGGCACCATTGAAGTCGAGTCCCTGGAGAATTTTCTGGTTGAGATCCTGGGTCGATGCGGCGATCATGCGGTTGACCGCCTCCAGTCCCGGACCGCTCTCGCTGTCCACGTCGCCTTCTCCATCCCGATCGCCATCGATTTCCGGATCGGCATCGTGCGGGGAGGCGGGGGGCGGGCTCCGGTCGGCTTCTGCGGAGGATGGCGGCTGTTCCCGCATTTCCGGGGGGCGGACCGCCGGCACGGGCACATGATTGCGAATTTTCGGGGGCAGATCCTCGAACAGGACGGTCCCCTCGGAGAGAATGGTCAACCGTTCGATGAGATTTTCCAACTCCCGGACATTGCCCGGCCAGGAGTAGCTTTGGAAAATCTCCTGGATTTCTCGTTCCACGTTGACGCGGGGGCGTTCCTGGATTTTGTAGGCCCGTTCCAGGAAATAGTTGATCAGCAACAGGATATCCCCTTCCCGTTCCCGCAGGGGGGGGACATGGATCGGCACCACGTTGAGGCGGTAGAAGAGATCTTCCCGGAACCGTTTTTCGGCGACCTCTTTTTCGAGATCCTTGTGGGTGGCGGCGATCACCCGCACATCCACCTTGACCGGTTTCACCGCGCCCACCGGTTCGACGATCTTCTCTTGCAGCACCCGCAGCATTTTGACCTGGAGCTTGGGGCTCATGTCGCCGATTTCGTCGAGAAACAGGGTGCCCCCGTTGGCCAGTTCGAAACGGCCCACCCGGGTGTTGGCCGCGCCGGTGAAGGCGCCGCGCACATGTCCGAAGAGTTCAGACTCCAGCAGATCCTCCGGAATGGCTCCGCAGTTGACCGGAATCAGGGGCTGATCCTTTCTGGGGGAAAGGTGGTGTACGGCTTTGGCGATCAACTCCTTGCCGGTGCCACTTTCTCCCTGTATCAAGATGGTGGAATTGGTCGAGGCGACCCGTTCGATCATCTTGAACAGTTTCTGCATACACTGGGATTTTCCTATGATTCCGTACATGATGTCGTCAACTTGGCCTTTTTGGTTACCATGGGTCGGAGTCAAAAACCAGAGCGATCCTTGGGTTCCGGTCGGCCACAGGCACCCGTTGGGACCGACCATTGGCAAAGGATGTGTCAAAAATCCAACGAAAGAGTACGTCAAATTTTTTCGGGTGCCAAGCCGTGGCAACCGACAACCGCCAATTTTTTTATCCTTGCCATGAAGATTCGCTCCTCTGACGCCGACAAAAAAACCACACATCCTCTGCGCTCCGGAAGACGTCCTGCGGTGGCGCGTTCCGGTCCGGAAACCGCCCCGCGTCAGGTGGCGGATTGGATCCGGATCGTGGCGCGTCAACTGACAGACGCCGACTTGTGCTTTGCCAGTGGAATGCAAGAACCATACCCAGAAGCCGAATATCTGGTGTTGCACGCCTTCTCCATTCCGCCGGAAACTCCGCCGGGGCGTCGTCCGCCCCCGCCGCCGGATGCCGCCGAACGGGTGCGCGCCCTGCTGGAGGCCCGCATCGGACAGCGCAAACCCGCCGCCTATGTCACCGGCGAGGCCTTTTTCGCCGGGCATCGGTTTGTGGTGGATGAGCGGGTGCTGATTCCCCGCTCCCGGATCGAAAACATGCTCGACGATCCGCGCGGCTTCACGCCGTGGCTGGCAACGGGACGGGTGCGACGCATTCTCGATCTGGGCACCGGCAGCGGTTGTCTGGCGATCGCGCTGGCGTTGGCCTTTCCCCGGGCTCAGGTCGATGCGGTGGATCTGTCGCCGGGAGCCTTGGAGGTGGCCCGACTCAACCGGGAACGGTTCGGATTGGAGCAACGGTTGCGTCTGATCCGCTCGGATCTCTTTTCGGCCCTGGCGGGGGAACGCTACGATCTGATCGTCAGCAATCCGCCCTATGTGCCCAAGGCCGATTTCGAACGGTTGCCCGCCGAGTATCATCGCGAACCGGCCATGGCCCTGGTGGCCGGAGAGGATGGCCTGGATCTGCTCGGTCCGATTCTGCGTCAGGCCCCCGATCATTTGACGCCGGGAGGATTGCTGGTCTGCGAAACCGGCGATGATGTGGAGGAAATTCTCATGGCGCGCTGGCCGGAGCTGCCGGTGGAGTGGTTGATGTTTCACTTCGGGGCCAGCGGCGTGTTCGCCGTGTTGCGGGAGTCGTTGGAATCTTGGCGTGAAGACTTCCCTTGAGCGACATTCCTGGTTACAGTAATCGCCCATGAAACGTCTTCCTTCCATTCCCGCCCCGTTGTCCAGCGATTTCGCCTATTGTCGCGAAAAGGTGTTGATGCACGGCGGCCCCATGCCCCTGGATACCCGCTTTCTTCCCCGGCGGTTCAAGGCCTACTGGTTTGTGTTGTGCGCCTTCGTGTGGGTGATGCGGGATGTCACCTTGCAAGGCAACGGAGATGACGATCTCAAGCTGCAATTGATCGACGACTGGTCGCGACGCCTCGAAATGGCGCGCAACGGTCAGGCGGATCATCCCGTCACCCGCGCCATGGCCCATCTGT
>JADGBU010000231.1:3772-4918 GCA_015231295.1 Magnetococcales bacterium | reverse complement strand
CGTCCAATCCTGCCCTGGTTCCTGCTCTCTGACACGCCCGACTTGACCATTCCGGCAGGCAGCCATGCGTTGACCCTGCCGACGGGCTATATCCGCGAATACGAAGAGGGAGGGGTCTATCGGCTCTCCGATGATCCGGAGAGTTGGGAGAAGTTGTTGAAGACGGACCACAACCAGTCCCTCCGCCACTCCGGAACGGGCACCCCCTCCCGGTACGCCATTCTGGGCAACAAGCTCCTGGTTTTCCCTACCCCCGCAGAGGGTGCGACGCTCCGGTTGATTCACTACGCGGCGGCCACCGCTCTGGAAACCAATGCAAGCAATGTCTGGTTGCAGTACGCCCCGGAGCTTTTGATTCTGCTCACAGGGGCCAGATGCGGGTCGGGCAACGCGGATGCGCTGCGCCATGAGGCAGAACGCCAATGGGCACTTTTGGCGGACGAGAGCTCCCGACGCCGGTTTGAACAACAACCCATCGTGATCGAGGTGCAATGATGTCCTATACCCCGCTGACAAAGGCGAAATTCCTCGGGCGGCAAGACCTGGGTCTGACCGTCGATACCGAAGCGCAATTGGCGCAAACCACGTTGCTGGAGGGGTCCTGGGATTATCTGCCCGCCTTCTTGAACCAACAGCACGTCAAGACCGCTCTCACCTCCGGGAGCAATACGTTGTCTCTGAAGTCCCTTGGTCCCGGAGGGAATGCGCGTCTGCTGGAGATTCCCAGTGACGGGTTGGTCGGATGGGCCGAGAGTGGTGGCACCAAGCCGACATTGGATCTGGTCAAGGGGGATTTCAAATATCTGTGGATCAAATTCAACGCCGCCTCCACGGGCACGCCGACCTACTATTCCATCCAGGGCGACACCTTGACTCTGTTCCCGACCCCGAATGCCAATTGTGACATTTACGTCAGCGGCGTGTTCGCCGATGTCGATTGGGATTCCATGTCCAATACCGATCCGCCCACATAAACGAAAGCATGCCAGGAGCCATCGGCCAGGGCGATCACGCCGGGTGGCGACCACAGATCGAAAATGAACGCTTCCGATCCGGTCATGAGCGTCTCTTTGATCCAGGTGATTCCGCCATCCTTCGATCTGGCGGACCGGATATCATGGCCCTCGACGAAGACGATGCACACTT
>JADGBU010000231.1:3165-3635 GCA_015231295.1 Magnetococcales bacterium | reverse complement strand
GACAATGGCCTCGGCAACGATGTGCAGGTTGCCTGCGCCATCCACGGTGATTTGGAGATTGGTGGCCCAATCCAGATGCACAATCGAACTCGATACCTGTTTCCAGGCGGCCCATGCCACCCCCAGGCTGAACGATTTGCTGTACCAGACCGCCCCCTCGTCGTCCCGGACGATCACATGCAAAATATTCGACGCATCCACCACCGCCCACACCCTGCGCCCCAAGGTTTTCCCCTCGGGTGCTCCGATGGTGTGCGTGGACCAGGTGTCTCCGTTGTCTTCAGACTTCTTGACTCTCAGCCTGTCGGTCGCATCGACATAAAACACATAGAGCCGGTCCGATGAATCGCAAACGATGTGAACCGCATGATTCCACCACTGCACCCCGCTTTCGACCAACTGCCGATCCGTCCAGTTTCCCCCGCCGTTTTTGGATCTGGCATGCCTGACCTCGCCACCGGTGATCGCCC
>JADGBU010000231.1:0-3132 GCA_015231295.1 Magnetococcales bacterium | reverse complement strand
ATCGCGCAGCCGCCGCAGATGCAGGGCTCCACGGAACCCACGGCTTGCTGTGCCTGCCATGGGGAGAGTCCGAAATCGATCCCACCCACCTCACACCTCTGCCATTGCGCTCAGGTTGGGCAATGCGCGTATCCCCCAGGTGTTGAACGCATAATTGTAGGTCAACGCCACCGTACACCAGGATGCTCCGCGCTCCGGAAAACAGAACCAGACCTCTCTTTCGGTGCGGTTGGCGGCCACGAACGAGCGATCCTTGCAGTCCGGATCCACCTGCTGTTCAAACCAGGATCTGTTTTCCCCGGTCAACAGGGATTTGGCGGAATTGCCGTCGAAGGCGTACAGGTCGTCGCGTCCCATGACGTAGTGGACGCCATCCACCATGGTGACGCAATTCTGGGTCAGCACGCCCACACTCTTGACGATCGGAGCCACCTGAAAGATGTAGGGCGCGCCAATGTACGACGCGCCCCAGATCTGATCGTCCTTGTAGATCACGAAGGTATCCCGCAACGGCTGCCCTTCCACCAGGGCGGATCCGGTTTCGTCCACGGTCATCTGTCCGGAGAGCTTGGTCGGATCATCGATGGCCCAGGAGACCGGGACTTGCCCGGGGTCAGCCGGATGCGACCACACCATGAGCTGTGGATAGGCGACGCCGCCCTTGGTGACATTCAACCCGATCAGGATGGATTTGAAAAACCGCAACGCCTTGACCCGCATGCCGGTCGGCCAGTGGGTCAGATTGGCCAGTCTGGTGGTTTCGGTGATCGGGTTCCACATTTGCGGGGCATCGACGCCATTGTTCAGATATCCGATACCCCCGAGAGCATCCCCGTTCCATCCCTGGTTGGCAGTGGCATGATAGGCTGCCGCGTTGTTGGACACGCCGATGGCCGTCACCGCCCCGGCAAACTCCGCATCCCCCTCCAGTGCCAATGCCCCGGAACTCCCCGCCACAATGGTTTCGGTGAAGGTTCCGTTACCTGCCCGGGAGGTTCCGGCGGTTCCCCCGATTTTCGGAGTGATCGTTCCGGCGGAATGGTCGGTGATGGTGAACGACACGGTGTAGCTTTCCGAGTTCACCACACCAACCTTCTGGACGAGGGCAGATGCTGCCGTCTGTGATCCATCACACGTCGCCTTGCCGGAACCGATGCTCCATCCGGTTTCCACCATCCACCAGGGCCTCGTGCTGTCCGGATCGGAGAACGCCCCGTCATACACCTGGTTGTCGTCGAGGGCCGTGCGGGAGATCGTGTGATGCGCTCCGGATTTGATCGTGTGGACCGACGACTCCCCGGCATAAAGCAACTGGTCATACATGTAGCGCAAAAACCACGGACTGACGGCTGGCGTGCCGAGAACGCCGATATATCCAGGAACCTTCTGGGCCGTCCCATTGGAGAACCGCACATTCATCCCGGCACTGAAGGCGTTCAAGGGCAGCGTGTGCGCAGGCCGATCCGCGATGATCCCGTGCTCGGAAAGGTTGGTGATGTGCGTGACTGGCATCTTATGGACTCGTCCATCGGGTGGCTGCGGAATAACAGGATCCACTCTCCGACTCACCAGAGCTCTCGGTGGCCAACGAGGCGTCCGCGACAAGGACTTCCAACAAAGCGTCCGGCACGGTCTCTGCCACGCCGAGGTCAGCCATTGGGCACCGCCAGAAATTGCCAGGTCTGCCCGGGCAGAATGGTGTAGGCTGTGCTGTTGATCACGATATTGTCTCCGCCAGAGGCGACCCCTTTGACCACCCCGTACAACCCCGATGCGGCGGTGACGCTGCCAAGCGGCATTTGCCTGCCGAGGGTATTGGTCTCCGACGAAGTGTTTGACGCACCCCGAAACCGCGCATAAATCGGGAGGGCTGCCAATGGCCCGGCGGCACAGAGTGCCGCCGAAAAGGTGCTGATTCCCAGGCTGCACAGGGTGACATAGGCATTTGAACCGGTTCTATCTCCTGCGGGTGTTGAGACCCTGGGAGATGTGGACGGCAAGCTCGTTGTCAGATTCCCCCAAATACTTGCCGGGTACAGGGCATCCATGCCCATCCGTGTCATTTCCATCACACAAATCGGGTACGGCGTTGCGCCTGTGTCCGCCCCAATGATTAAATATCTGGCCGATGCGTAAAGTTGCAGCCTGCCACCCGTGCCCGTATCCATCGAAACCCCTGACGTATCCGATCCGTTGGCCAAATTGGTGCCACTGTGCGACGCTGCATTCCAGATTTCATACAATCGCACCATAATTTTTCCGGAAACATTGGCATCAATATACACATATTTATATCCTGACCCATCCACATACGGTGATCTCAACGCCTTCCCGTTCGTGCCTGCCGATGCATCTTGCAGTTCCCATCCAGCCACAGATATTAAAGTTGATATTGATGTAGCATCTTTGTTACAGGATGCCGACAGATATGCTTTGTTTGTTGTTCCAGTCAACAACAGAACAAGATCGTCCAGTATATCCGCAACGGAAGCCCCTGCATTATAATAATAGGAGGCAAACATTAGGCCATCCCCCGTCTGGAGTCGGATGGATGCTTGTGTGCGTCATCCCACTCCACCCGCTTTCTGGCCGCGTCCGCCTCGGCGGCGTACAGCATGACCGCTTCTTTGTCCGTCAGGTGCAACGCCATGCGGCGCATCCCTTCGGCGATGAACCAATCGGCGGCAAACTCCATCCACAGATTGTGCTCGTTCCCTTCCAGATCAATCCAGGAGGTGTCCTGAAAATGGCCCGTGATGAATATCTTGCCGTTGGCGTCCGGGGTCGGGAACAGGGTCAGGGTGTCGCCGTCGATGGCATAGGCTGCCGGAGTCCCGGCGTTTGCCCCGTACTTCGCGAAAAGTTGCGTATGCGGGGCGCGGATCAACTCGATGGTCCCGGCAGATGCGCCTTCCGCCCCCCACATCACGCGCCCGCTCTCCCCGATCCGCAACACCCGGCTGGCGTTGAAGGCTTTCAACGAGAGGGTGGCCACGCCGCTTTCCTGGACAGAAGAGACGGTCTTGATCAAAAAAGACGGCAGAAAGCCTGCCGTCCCTTCCAGCGTCATGGTCTGCGCCAGTTGCATTTCGTAGTCCGTGCTCGCGTCCAGGTCGGAGCGGTTGCCCCACC
>JADGBU010000230.1:4344-4981 GCA_015231295.1 Magnetococcales bacterium | reverse complement strand
CTGGAAGAGGAAGGAATCGTGGTGAGCATCGCCGTCAACGGCCAGGAGGCGGTCGAATTGGTGGAACGCCAATTCTTCGATCTGGTGCTGATGGATGCGCAAATGCCGGTGATGGATGGTTACGAGGCGACCCGGGTTATCCGCGCCGATGGACGGTTCAAGGGAATGCCGATTCTCGCCATGACCGCCAACGCCATGGCCGGAGATCGGGAAAAGTGCATGATGGCAGGGATGAACGATCACATCAGCAAGCCGATCCATCCTCCCACCATGTTTGCCACCATGGCCCGTCATGTCGCCCCGCGCGCGCCTCTGCTGACCCCCGAGGCGACGGCGGCGATTCTCGCCACGCCTTCCCGCCCGGCGACCGCCTCGCCGTCTGCCGCCGCATCCGCCGAGGAGCGCGTCATTCTGCCGGAGCATCTGGATGGCATCGATCTGACCGCCGGATTGCGCAACGTGAACGGCAATCGCAAGCTCTACCGCAAGATTCTCGGGGGTGGCCGCGAGCGGTTTGCCGATGTGGTGCCGCGAATGGAACAGGAGTTGGCGCGGGAGTCCTACGACCAGGCCGGACGGCTGGTTCACCCCTTCAAGGGGGTGGTGGGCACGCTTGGGGCGGGGGTGTTGCAGCATC
>JADGBU010000230.1:0-4284 GCA_015231295.1 Magnetococcales bacterium | reverse complement strand
GGCTTTTGCCCGAGTGGCGCGAAGAGGTGACGCGGGTGATGACCGCTCTGGGCGGGATGGCTCCGGAGGTTTCTCCGCTCGCGGCGGCGGGGAAGGTGGCCCTGACCGACCTCGACAAACCCCGGGTGCGGGAGATGTTTGAATCGCTCGCCGCCTTGATCGACGACGGCGATTCGGAAGCCCAAGAGGTGGCCGGTGCGGTCATGGAGTTACTGGTGGGATCGGAGCTTGCCGACGCCATGACACGACTGATCGCCCAAATCGACGACTATGAATTCGAAATGGCCCGCTCAACCCTGAACGAGCTTGTCACCCTTCTGGACCGTTGACCGAAACGAAATTTGAAAAGTACAAGGAGAGTCCATGAGTGCGGAGCAGGCCAAAATTCTGATCGTCGATGACGAAACCACCAATATCGATGTACTCGTGGGATTGCTGGAAACCGATTACAAAACCGTGGTGGCCAAAAACGGGGAACAGGCGATCCGACGCGCCAAGATCACCCCCTGTCCGGATCTGATTCTGCTGGACATCATCATGCCGGATATCGACGGCTTCGAGGTGTGTCGCCGCCTGAAGGAAGACGAGGAGACGGCGGGCATTCCGGTCATCTTCATCACCGGCAAGGAGTCGGAGCAGGACGAAACCCGTGGTCTGGCGGTGGGTGCGGTCGATTTCATCCGCAAACCCTTCAGCCCACCGGTGGCGATGGCGCGCATTCAGACCCATCTGGCTCTGCAACGTCAGCGGTTGCATCTGATGCAGCTCAATGAGTTGAAAAATCGCTTTCTGGGCATGGCGGCCCATGATTTGCGCAATCCGCTCAACTCCATCAGCGGCCTGAGCGAAATCCTGTTGACCATGCATCTCGAAGAGCATGAGAAACAGAATTTCATTCAGACCATTCACGACGTGTCGGGTCAGATGCTCAAGCTGATCCACGATTTGCTCGATGTCAGCACCATCGAGAGCGGTCACTTCGCGCTGGAACGGCGCGTGTGCGATCTGCGCGCCCTGGTCGCCGAACGGGTGGAGATTCTGCGCTTCACCGCCCGCGACAAGGGAGTCACCCTCCGCACAGAACTGGCCCACACCCCGATCACCCCCCTGGATCCGGATCGTCTCGCCCAGGTGCTCGACAACCTGATCAGCAACGCCATCAAGTTCACCCCTCCGGACTCCGTGGTCACGATTCGCTCCGGTTGCGCCAATCAGCGTCTTTACGTTCAGGTCATCGATCAGGGGCCGGGCATCCCCGACGCGGAGCGGCATCGACTCTTCGGGGCGTTTCAACGTCTGACCACCCGACCCACCGCCCGGGAAAAAAGCACCGGCCTGGGGCTGTCCATTGTCAAACGAATTGTTGATGCCCATTATGGAGAAATTCTGGTCGCCAACAACGCGCAGTGTGGAGCGATCTTCACCTGTCTGTTTCCGCTGCAAGAGCCGGTGTTACCGGTGACGGGACCATCCGCCCCGCCGGAGCGACCGCTGCGCCTGCTGCTGATCGATGACGATTTTGCGTTACGTCTCATGTACGGCAAGGCTTTTGCCGAAGAGGGTTTTGAATGGGTCGGAGAGGCGGAAAACGGTTTGGAAGGTCTGGAACTCTTCGAGACCCACAAGCCCGATGTGGTGATCTGCGACATCGCGATGCCGGAGATGGATGGCATCGAAACCTTGCAGGCGATTCTTGCCAGTGATCCCGATGCCCTCGTGATCATGTTGACCTCTTCGCTGGATCAGGAAAAGTGGACCCTTTGTCTGGCCAAGGGAGCCAGATATACGCTGCGCAAGGATACACCCTTTCCCGAAATCCGCCGCAAGGTGTTGGAGATCTGGAAGGAATATCAGGGCAGATTCGCATAACATCGATCGTTTTGTGTCCGAGAGCCTGAACCATGCGAGACCGACAAGGCAGAATCCTGATCGTCGATGACGAGAAATCCAATCTGGATGTGATGACCAGTCTGCTGAAGGATCAGTATCAGATCGTGGTCGCCAAGAGTGGAGAGCAGGCCTTGCAGCGCGCCAACGTCGCGCCGCATCCGGATCTGATCCTGCTGGACGTGATGATGCCGGGCATGGATGGCTTCGAGGTGTGCCGTCAACTCAAGGCGGATCCCGTCACCCGACACATTCCGATCATCTTCGTGACCGCCCTCGACGAGATCGGCGACGAGGCCGCCGGCTTCGCCATGGGGGCGGTGGATTATGTGTTCAAGCCGATCAATCCGGCGATTCTGCGGGTCCGCCTGAAAACCCACATGGCCCTGGCGGATCAGAGCCGTCTGCTGGAACAGCAGGTGCAGGAACGCACCCGCGAACTGGAAAAGGCCCAGGAGGCGTTGCGGGCCACCATGGGCAATCTGCTGACCATTCAGGTGGGGCCGGGGGTCTTCTGGCTGCAGATTCCCGAGGCGGGACTCTACATTCTCTGCGGCTGTCCGAGCGAGGTGGTCAAACTGCTGATGCTCAAGGGTCTGAACGCCCCGGCGATCAAGAACGGCATCAACTTCGAAACCGGTCCGAACGTGATTCTGCTCTCCGATCTGCTGGTGCAGAACGGCGGCTTCGCCAACATGGCGGAATTCCCGGTGCTCCAGATGCTCTATCGTCAGGGGATGATCATCCCCGGACATCCCAACAACACCGGCATCAAACCGATGCTCATGGGGGCGGCGGATCAGGTCAAGGCGCAACTGGCCTACATTCATCGGGGCAACTATGGTCTATCCAGGGAGGAGCTGCTCCAGGCCGATCTGGATGAAAAGACCGTCGATATGATGATGCGCATCAAGCTGCAATTCGCCTTCGGCAAGATTCGCGAACCCTCGGAGTTTCTCGATACCCTCATCGTCAGCGACAAACCCGAGGAGATCCGCAACGGCGCCTGGATTCAACGCATCGGTTGCAACCGCTTCCGGTTCACCTATCGGGATCAGAGTGCCGAGGTCGATCTGAATCTGGCCAAGGATGCGGTCTACAAATCCCCCTATCCCCTGGGCTATCACCGGGTGAAGCGGCACTATTTCGCGGTGCTGCACACCGGCGAGGGGGATGGATGGGATTCGGAGCGTCCGAGCATGAGCAGCGTGCTGATGTTCCAGGGACGCTTTTATCTCATCGACGCCATCCCCGGCGTGTTGAATGTGCTCAGTGCCCTGGGCATCGACATCAGCGAAGTGGAAGGCATCTTCCACACCCACGCCCACGACGATCATTTCGCCGGATTGCCGGCCCTGATCCAGACCGATCGCCGCTTGAAATATTATGCCACCCCGATGGTGCGCTCTTCGGTGGCGAAAAAGTTCGCGGCTCTCATGTCGTTCGAGGAGGACAAGTTTCACCAGTTCTTCGAAACGCACGATCTGGAGTTCGATGTCTGGAATCAGTGTGGCGGGTTGGAGGTGCGTCCCATCTACTCTCCGCATCCGGTGGAGACCTCGCTGCTGGTGTTTCGCGCCCTGGCCGACGACGGCTATCGCACCTACGCCCACTGGACCGATCTGACCTCGTTCGCGGTGCTGGATCGCATGGCGGTTCCCGGACCGTTCGCGGTCGCGCCGGAACATATTCAGGCGATCAAAAACAAATATCTCTTTCCCGCCGATCTGAAGAAACTCGACATCGGCGGCGGCATGATCCACGGTGTGGCGCAGGATTTCCGCAAGGATCCCTCCAAGCGTCTGATTCTGGCCCATCTGGCCCGGGATCTGACCACCGAAGAGATGGAAATCGGTTCCGAGGCCACCTTCGGCTCCCTGGACATCCTGATCCCCGGCGATCAGGATTACCGTCGCCAGCGGAGTTTCTACTATCTGCGGGAGTTGTTCCCCGAAATCACCGATGACGACATCCGCATGCTGATCAACGGTCCGATCGTGCCCTACAACGCGGGATCGTTCATCCGCTGGGAGGGGGATGCCAACGATTTCGTCGAAATGACCGTCTCGGGAGATGTGGTCTATTTGGACTCGGATTTTGGCATTCGCTATCATTTGGGCTTTGGGGCCTTCATGGGGTTGCAGCAAATTTTCACCGGCACGCTCCAGGATGAAGGCAGCTATCGGGCCTTGTCTCACAGTGCGGTGTTGCGGATTCCGGTCAAGCTGTTCCGAATTTTTCTGGAGAACAGCGGCCTGTTCAACAAGTTGCTCAAGGTTCTGGAAAAGGTTCGCTTTCTGCGACACACCTGGCTGTTCGGGGAGCAGACCTCCTTCGTCTTTTTGGCCAAGATCGCCCAGACCCTGGAGACCATTCGCGTCACCGAAGGGGAGTTCA
>JADGBU010000229.1 GCA_015231295.1 Magnetococcales bacterium | reverse complement strand
CCGAAGCCGGGGGCGGCGCGGCGAGCGGCGCGGTCGGCGCGCTGCCGGCAGCGGTTTCGGAGCGCGTCGCGCACGCCGTTGGGTTGGCGGCGGGGCTCTCCTCCGGGACCGGGGGAGCCTCCAGAGAGAGCCGGGCATGGGCGGCGGTGGCGGGCAGCGCGTCGCAGTCGGCCCCGAAGAGGGTGCCCGCTTCGGTGGTGCTCTCTTCCCGGAGCGGGCTTTGTTCCAGAAAGGCCCGGATCGGGGGATTCTTGGCCGTGGGGCGATACTCCGCCACCAGCCGGGTGACGCCCAGTTGCCGGGCATGCTCACGCAGACCGCTCAGGATGGCGAACTCCACGCCGCGTCCCAACACCCGGCAGCTCAACAAGAAGGTGTCGAGTTTCATGCGGGACGCCTCCCGTTCCGCGAGCACCACCCCCACCAGTCCGTAATCCCCGAAGCGGTCTTGCACATGGACGCACCATCCCTGCCACTCCGGGCGGTCCAGCAGCGCGGCCAGTTCGGCCTCGCTGCGGCGGATGGTGCTGAGATTGAACTGATTGGTCCGCTGCGTCAGTTGAGAGACGCGCGGCAGATGGCGCGTCCGGATCGGTTCCATGAACACCTGGATCTCCAGGGTTTGCAGAAAGCTTTCCAGGGAGTCGCTGGACTCCTGATGCCGTTTGCGTTGCCGCTCTTCCTGATACATCGCGCTGCGCTGCTGATCCTCCCGGGTGACGCCGAAGCGGTCGAAGGCCCAGACGTGACGCAAAAAGAGGGCGAAATCTTCCGGATCGTCAGGCAGACGCAGGGTGAGGGCCTCGGGGCAGTGGGCCATCATTTCGGCGCACTCCACCCCGGAGTCGTCGAGAAAGAGAAAACTCTCCACTCCCAGATTGAGCTCTTGAGCCAGGGCGCGGAGATTGGCGGATTTGGGTTGCCAGTTGATCCGTTCCGCCACGATCTGTTCCCGGCGCAGCACCATGCCCGGATGGTTGGCGAACACCTCCCAGACATCCTCGGGATTGTTTTTGCTGTTGAGGGTCAGCAGAAAGCCTTCGCGTTGCCGTTCCACCATGAACTGCTGCAAGGCGCGATGGCCCGGCGTGACGACGACGGCGGCACTGCCCCCTTCGCCGCACACTCCCTGCCAGAGGGTGTTGTCGCAGTCGAGCACGATCACCTTGAAAGGAGGGGTCCGCAACGCCACCAGACGCCGGGCGATCCAGAGTCCCATGGCGGCGTGGAAGGGGTCGGAAAAGGGAATGTGACCGACCTGATCCTGTTGGGCGTCGAACAGAGTATCGATGCCGAACAAGGGGGGGATTTCCGCCAGATCGAGGGGTTGCCACGGGCTTTCGGGGGTGTTCAGATGGGTGCGCAACCGCTGATCGAGTGCGGCGATCACCGGAACGGCATCGGGCATTTCGGGCAGTTGCCGGGCGAGGGGGAGCAGACCGATCAGGCGCGGGGCGGTGCTTTCGTGCCGGTCGAGGGCCTGGAGCAGTTGGGTGAAACTGTTTTCCAGATGGGCGCGTCCGCTTTCGATGTCGCCGGAGGGCAGATGTCGGATCCAGTCTTCGAAGCGGATCAACAGCAGGGCGGGTCCGGCATGGGTGGCGAGCTGGCTGGCCGGATTGAGCAGCTCCTGAAAAATTTGATTGTACGGAGCGAACCGCGTCTCGATGGGGATGCCGAAGGCGTGACCCCACCAGCGGAGGTGCGGGGCGATGGGATCGGCGGTGAAGGTGGCGGCGATGAGCAGGGAGAGCGCGTGCGGATTGCGCGACTCTTGGGGGGCGTCGGGCAGGGGGTCTGGGGAGGTGGCGAAGCGGGAGGGGATGGTCAGGGTGATCGCCTCGGGGGGCAGGTCGTCGCGACTCGTCACCTGGGAGAGAATCCCCTGCAGATTGGTGATCATCTCATCCACCTGGGCGGGGTCGATGGCGGCCTGGTTGAGGATCATGTTGAAGGCCAGGGTCTTGCCCGGAATCACCTGGACCGTGAGCGGATAGTTGGAGTGATCCTGTTGTTGGTACTGTTCCACCACCAGGGTGCCGCCCTGTCCATCGGGGATGGCGAAGCGGTTCAATTCGGCGGAGGCGTAGTTTTCGAACACCAGGATATGATCCAGCAGAGCCGGACCCAGAGGGGTATTGGCCTGAATTTCCGCCAGGGAGTGGTGATGGTGCTCCTGGGATGCGGTGGCCTCCTGTTGGACCCGGCGCAGCAGCCGGTGG
The DNA here is from genome assembly GCA_015231295.1 of Magnetococcales bacterium. Lineage (GTDB taxonomy): Bacteria > Pseudomonadota > Magnetococcia > Magnetococcales > Magnetaquicoccaceae > Magnetaquiglobus. The sequence goes on along the minus strand of JADGBU010000229.1, from coordinate 2,772 downwards.
AACGGCAGACCCGGCTCCAGTCGGACGCGGATCGGTATCGCGTTGATGAACAGACCCACCATGCGTTCCACGTCGGGGATTTCCGGCGGGCGGCCCGATACCGTGGCGGCGAATACCACGTCGTCGGCCCGGCGATAGGCCCCGAGCAGCAGCCCCCAGACCGACTGGATCACGGCGTTGAGGGTGACGCGATGGCGGGCGGCCAGTTGTTTGATGGCGGCGGTCAACTCGGCGGAGAAGGGGTAGTGGCGTTCTTCGGGCAGAAACGGGGCGTCGGGCGCGGTGGGGCGGCAGCCGGGCAGCGGCACCGGACGACGATAGCCGGTGAGAAGGCGGCTCCAGTAGCGTTCCGAGGCGTTTTTGTCCTGGCGGTCGAGCCACTGGAGATAACGGGCGATCGGCACCGGAGGCGGCAGGCGATGGGGGGTGTTCGTCTGCAAGGCGGCGTAGATCTGGAAGGACTCTTCGTGGATGATGCCGACGCTCCAGCCGTCGAGCACGATGTGATGAAAGCTGTGGATCACCTCGAAGGTGTCGGCGTCGAGGCGGAACACCGCCATGCGCATCAGCACCTCGCGGCTGAGATCGAAGCCCCGCTCCCGATCCTCCTGCTTATAATTTTCGATAATTTCCTGTTGCCGCTTCGGGGTCAGGTGGGACAAATCGTTGTCGAGGAAGAGAATTTTCTGCTCTTTGAGAATAACCTGACGTGGATTTTGGATATTTTTAAAAACAAAACGAGTTCTCAAGGCGTCGTGACGCCTCATGACTTCGTTCCAGGCCGCCTCGAAGCGGTCGGGTTCCATGTGGCCCCGCAGACGGAACTGACACTGCTCGAAATAGGGGTTGGAATGGGTGTCATGCAGGGCGTGGAACAGCATGCCCTCCTGCATGGGGGTCATGGGGAGAATCTGTTTGATGTCATCTTTTTTCATGGCGGAGTGGACACCGGATGATGAATGGCTCTTGAGGTGGATCCGGAATGCCTTTTGGATGAAACGAATGGATCATCTGTCGGGGCGCAAAGATCTTTTGTTGTTCTTGCGGCGTGTAGCCCCTCATTATATCCGACGGAACGGGCGAAGGTAAAATTTTTTTGACGGGTTTGAGTTTTTCTTTGACATTTTGGTCAAAATGAATCATTTATATAGTATTTTATAAAGTTTTATCTGGTGATTGGTTTTTATGCTTTTTGGAATGGAGGCCTTATGGCGACTCGGCGCATCACCCGGCGCATCCCCCCATCTGTAGCCGTTATGGAGGATTCGATGTCCGTTTTCGACCCATCCTGGTCTGCGGCCACCGTGCAGACGGAGACGGCTGCTCCGACCGACTCCCCGGCAGCTGCGCCTCTCCCCGCACCGGAGCCCGAAAGGGAAGCGGCAGAGCCGCTCGTCGCGGAATCTCCCACACCGGAGCCCGCCGGGATTCCGGAGGAGCCTGTTTCGATTAATCATGGATCTACGGCAACAGATCCTGTCTTATCGGGTAACGTCCCGTTCATCCAACCAGAGGAGATTAAAATGAGTGAAACCGAGACTGAAACTGTCACCGAAGCCGAAGTCGTTTCCCCCCCGGTCGCGCTGACCGAAGCGGAGATCGAACAGCGTCTGAAAGACGCGCAAAGCATGACCCGCAACTACATGTTCGCCTCCCTGAGCACCGGACTGGTCCCGCTGCCCACCGTCGATATCGGCATTCTCGTCGGCATTCAGACCCGCCTGCTCTACAAGCTGGCCAAGATCTACAACCTCAAGTTCACCGATGACATCGGCAAGAAACTGCTCATGTCCCTGCTGGGCGGCACGCTGCCCGTGGCCGGTGGCATGGGCGTGGCCTCCATGCTCAAGGCTTTCCCGGGCGTGGGAAGCTGGCTCGGCATGACCAGCATGGCGGTCTTCGGAGCCGCCTCCACCTATGCGGTGGGTCGGGTCTTCATTCAGCACTTCGAGTCCGGCGGCAACTTCTTCAACTTCGACCCCACCAAAATGCGCGCCCACTTCCGGGACGAGTTCGAGGCCGGGAAAAAGGTCGCCGAAAACATGCGTACCGAGCAGAGTGCCGCCTGAGCGCGCTTTGCGTCGCTTCGGCCACCATCGGGGGGTTGGTCTCTGATCTCCTGTCCCGTCGCATCTGGCGGGGCAGGAGGTTTTCTTGTGCGGGTTTGCGCGGATGAGCAAGTTGTTCAGCATGACGGCCAAGCTTCGCGACGGGGTTCATCGTGCCGGGATGTCCCTGGTCGTCTCCATTCTGATATTCATTTTGATCGTTCTGTTCCTGTGGCCCCGGATGGTCATCACCATCCAGGCCGGCGAAGGCGGTGTGATGTATCGCCGGTTTTTCGGCGGTACGGTGGTGGATAATGTCTATACCGAAGGCATCTACCTCATCATGCCCTGGGACAAGCTCACCGCCTACAACGTCCGGTTGCAGGCTTTGGTGCGCGATTTCACGGTGCTCACCTCGGTGGGTCTGCCGGTCACGCTCAAAATGTCGATCCGCTTCAAGCCCGAACACAGCATGCTCGGTTATCTTCATCAGCGGGTCGGACCCGACTATATCCAGTCCGTGGTCATCCCGGAGGTGGAAGCCGCCCTGCGGCGCGCCATCGGCGGATACTCCCCGGAGGCGATCTACACCACCCGCAAAGGCATGCTGCAAGAGATCATCAGCGAAGCCCTGGAACCTGCCAGCCAGAAGTTCATCATCATCGACGACGTGATCATCCGCAGCGTGACCCTGCCGGATCCCATCCAGCGGGCCATCGAGGAA
>JADGBU010000228.1 GCA_015231295.1 Magnetococcales bacterium | reverse complement strand
CTGGGCATTGGCCGGGACATCACCGAACGCCGGGAGATGGAAGCCACCATCGCCAGTCATCAGCGGGATCTGGAACGCCTGGTCGAAACGCGAACCCGGCAGGTGCTCGATTTGAATGCCGGATTGGAAGAGATGGCCTCCCGTGCGGTGGCGGCCAACAAGGCCAAAAGTGCCTTTCTGGCCAACATGAGCCATGAAATTCGAACCCCGATGAATGCCATTCTGGGATTGTCGCATTTGTTGGAACTCTCACGGCTGGAGGTGGATCAGCGGGAGTTGGTGCGCAAGATTCAGGGGGCGGGTCAGGCGTTGTTGGCGATCATCAACGATGTGCTCGATTTTTCCAAGATCGAAGCCGGACATATGGAACTGCATTGTGTCGAGTTCGATCTGGATGGACTGCTCGATGAGTTGGCGGTCCTGATGGCCGGAACCGTGGGGCAGAAGGATGTGGAACTGGTTCTGATTCAGGAGCCGGGGCTGCCCTCGCTCCTGAAAGGCGATGGAATGCGTCTTTCTCAGGTATTGATCAATCTGGTCGGCAATGCCATCAAGTTTACGGAAAGCGGTCATGTGCTGTTGCGGGTCGGCGTGCGGGAACGGCTACGGGATCGGTTGGTGATCCGGTTTTCCGTGCAGGATACCGGCATCGGCATTCACCCGGAGTTGCTGGGACAAATGTTTCGCGCCTTTACTCAGGTCGATCCCTCCAACACCCGGAGTCACGGGGGGAGTGGTTTGGGATTGGCCATCTCCAAGCGGCTGGTGGAGTTGATGGGAGGAGAACTCGGAGCCAGCAGCGTTCCGGAGGTGGGCAGCGAATTCTGGGCGGAGGTGCCTCTGGAGGAGGTGCCCGGCGCGAGCCGTGGGGCGGGTTCGGCGAGCGCGGACGCTCTGGAGGTGGTCATCGCCGTGGGACATGCGCGGCAACAGGAGGCGATGGAGAGCCATGTCCGTCTGCTGGGCTGGCGCGTCGGGGGGGTGGTGACGGGAGAAAATCTGCTCGCCGAAGCCTCTCGATGGCGGAGCGCGGAGGTGTGGTTGGTGGATCGTCGGCTCCCCCGGTTGGATGAGATCATTCGCCGGTTGAACGCATGGCGGGACTCGGCGGATGATCGACCGATTCCGCTTCTCCTGATCATTCTGAATGCCGGGGATCAGAATGCCTGGTGTCATTCATCCCATGTGGGTCTGGTGGATGGGGTGCTCGCCAAGCCGGTGACGCCCATGGCCTTGTTTCGCGGGGTGGTGATGGCCAGAGTGCGGCGACAGCATCCCGTTGGAGAGGCCCCTGTCGCCGCATGGTCGGAGTGGTCGGGGCCCCGTCTGTCCGGGATGCGGTTGCTGCTGGTGGATGATTGCACCCTGAATCTGGAGATCGCCCGCCGTATTCTGGAGTTGGAAGGCGCCACGGTGACGACTGCCCAGCATGGTCTGCACGCGCTGGAGCTTCTGAAAGAGTCACCCGACGGCTTCGATGTGGTCCTGATGGATGTGCAGATGCCGGTGATGGATGGCAACGAGGCGGTCCGTCACATACGTCGCCAACCCGAGTGGGCCGGATTGCCGGTGGTGGCCCTGACCGCCGGGGCGTTGGACAGCGATCGGCATCGGGCCATGGAGGCCGGCATGACCGATGTGATCGCCAAACCCTTCGATGTGAACCGTATGATCCAGACCGTGTTGCGACTGGCCAAACCGGGACAGAGTATCGGTCCGCCGAGGGTGGTGTTCCGGGAGTCGGGTGTGTCGGACGCCCTATGGCCGGAGATTCCGGGGATCGATACCCGTGGGGCGATGCAGCGATTGGGTGGGGAGTGGTCGATGCTGCTTTCCATGCTGCGGGGGCTGCTGCGCGAGTTTCGCGGCGTGGCCGAAGAGGTCGGCGCGGCGTTGAGGGCGGGTGAGCGCGAACGGGCGTCGATGCGATTGCATCAATTGCGCGGCCTGGCGGGCAACGTGGGGGCGGTCGATTTGCAGCGGACCAGCGGCGAGTTGGAAACGGCTCTGCGTTCCGGCGCGGCCCCGGAGGCGCTTGAGGGTCGATGCCTGGCCCTGGAACAGGCCATGGAACGGTTGACGCAAGCCGTGGAACCTTGGTTGAACCGTTCCGACCGGTTGGTTCAAAGTGTTCCGGGGGGCGTGGAGGGGGCGGCTTCGGTTGGGGATCCGCAGGCGATTCCGAGACTGGTGCAGGCCTTGAACCAGCATGATTTTCAGGCGATCGAGCTGTTTGGGAGTTTGATTCCGATGCTGAACGCATCCCTGGAACCCGCCGCGATGCAACGTCTTGCTCTGGCCATCGAGCGATTTGATTTTGAGGTGGCCTCGGATATTCTGGCGGCGATGCCACGACGCGATCCCGCCGCCGTTTGAGGAACAGGATCGAGACCTTGTTCGAGCGCGATCTTAGTCGTTTTCCTTTTGGGAGGCGCGGTTTCACGAACCGGATCCAGGGGCAAGGGCTCCCCGATCACCTGAAAATCGGCTGAAATGCCTGATCGACGGCATGCACCAGATCCGCGTCCACCGCGTTTCCTTTCACCAGTTCCCGGAGAATTTCCAGGGTGCGGGCGTGGGGCAGCGAGGCCCGATAGGGGCGTTCCTCGGTCAGAGCCTGATAGATATCCAACACGGTCAGGAGTCGCGACCAGGTATCCAGACGCTCCGCCCCCAGGCGCAGCGGATATCCCTCCCCATTGAGCTTCTCGTGATGGTTGGAAGCCCACTCGGTGATCGTTTCCAGGCCGGGAATCAGCTCCAGACACTTTCGGGTATAGTAGGTATGCTCCATCATTTTGGCGCGTTCGGTGTTGTCGAGCGGGCCGGGTTTGTCCAGAATCGCGTTGGGCATGGCCAGTTTGCCCACGTCGTGGAGCGCGGCGGCGATGCGCAACTGGAGAATGGTTTCCGGATCCGCGCCGAGAAAAGCCGCCATGCGGGCGGTTTTGTCCTCCAATCCGCTGGAATGGCTGTGGGTGAACCGGGATTTGGAGTCGATGATCCGACTGAACACCCGTGAAATCTCCAGAATGCCTTGCCAATCGGTTTCCATTTCCAGATCGGGCATGGTACGCCGGAGCGCGTTGTCGAGAAACGCATTCCGCAAATCCAGCCAGAAGGCGGTAGGCGTGCTGATCTCCCGGAAGGCTTCCACCAGCTCCGGAGAGAAGTGGCTTCCGCGTCTGGCGTCGAGAAAATCGAGCGTCTGTTCCCGTTTTCCGAGTCTGTTTTCCCCGAAGCGCAGCTTGAGATCGCTGTAGTCGGCGAGCCCGACAATTTGCGCCATCAACGGGATGGACTCCCCTTGCAGTCCAAAGAATCCGGAGCCGTCCCAGTGTTCGTGATGGTACAGAATCACCTGACGGGCCGGACTCTGGAACGGAAACAAGGAGACATTGCGTTCTCCGATTTCGCAGTGGACCGGCATATCCTCCACCTGACTCAGGCGATTGCGGGTGGCGTCGTCGCGCGTCAGATTCTCTTCGGCCAGGCCATTGTCGTGCAGCACGGCGAAGGCGGCGATGTCGAACACTTCGGCCTCGCTCAGGCCCAGGGCGCGGGCCATGCGCATGGAGATCAGGGCGACCCGTCCCCCGTGGTTGCTGGTGACGCCCAGCAACTCGCTCTCCACGCAGTCGATGGCCATGGAAAGCCCGAGCAGATAGCGATTGAGATTGAATTTCATAAAGTTCTTCCTCTCTTCGAGAATCGTCCGTAGGGACGAGATGTAGTCGTTTCCTTCGGGTGGTGTCAAGCCATGATCGGTGGCGGGGGACGGGAACATCCCTTAACGGAATGATAATGATTCATTCATGCGTTCTTCATCTGGGGTGTTTAGGATCAGAATCACGGCATGCCCAAAGGGCACCGTTTCATCCTTCATCCACCCAACCCACATTGAAAGAAAACAATATGAAATCGACCTTGTTTATCACTTTTTTGACCACCGGTCTGACGGCATGGAGCACGATGGGATCGGCCCAGACACTCATCACCAACAAAGGATCGGATACGTTGATCCATTTGGCTCAGGCCTGGGCGACGGCGTATCACGCCAGCCATCCGGATGTCACCATCGATGTGCGGGGGTGCGGGTCGAACACCGGCATCACGGCTCTGATCAACAACAATGTCGATCTGGCCAACACCAGCCGACCCATGAAGCCCAAGGAGATCAAGGCGGCGGAACAGAATGGCGTCAAGCCCAAGGAGCATCTGGTCGCCCATGACGCCATGGCGATCGTGGTGCATCCAGGCAATCCGCTCAACTGGGTGTCGATCTCTTCACTGGCGGAAATCTATGGCGAAAAGGGTCATATCGACGACTGGGGCAAATTGGGGGTGGCGGTGCCGGGTTGTCCGGGCAACAAGATTCAGATCATCGGACGTCAGGTCAACTCCGGCACTCATGATTTTTTCCGGGATGTGGTGTTGGGAGGCCAGCGCGATTTCAAGCACAATCAGTCGAGTCGGGATGTGGCCGAGTCCGGGGAGGTGGTTGATCTGGTGGCCAAAAATGTCTGTACCATGGGCTTCGTGGGGATGGCTTACGACTCCTCCCGGGTCAAGAAGCTGAAGATATCCCGGGAGGCCGGTGCCGAGGTGGTCGAGGCCAATATGGAAAATGCCCTCAATCGTCGTTATCCGCTGTCGCGTCCGCTCTACATCTATACCAACGGTCAACCTCAGGGCGAGGTCAAGAGCTATATGGATTGGATCCTGAGCGATGCCGGACAGTGCATTGTCCAGCAAACCGGTTATGCCGCGATTCGTCCGGTCTCTTGCAAGTAAGGTTCGAGAAGAGTCGATTCCAGCCCCGATTCGGCGCTCGTCATCACTCCGGATCGGGGCATCATTGCCCCGGTCCGAGCACCGTTCCGTTCACGCCGGTCTGTTTGCCCACCAATGCGGCGGCCATTCTGGCGCGGGGAGCCGAGTTGAACGGTCCCAGTCGTACCCGATACATCACCTTGTTTCCCACCTTGATGGGTTG
>JADGBU010000227.1 GCA_015231295.1 Magnetococcales bacterium | reverse complement strand
CAGTTGAGTCAGAATTTGCGGGACGGCCTTGGATTGATTCAGGGTGAAAAAGTGCAGACCCGGCGCGCCACGCAACAGCAGATCCCGACATTGTTGCACCGCCAGTTCCACCCCCGATTGCAACATCGACTCCGGATCGTCCCGGATGCCCTCGAAGCGGGCCGAGAGCCACTCGGGGAGCGCGGAACCGCACAACTCGGAGAGCCGTTTGATCGGCTTGAAATCGGTGATCGGCATGATGCCCGGATAGATCGGCACATGCACTCCCCTGGCGCGACAGGAGCCGACAAAGCGGAAATAGACCTCGTTGTCGAAGAAAAACTGGGTGACGGCGAAATCGGCTCCGGCCTCCACCTTGCGGCGGAAGTGGAGTTGATCGCGCTCCGGATCCCGGATTTCGGGATGTCCTTCGGGATAGGCGGCAACCCCGATGCGAAATTCCGGGAAATATTCACGGATGAAGGCCACAAAGGGTTCGGCATGGCGGAACGCTCCCTGTTCGAGCACCTCCGGAGCCGCGCCCTGGGGCGGATCGCCCCGCAGAGCCAGAATCGAAGGGATGCCGCACTCCTGATAGAAGCGCAACATTTCGGTCAGCGACTGACGGCTGGCTCCCACGCAGGTCAGATGGGCCACGGTATGGAGTCCGGTCTGTTCGTGGACCTGTTTGACCAGTTCGCCGCTGCCCGATTGCCGACTGCCTCCCGCTCCGCAGGTGATGGAGACGAAATCGGGCTGATAGGGGATCAGGGTTTCCAGGGTATTCCAGAAGAGACGCTCCCCGGCAGCCTGTCTCGGGGGGAAAAATTCAAAAGAGAGGGCCGGACGCGCCATGGCGGTTCCTTCTCCCGTGGATTGAGTCATCATCGCGATACCATCTCCCTCGACAACCGATTTTATGCATACGGCTCCTGAGCGTATGACGCTTCAGGAGCCGTATCCGTCATTCAGATCCGACCAGCGGCCTCAGAACTGCTGCGTGCTGCCGGTTCCCGTCGTGGTGGACGGCGGGGTGGTGTGGATGTGGGTGTCGGTGTCGGAAGGCGTCGCCGCCGGCAAACGACACTTCTTGCCGGAGTGATCCGCTTCGGACTTGCCACACTTTTTGCAGCCTTTGCCTTCCGACGGTCGCTGCTGACTTTTGGACTTTGCGGCGCAACATTTTTTGCATGATTTTTCGGAATTATCGGTTTTCATGCAACATTTTTTGCATTTTCCCGCCATTTTGCAGGATTTCGATTTTTTCCCGCACTGTTTTTTCATCTTCGGATCGCAGCCTGATTTCATGTCGCACGATTTGCAATCGGCGCATTTTTGACAGGCATGCATATTATGCTCCGCCATCTGCGGTTGACGCGCTTCGAGGGGGGTGACAGGCTCTTTCATCATCGGCGCGACCGCTTCCGTGGTGGCCGGGACGGCATCCGGGAGCGTGTCGGTGGTTTGACATCCCGCGATTCCCATCAACAAAAAAAGTCCGATCACGACGTTCAATCGGGGCATCCACCGCCAACCCTTTTGATTCATTGTCAACTCCTCTGTGAGAAAATCCTGCCCTGTGCATCCGGAATTCGTTGTTACGTTGCATTCGTGGGCCGTTACTTGGCGGCAGTTTCGGTTTCGGTGGCCTTGCCGCTCATTTTGCGCACGATGGCGGCATTGCGTTGCGCCAGTTGATCCATCTGTTCGGTGACTTTGCGCAACATTGCGGCGTTGCGTTCCGACAACTGGGTATCCCGTTCGGTGGTCATGCGCAACAAGGCCGCCTGGCGATCGGAAAGTTGACGGATCTGCTCATTGCTTTTGCGCAACAGGGCCGCATTGCGTTCGGATAGTTGATCGATCTTATCGACCATCTGTTTTTCGAGTCGGGTGATCCGTCTTTCCATGATGCTGAGACGCAACTCCTGCATGCCTGAGTTGCGTTTTGCCGAGGAACCCGCTTTCGCTTTGTTTTTTTTCTTTTGTGCCATATCGTCCTCCCCAATCTTAGGTATGGTCCTGCACCGATCGAATCCGCCATTGGCAGCCTGTCCGGCGGATTAAAACACACTTTTGGCGATAAATCCAACCCGCACCGGATCGCTCAGGGTGACTCCGCGCCGAGGCGCACCTGTTCCAGTCGTTGCGGATCCATGCCGAAAAAGGCGGAGATGCGATCTTCCACCGTCAGCCATGCCTTGGGGGACTCTCCCCCGCAAACCGATGCGGAAAGATGCAGGACCAGTTGTTGACGATCCTTCGCCCGTTCTCCGGGACGGTTGAAATCCTCGATCCGGTGGTGGGCCCGCACGATGCGACACAGGGATTCCGGCAGTTGCCATTCGGAGAGCATCCAATAACCGGCCTCGGCGTGATTGGTTCCGAAGCGGTCATTTTCCGCCGACACCAGATCGGTCACGCCCTGATCATGGGTTTCGCGGCAGAATCCGGCGTAGTCGGGAAAGCCTTTCAGCATGGCGATCAGGCCGCAGTCGTGGAGCAGACCGGCGGTATAGGCATCATCCGGGGCGACGGCGGGCAGATAGCCATTCAGGCAGTTGGGGGCGATGCCGGGGAGTACGCGGGCCAGACGGGCGGCGGTGCGACCCGCCTCCACCGCCCGCAGACGCAAGGTTTGCAAGGGCGCATCCCGACTCACCAGCGCGGCACTCAGGAACTGCTCGGAGACGATGGTCCGCACCCGTTCGAATCCCAACAGGGCCACCGCCCCTTCGATGGAGAGCACTTTGCGTTTCCAGCCGTTCAGCGTGTTATTGGCGGCCTGCAACACCGCCGCCGACAGGGCCATATCGGTGAGAATCCGTTGTGTCACCGCCACCGGATCGGGTGCGAAGCCGGATTGGGCCCGCATCACCTCCAGCAGCACATCGGGGCGGGAGGGCATGGTCAGCTTGGTCGCCAGCCGTTTGGCCAGTTCCTGTTGTTTCTTTTCCGCTTTGTGCTCCCTGTCATCCATGCGCGCGCTCTTGTCAAACCGGATCTCTGATCATTTTTGGTCCTGGCATCGATTGGGAGCATAGCCCCAATGCGCGCAAAAAGCCATGCTCAAATCCTTTTCGTGTCATCCGCCGGTCCGGGATGGATTGTTCTTTGACATTTTTCACACCTGCCTTCATGTTGGCCCGACTGCCCACACTTCAGCCCCAGTTCACGACATGCGCGCGTTACGGCTGTTTTCCTTTCTCGTTCCGCCGGGTTCCTCCCCCTCCATTCGTCCGGTTTCGGATCATTCCATTTCCTGGTTGCTGTTCTGGTTGTTCTGGTCCTTTCTGATCTCCGCCATCTACTGGATTCTGGGGCCGGACTCCTACATGCGGGTGCAAGATACCATGGATTTCAACATCTCCAGCCGCATCGCCGCCGCTCGGGATCTGTTGGCGCATGGTCTCACCTACTGGCAACCCCGATTCAGCACCGGCATGCCCGCTCTGGTCCATCCCACGGCAGACAGCTTTCTGATCAATGGATTGCCGTATCTGTTCTTTCCGGCCTGGATGGTTTACGGCTTCCTGATGGGATTGCAACGGTTTCTGGCCGGTTATTTCACCTTTCGGCTCTGTCGCGACGTGCTGAAATTCGATCCGGTCGCCGCGTTGTTTTCGGGCTTGGCCTTTTCGCTCTATTTGTGGAGCGTGCAGGACATACGCATCTTCGAGGAACTGGGATTGCCCGCCGTCGCCCTGACCTTCCTCCTGATGGAGCGTCTGTTGTCGAGGTCTGGCAGCGTGGCTTTTCCGGGGGCTTTTCTGCTGGGTGTGCTCACCGCCCTGGTGGCGCAGTCGGTGCTGTATACCTTTTTTCTGGTGGGGGCGTTGCCGTTCTGGTTCCTCATCGCCCGAGGCTGCTCCTGGCGCATCCTTTGGCTCCCCCTGAGCGCGTTCGCTCTGGGAGCGGTGCTCGCCGAGGCTCCGCAGTTGTTGGCTCTGCTCACCTATTCCCCCTTCACCAGTCGGGGGCAGGGAGGCGGGGGCGGAGAATCGCTGCCGCTCCCCTCCCTGATGCAGTTGACCCGTCACGCCTGGGAGGTGATCGGCTGGCAGACCCATCCGCAAAACGGCCTCTATCACGGTTTGTTCCTTTTGGGAGTGCTCGTCAACCGGGCTCCGAAGGGGTGGGCCTGGCGTCTGCTGGCGCTCTATCTGCTCTCGGGAGTCGGGGCCGAAGCGGGATATGCCTTGCAACATCTGCTGGCCCGCTGGATTCCGACATCCCGTGGAAATTTATTGGATTTCAATCAATTCACCATTTTTCTCGGGCCGCTGCTCGGCGGGGCCGGGTTGCATCTGGCCCGGAGTGCCACGCCGCGTCCGGGGCGGGCCGTGGTCCGGGTGATTGTCGGTTGCACGGCTCTGGCCTTGTTGCTGCCTGTGGCCAACTGGATGGAGGTGACGCGACTGTTGATGCATCGCCTTTCCACGGATCGTTTCGCCAATCACTTCGAGCATCCGGTGATGAAGCGTCTGGCCGCCCTGGCCACGCCGGAGAGTCCACCGTTTCGCGTCGCCACCGTCGGCACCTGGCCGCCGACGGTCGCCTCGGCCTCCGGGGGAGGACTCTACCCCGCCGTGGTCCACGCCTACGGGCTGGAAAGCGTCGATGGTTACTATCGGCTGCATTCGGCCCGTTATCATCGCTTCTGGCAGCAGGTGATCGCCAAGGCGTTGGATGCCTACCCCGAACAGCGGGAACGCAGCGTCAAATGGTATTATCTGTTCCGTCCGCCGGAGCCGCGTTTCGCCGCGCGCGCGCCCTGGAATCCGGCTTCGCTGTTCGATCTGGAGCTGCTTTCTCTGGCCAACACCCGTTTTTTGATCTCCCAATGGCCGCTGGATCATCCGGATCTGGTTTTGTGGCACGATCCCCGCGAGGCGTTGATGCAGGGGCGTCGCTGGGAGGCCTTGCGACTGAGGGAGAAGATGCTCGGAGCGATACGGGGCGAGATGCCCTACAATGCCCTGTATGTTTATGAAAACAGGCGGGTCTTTCCGCGTCTATTCCTGCCGG
>JADGBU010000226.1 GCA_015231295.1 Magnetococcales bacterium | reverse complement strand
TGTCAGATCTGTCTCAATCCCCTTTCATGCGGGGCGATTTCTTTAGGCCACAACGACGGAAAGAAGACCCACAAGGAAAGTTGGTAGTCTCAATCCCCTTTCATGCGGGGCGATTTCTTTAGGTCCAGACCATTTCACGCCCGACCCGATCGATTATCAAGGTCTCAATCCCCTTTCATGCGGGGCGATTTCTTTAGGAAGTGATTGACCACGGTATTGAGCACCCGGATTATTTCGTCTCAATCCCCTTTCATGCGGGGCGATTTCTTTAGGCTGATTGAGACCGACGTTCCCGGCCAGGTGGCTGAGGCAATGTCTCAATCCCCTTTCATGCGGGGCGATTTCTTTAGGCGGAAAAACTACGAACTGTCTACCTCCTCCAGAGTGTGTCTCAATCCCCTTTCATGCGGGGCGATTTCTTTAGAGTCAACGCCCCGGTCGCGTCGAGTGTCGCCGGAGTCGGGTCTCAATCCCCTTTCATGCGGGGCGATTTCTTTAGATGGCGTTCAAAGCGGTTGACGCCAGCACCCCTCCGGGCGGTCTCAATCCCCTTTCATGCGGGGCGATTTCTTTAGACACTCCAAATCGATGAAACAGGATCAAAGTAAAAATCGTCGTCTCAATCCCCTTTCATGCGGGGCGATTTCTTTAGGGCTGGTGTTGCAACTCATTCATTCTATTTGACTTTATGATCACTTTTCCGTTACCTGTTTCCCAGAGATTACCTCCATTCTGATTTTTCGTGTCGCTTGTTGGCATTGTATCAAAAATTCTCTCCAATTTCAACCAATTCAGATCATTCGTACCCGGTGCCTGACAGACACATGATGGCGGTTACGAATCAGGATGTCAGACGACGAAAACGGTCTCCTCGCCGGGAATCGGACCTGGAATACCCAAGCGTTCCACCTTTTTGACGCAAGTGGCACAAAGCATATAGATACGCACGGCATCAGCCTTGGCGTTGATCTTTTGCTCCACCTCGGCAGTCATTTGTTTGAACAGGTCAAGATCCAAAACAGCCTCGAACACGCTCTCCTGAATTCGGCTCCCATACTGATCCAAACAAATCGACAACCGACGCCGACGTTTGTTATTGCTGATATCATAGCATATCACATAACGATGACGATCCATACCATGTTCAATCCTTGATCAAAAAGGGCTGATAGGGTGCCTCACCACGCAGAAACATAGCCAAACGGTTCACCTGTCGCCGCATCAAGGCCAGCGGCGACAGGTTCTCACCCTCGACATCCCGCATGGGACGCTCCAAATATTCACCCCAGGCATAAAAAAAAGCTTTCAAGCCTTCTCGGGTCAAGCGGACACCGCCCTCTTGTTCCGGGTCTGGCTCGAACATGCGCGGTTGAATCATGCGCAAATTGCAGACACGCATCACGAAACGATCCACCACAGCATGTCGGAACTCCTCCAGCAAATCCAACGACAAGCTGGCTCGACCTGAGCGGGGCGCATGAAAAAAACCCAGGGACGGATCCAAGCCACGCGCCTCCAGATAACCGGCAAGCCGACTGCCGAGCAAGACATATCCAAACGAAAGCAAGGCATTGGCCGGATCTGGAGGTGGACGACGCACGCGCTTGGAAAACCCAATCTCCCCGCGAAACCCATGACCCAAGACCGCAAAATAGTGACCTGCCGCGCTTCCTTCATGTCCCAACAACGACTCTTGATCCTGGCACGCAACAATCCGCTCACGTTGGATATTCAACTCTCGCAAAGCCGACCCAAGATCCTCCAGGCCGGGTTGATTGGATTGAATCCCCCTCAAGATCGAGAAGGCGTTGGCGCATTTGGCTCCGATCACACTTCTTGCCAGCGACAACGTCATGTTCGGATTCTCCATCATCCGGTATTGCATCAAGCGCAAATCTCCGCAGCGAGCCATTTCTGGCACCATGCGTCCCAGCAACCGCCCGTTCCAGGCGAACCAAACGACTCCGATTCCGTTCTCCAGGCACCCATGCAACGCATCCACGGTGACGTGAACCCGTCCCACCAGGGCCATCGACTCCAGGCGATGGGGTTCCACCTTCAGCAAAAGACGCGGTGCGGACTCTTTATTTCCGTTTTCGTGGGCGGCGGTCACATGCAGCGAGCCCCCGGAAAAACGCACCGTAGCGTTCGGTTCGGTCACATAGAGCGTCGGCACGGTTGATCACGCTTCAAAATTCGGAGTTTGGGCGATGGTCAACCAAGCTTCTCCATTCGATTCGCAACCCGGCAGCACAATTTTCTCTCGCAACTGCCGATAGAACTCTCGCATGGTTCCGATATCGGGGGCCATGGCCTGGAATCCATGGATCAGGACGCTGCTATTGCGCACCTTCGCGCTCATGACCGAAGAATTGCCAAGATCGATCAAAGCCTTGGCCATCGGATCGCCCAGATGTTTCAGAATCCCTGTCACCCGTTCTCGTGGGGCCATCAGTGTTCCATCTTTATTTTTGCTCATCGGGGTATTACCCGATTTGGCTTGTTGTTCCACATAACGCCGGATTGCGGGATCTTCCGGATTCAGGCAGGCCGAATCATGTCCATGTCGGAACAGCAGCATTTGACCCGTCATTTCCAGCACCCGATAGGCGCGCACGGCGGCATCTTCCAGTTGTCCCTGATTGATTCTCCGCAGTCCATTGGCCCAGATATCGACCATCAACCGGCACAGATGCGGTGCTTTTCTTTCGCGGCGCGTTGCGATGTCATCCCCATCGGGAAAGGAGCGTGCCAACAATTCCACCCATTCACGTACTTTCTCATTCGGGTAGAAGGCGTGCCACTCGCCATTCAGAGCATCCAGTTCCGGCAAGCCGACGGCATGGGCCGTGCGATGATTCAGGCGATCCCATGCCCCGTAGAACTCGGCCAACGCCCGGATAGCGCTCATCGTTCCGTGAAATTCGACCGGCCAATAATAAGCGGTCAGCGGTTGTCCCGGATCCGGCAACAGATCCAGGACCGCCGCGAAATTGCCATGTCGGAACAACCGTTGTGCGTCTTCCAGGCGGTGGGAGGCCATGATACGGGTCGTTTTGAACCGAACGATTCGTTCGCTGCCTGGCGTCACCGCGCCCCGGTGATCGCGTTCTCCGACGATGTAGCGTACATTGGGCACATCGCGTCGGACCGCCGCCAAGGTCAACGCTGCGCTCATCATTTTAGTGCCGCGTGTTGGATCCACCGAAATTCGGCCAGCCTCCACGCCTTCCTCTTTGAGTTCCGCCAGCACCCGGTCGAAATGTTCGAAGCATCGATCGGCATCGTCCTCATCTCCTGCTTTAGGCAGCGGACGCACCCGAATGAGCAACGGTGCCAACGCCTGTTCGACCGCCTCGGCCCATTCTTGAGTCACCAGGGAGGGCAACAGGATCACTTCCGACCATCGGCCATCGCGAATGGAGAGCCGCAGCGGCTTGAACAAGGTTTCTTCGCGATTTTTCTCATCTCCCGTACCCACCGTGAGCAGAAGGACTTCTTTTTTGTCGATCTGATTTTTACTCATGATTTTTCATCTCTTTTTTGTTTTGAATCGATAAGATACCCACCCAATCCGAAGGTGGCATTTTTCCCCAGATGGAGCCATTGTCCCAGATAGAGGAAATTCCAGAACGGTTCCAGCGGACCTATCAAGGTCCAGGTACCCACCACGCCTCCCAGGGTCATGGTTTGCTTTTGACGTGCGGAACGTCGTGTCCAATCGCGCCAGATCAGGCATCCTTTTGCATCGACTTTTTCCGCCTGTTTCGCCAATTCGGCGTAATTTTCCTGCATTATTTGTTCGCCGTGGAGTTGCGCCACCTGGCTGACCCGACGCATCAAGCTGACCAACAGATCGCGCGGTGTCAGTCGTGCCGGTCCCAGTGGTGAGCCATCCCGTTGAATACGGGTAGGGGTCAACAGGGTCACGGGCAACGCGGAGACCTTTGGCCAGGGAGGGATCGTCACCAAAGTTTCGTGATCGCGGATCACTCCGGCTTCGGGGGTAAAGATTTCGGTTTCGCCGTTGTCATCCACCAAGACCACCCGTCGCAGCGAGGCGGTGCCATTACCCGGTCCCACGCCACGCGCCAACGCCCGTTGCCATGCCAGGATGATCAGTGCCAACTGAGCCAACGCCTTGCCCACCAGGACCATATGCCACACCAGAGTTTCTCCGGAGTGGTACTCTTTCTCTCCCCACGCGGGCGGTTCAATGACATAGGGGTTAGGGGTCACTTCCATCACCTTCACGCCTTCGGCGACCACCGGCGGCGGGGTTTCGAACACCAACGGATAGGGACAGGTACGCCACAATCCGCAACCCGGGCACTCGGTTTGTCCAGTCATGCAGACCACATTGCGCAAGGCGGACCCGAACACTCCCCGCAAGGCCGATCCGGCATATTCAGGCAAGCGCAACGTGGTTTGGACCTCCCACTCGAAGCGATAGCGGGCCATTTGCAAAGAAAACCCATTCATGACATCACCGCACGCAACCGGTCGAACAGAATTTTTTGTTTTTTCGCATCTTCTTTAAGCTTGGGAGGCAGATTCTGTTCACAAACCGCCAGCAACTCTTTTTTTTCCTCCTGGCTCCATCCTCCGCTCTCCGCCGCCTTGATCAAGTTATGGGCCGTATTCCACAGTTCCCCTCCCACCTGCCGGCTGATAGTAATTTTATCTATATTTACACAAAACTTTTCGATCTGTTGCCGATTGGGTGTCATGGCGGCCAGGCGGGCCTCGTTCGCTATTTTTTCGGCCTCCAGGCGGGCCACCAACTCGGCTTGCTGAATTGCTTGTTGTTTCTTGATAATATCAGCTTTTTTGCGTTCTTCTCCTTCCTGCGCCAATCTATTCCTGACTTCATCGCGTCTACGTTCAAAATCTTTATTAACCTCTACCGAATCGAAAGATCCTGTTTTCTCCCACAATTTCTTCAGACCATCCATAACAGCCCGTTGATAAAATATAAATCATCTGGTATACTGTTGCCATTGAACCTG
>JADGBU010000225.1 GCA_015231295.1 Magnetococcales bacterium | reverse complement strand
AGCCCATGGTGGGGTCCAGGGGCGAAGCCCATGGTGGGGTCCAGGGGCGAAGCCCATGGTGGGGTCCAGGGGCGAAGCCCATGGTGGGGTCCAGGGGCGAAGCCCTTGGGCGGGGTCCAGGGGCGAAGCCCATGGTGGGGTCCAGGGGCGAAGCCCCGGATAACAATCATCTCACCCTATTGAAAAATCTGCTCAATGCGTTCTGCCCTGAAAATCTGTTTTCCCCATCGTTTCAGGGTATTCAGATCCGCTTCTGCCAGTCTGGCATAAACCCAATCCGGCAGTGCGCCAAAGCGATCTTGGAGCAGTTCCACCAACAGCTCCATCTTGCCTTTCAGCTCGCCTCGCAACTCGCCTCGCAACTCGCCTCGCAACTCGCCTCGCAACTCGCCTCGCAACTCGCCCTTCCGTTCATACTCCAGAGCCCATTGATCAATCCGCGCTGTCAACATGATCACCATCTCCTGAAGATCTTCGGGAATGGATGGCAGGGGATCGAGTTTGAGTCGGGTCATTCCTGCCAGCAATAAGTCCAGAAACAGTTGTTTGACCGGTGGAGCTTCCGGATGTTTGGCAAACCACAATGCCACCTCCTGGGCGGTGCGGATCATCTCATCCGGCGTGTTCGGATGTTCCATCCGAAACAGAATGGCCGAAAGACGGGGAATGCCTTCCAGCATCTCTTTGGGATAGGCTCCTTCGTCGATGACATGATAGCGTGATTCCGGCTGAAAATGCCACAAAGATGATGATTCCGGCAATCGTATGAGGGTATGAAGATTGGGTGCGGCTTTCCACTCGGGTTCGCCGTTGTAGAGCACGATGGGCAAGATCGGGGGCAGACCATCGGAGGCTTTCAATTGTCGTTCGTCCACCAGTTGCTGCCAGAGCAGACCACTGTAGACGGAGATTCGCAAAGCCATCCACTCTTCCACCTGGGATTGGAACTCCAGGATCAGCAGGACGAAGAGGGTTCCGCCGAGTTGCAAGGGGATCTCCCAGATCACGTCGCTGCGACGGCGGACTCCTTTTCGGGCGGTGAACTTGGTATTGTGACGTCGCATGTGTTCGAGATCGAGTTCCGCCAGCAGGGCGGGGTCGAGGAATCCCCGGAGCAGATCGGCCACCATTTCCGGATGGGAAAAGAGTCGATGATAGAGGGAGTCGGAGTCGTGACGGGTATCGGACATGACGGGTCGGACGATCCCTGATTGATGGAGGTTGCGTCGCAGCGGATGGATGGGGCGTGTATTGCATAAAAAACCCCGCCTTGCGGGCGGGGTTTTGGTACGGCGGGTCAGACTTCGACCGTTCAGGCTACATAAGAGCAGGCACTGGCGGCGGTACGGGTATCCATGTCGCGGCCCCGATTGGTGTGATCATCCACTTCGGCGGCGGTTCCGATCATGCGTCCGAACAGGAAGGTGATGAAGGCGGCACTTTCCATGGAGTCGCCGGAAATTTCGCCACGGGCATAGGGTTTCCAGAGCATTTTCAGGAGAATGACCGCAATCACCGCATCGACGTTGACGCAGTAGATATCCCGGCTGATCCCGGTTTTGAACAGGGCATGCACCAGTTGATGATAGAAATCCTGGAAGATGTTGTAGGATCCTCTTTGTTTGAAGAGATTATCCACGAACACTTCGCGGGGATCGAAGTTTTCCGGTTTGCCCTTGAAGACCGGATGGTTGACGCAGGGGATTTTGGCGTAATCCATGCTGCCGGCGAACTTGGCTTTCGCCTTGTAGGCTTTGTATTCATTGGCATAGTTGAGGGCCATGGCCATGAGATCGAGGCCGTGTTCCCGATCGCCCGGATCGACGAGGCCGGAATCCTTGAAGCGTTCCATCAGGAAGGCGATGGCCTCGTAGCCATTGCCGCCGTGGGCGAAGCCGGTATGGGAGAGGAACCCCAGATAGGCTTTGTTGATCTGGATGCGCTCCGGAGCCATGGGGCCATCGGCACTGACCGCGCCTTTGGGGCCTTGAGCGGAGATGGTTCCCGGTCCATTGGTGACGAGCAGTCCCACCAGCACGGAGAAGCTGAACAGCTCTTCTTCGCTGGGGCGGCGGCCAAAGAGAGAGAGGAATGCGGTTTCGGTGAAGCTCCAGGAGTCGAGGAGTTCGCCGTTGTCCACGCCATAGAAACTTTTCTTGTCCTGTTTTTCCGAGGGGACCACGCAGCCCACCAGGGAGCTGAAGATGCGGAAATGCCAGGGCATGGAGAGCATGGTCGTCACCGAGATGCGACGACGCATGAGGGGACGCCATCCCAGATGGCAGCAGATGGCGGCCAGCACGGTGCTGTCGCGGGCACCATCGCCATCGCCGAGGGCCTTGAGGAACTCCAGAAAGACCGATTTGCAGCCTCGGCTTTCCAGGGCGGTGAGCATTGTTTTTCCGCGTTTACCGCTCTTGCCGGAGACCAGCAGATCGCGGGCGCCATTTTCGGCGGCCTTGGCGAGCAGGGGTTGCAGGTCGAAGGAGAGATCGGTGGGATCGGAGAGGCCGGAGAGTCCGAAGAGATCCACCAGTGCCTGCATGGCATCCCGGGCCGGTTTGACTTCGTTGGGACCGATCATGGCCACGCCGGTGGAGAGCACCACATTGGGGCTGCTGCCGGCTTCGCGGGCGGCGTCGGCGGCCAGCAGGCCGGGGGCACCGCTATGGTTGACGAAGGCGTTCAGGGCCACATTGGCCATGGCCGCGCCGGTGGCATCCGGATATTCCCGGATGAGCGAGAGCACCAGATTGTCTTCCAGGGGATGGGTGGCGGCGTCGAGGACGCTGATGCCGTGAACCTGGGAGACCTGGGATTTGGGATCCATGCGGGATGCGCCAGAGCAATCCTTCATGGCCTGTCTCGGGAAGATGGCGCCCACCTGTTTGCCCAGGGCGGCGATCTGTTCGTTGTAGGGGTGGAGGGCTTCCACCACCGGCAACTGCAGCTCCTTGGGGAGGGAGATGTCCTGATTGGCGAAGAACCAGCACTTGGGCGCGAGATTGCCACGGGGTTCGAAGTCGGGACGGATGCCATTCATCATCATCACGGCGGTCATGGCCATGGGGATGTGGGCGATATTGGTCACGACGGCCCCCTTGGCCGAGCAGGCCGGGGTTTCGGGGGAGAAGATCGCCTTGACCCCGAATTTTTCCATGAACCATTTTTCTTTGGCCAGGGCATCGTCTCCGGAGCCGGAGATGGCCCCCGCGTGGCCGCAGGAGCGGGTCAATTTGGCTTTCCAGCGGCCCACGACGCAGGCGACCACCGGTTTTTGGAACACCAGATCCCGCTCGTAGTATCCACCCGGTTCGATATACATCACGGCGGCCTTGGTACGGTCGTCGTGATGCATGGCGTGGGTGAACTCGGGGGCGGCGAAGTGGATATAGACATCCTTGCCCGACGACAGGGAGACGGTGGTGCCCCATCCGGCGGTGAGGAGGTAGGTGGCGATGGTGGTGGTGAAGTTGCCGGAGTTGGAGTAGAGGGCGATGGAGCCCGGCACCAGCGACTCTTCCGGGGCGTTGCCGCCGAGGGCTCCGCCGATGCGCACATGGTTGTGGGCATCGCCGATGCCGAGGCAGTTGGCGCCGAACACATCGACGCCGCGCCACTGACAATATTGACGGATCATGCGGGCGTGTTTGACCTTGACCTTTTCGGTCAGGATCACCACCTTGTTGAGATCGGGATTGACCCGCACCGCTTCGATGACCGCGTCCTTGACGCCATCCGGTGGCACATAGACCACGGCGACGTTGAATTTCTTGCCGTCGTTGATGGCTTCGAGGACGTTGTTGTAGACCGGGATATCGCCTTTTTTGGTTTTCATCACCGCGCCGGAGCGGCCCGGCTGCACGCCGCAGACGATATTGCCACCGGAGTATTCATGGCTGATGGGGGTGACGGTCGTGCTTTCGCCGCCGAGGATGTTGAGCACGCAGACCCGATCCTCTTTGGTGGCCAGATCGGCCAGGGAGTGGATGCCCACATAATAGGGGAACTCTTTTTCTCCCCGGGGGTGCAGCAGGTGTTGCCCTTGAGCGGGCAGGGTATTCAGAGATGACATGGAAAACCTCCCGTTGGATGCGCGACGCATCGAGTCTGTTGGATGGAGTCGAGACCCGGACTATTGTTTGATGCCCAGCTTGTGAGCGATGACTTGACGGCCACCATTTTTCATCCAGGTGTCCACGGCGACCGCGTAGTTGATCACTTCGCTCATAGCCGAGTCATAACCGAACATCGCATAGGGGAGTCCCAGGGAGTCCAGGGTATCTTTGAGGTAGCCTAGGCCCTGCACCAGATTGGGTCCGCCGCGTCCCACCACCACGAAGAGCGGGGTGGGCCCACGTTCGTTGAAGTAGTTGCGCAAGCCATCCCCCATGGCGCGGAAGGTTTCGTAGATATCGGTATTGTTGGCTTTTCCACCGATGAGGAACAGCACATTGGTTTGGGGCAGCCAATGTTTATAGGTGATATCACTGATTTGTTTCATTTTGGCGTAGGGCGGATTGCCACCGAAATCCGAGGAGATGGTGGCCAGATCGCCAAGGAGTTCCGTCACCAGGGCATTGGCACCGCCGCCGAAGGTCATGGCGGTGATGGAGCCGGCGGGATTGATCACATAGACATCCGACTGTCCCTGATAGGTCCGCAGTTGATTCACTTCGAGTTCGTAGTCGGACAGATTGACCGAATCGAGGGAGCGGGGCAGATTGAGGCGTTGGGCATTGCGGTCATCGCCGTCGAAGGCGCATTTGAAGTCGCAGGCGATGGGCACCAGTCGGCCATTGGGATCGCGCCACATGCGGATCGGGTTGATCTCCAGGGTGGTCATGCCATAGCTGTTGAACAGATCCCACAATTTGGTGATGTTTTGCACCAACGGGCTGAGAATTTCGTTGGGTGCATTCATTTTGTCGAGGGCGTTGGAGATGACGAATCCTTTGAGTCCCGTGAGGGGATCGAAAGGCACCACCGCGATTTTGCTCGGCGGGAGTTCTTCGATATCCATGCCGCCGTGA
>JADGBU010000224.1 GCA_015231295.1 Magnetococcales bacterium | reverse complement strand
CCAAGGGCTTCGCCCTTGGATCCCACCAGGGGTCAATGACCCCTGGACCCCGTTGGTAAAACAACGGATCCAGAAATGGGCATGGTTTGAAACCAAGAGAGCACTCTCGGTTGATCTTTCGCGCCATTCAGGCGATCTGTCTATGGATTGAAACAATTTTGATTGAAGCAATTGGGGATGAAACAGAGGGCAAAACAGGTGTGGCGGGATTTTAATCGCGTTGACGAGGATGAGTGGTGCCCAGGGACAGAATTGAACTGCCGACACGGGGATTTTCAGTCCCCTGCTCTACCAACTGAGCTACCTGGGCTAAAGACGCGGTGTCACTGTACGATCTTTACAAGATACACCAAAAGACCGCGACCTGTCAATGGACATTTTTATGGGATAGGTCCAGAAGCGACATCTGAACCGCTTTTACCAACGGGGCTCTAGGGGCCAATGGCGAAGCCATTCGCGCAGCGCGCCAATCGACCGCCGCAGGCGGTGCATTTTGGGGCAACCTCAGAGTTTGTCAAAACTCAATATCTCGCGATTCTTATGGATTACTCCTCTCTCGTTCCTCTGGCACGCCTGCGCGGAAGAGCAAGGCTTCTCCCAACTGCCGCGTCACCTTGACACCCGCCTCCACGCTGAGATGTTCTCCCTGATCGCCATAATCCACGATCCTGGAGAATGAGTGGCGAAATAGTTTATTGAGGTCAATAATTCCAAGTATGTTTGGAAATTGATTCTGCAGGAATTGCATCTGTTTGATCCATTCTTGGTTCACTTTGATATTATTTTCACACCCTTCCAAACGCATGGCTGGCATAATCAAGAAATAGACATCGATTCCCCGGTGCTGTAGATCTGTCAGGAATTGTTTCTGGATGGTCTCTTCTCGTTGATCTTCAAGAATGAACTCCGACAGGCACGCCGGATCTTGACGGAACATCTCTAAAGTTGGCTGATACTGACGCCATTGTTCTTCTCTGAGCGTTAGCGGGTTGGTGGATTCCTGAAGAGTCCCTCTAATCTCTTTTGATCTGTTTTCTGACAACATTTTCCCGTTGTCCATGGTAGGGGTCCAGTCGAACAGCGCAGCTATTCGTTGTGGATAGGATTGGAATCGACGGATCCAATCATTGCCATCCATCGGCAGAACATCTTCCGGCAGTGGTAAATTTTTGATCGAATTCCATACTGTTTTTTGCAAGAATGTCTGTTCTTGATCCAGTTTCGGTTGTGCCCATTTGTGAACAGAATTCGGAAACAGCAACGAAAAGATTCGATTGCGATAATAAAGCAACGGAAAGGCAGCAGCTAGAAAATCGGTGCTCTTTGCCTCCAGCCATTTGAAGAATGAGGAGTAATTCAAGCGTTCCAACACATAGCCGGACGAGTTGAACAGGTCGTCACGAATCGCATATGCTTTTTGATATCCTTTACGGAAATCGCGCGGACTGACCGAAAGCAAGAGCGTTCGAGGCGGACGATCGGCAATTAATTGTTCCATCAGTATCTGATAGAAGGGGAAGTAACCACCTCCCACAGACAAAGAGTGCACGATAACCGGTTGTCGTCCATCCTCTTGCAGGATCGTTTGCAGAACAGAAGGATCCAATGGTTTGGAACGCGAATTGCCGATGATCAGGTAGTCGATAGGAGAACGATTCCTGTAATGGAACAGCCTGTAGCTGAAATCATCATCCATATAAAATTTTGAAGGCGGGATGAAAGGCTCTCTGCTGATTACCAACAAATTACCCAACCCGAAGAAAAATATAAGCATACCAATACGGATTCGAGACATGCGTTTGACTCAGAATTGAAAGTAAATAAACATGCGATCCATGGAAGGGGCTGCCAGATAATAAATGGCAAGAACTGTTCCGACGACAAGCCGTCTCTTCCAGGGCTCCGTCACACAAAAAGGCATAATCTTTCTGCGCAGAATTTTCAGCTCCAGAAGAGTGACCGACAAAAATAGAAGAAACGCGCCAACGGTTAATAGATTCGGAACAAGATGGATTCCGCTGTTCCACATAATGGTTTTCAATCTCCACCCCAGCACACCAAGATCGGCAATCGTCTCCATTCGGAAAATAAACCAGCCAAACCCGACCAATAACATGGTCATCAACCATCGCAGAGGATCAGGTATACGTACTGGCAAGCGACACCATTCGGCTCGTTCAAGAATCAGCATTAGTCCGTAATATCCTCCCCACAATAAAAAATTGTAACTGGCACCATGCCAGATTCCTCCCAGTATCATGGTGATCATAAGGTTGCATGATGTTCTGAAGGAGCCTTTTTTGCTGCCGCCAAGCGAAATATAAAGATAATCTCTTAACCATGTGGACAGACTGATATGCCAACGATGCCAGAATTCCCGAATGCTGATGGCATTGTATGGATAGTTGAAATTCTCCATCAACCGAATACCTATCATGCGCGCCAATCCTCGGGCAATGTCGGTATATCCGGAAAAGTCACAATAAATTTGCACGGAGAAGAATAAGGTCGCCACCACGATCGATAAGAGCGAATAATCGCTCATTTTTGTAAAAACCGGATCCACATAGCTGGCCAAGTGATCCGCTACGACGCACTTTTTGATGATACCACGTAAAATCAGAGAACCTGATTCCCGCCATTCTAAAGGAAGCGCGGAGAGCTGGGTAAGACGACGAATCTGCGGAATCAAGTGACTGGCTCGCTCGATGGGACCGGCGACCAATTGGGGAAACAATGAGATGTAGCAGAAATATTCATTCGGATTTCGGCACGGTTCGATCTCCTTCCGAT
The DNA here is from genome assembly GCA_015231295.1 of Magnetococcales bacterium. Taxonomy (GTDB): domain Bacteria; phylum Pseudomonadota; class Magnetococcia; order Magnetococcales; family Magnetaquicoccaceae; genus Magnetaquiglobus. The sequence continues at coordinate 2,259 of JADGBU010000224.1, read as the reverse complement.
AGACATCAATGCTGTAGGCCATGGATTGGAAAGTATAAAAACTGATGCCTACAGGAAGCAGAATCGACGGTGCATTTCCGGTACAGGTGATTGGCAATATCACTGAAAGATCGCACCACACGGCGTGCAAAAACTGAGTATATTTGAAGAAAATCAACACTCCAATATTGGCCGACAAGGCACTCCACAACAGCCATCGATCATATCGTCTCCATCGATCCATCGCCAATCCACAAAAATAATCGATCCCTGATGAGCCAACCATCAAGAAAATATAGTATGGATTCCACGCGCCATAGAAAACCAGACTGGACAAATTAAGAAGCAGAATTCTCCGGCCACCCACCCGATTCCAGAGTGAAATAAACAGAATCATATAGATTATAAAAGAATATGTGGTGAACTGCATGATTTTTCGTGCCCGAATTCGAGGTGTTTTAGTAGGATCGTAATCTATGTCTGGTACTGCCTGCAAGTCGCCTCAACCGGCATGGACGGGAGGGGGGACTTGAGATATCATGACAATCTTGCGTATTTTGCTCGCGCAATAAAAGATACTGTTTGGTGATTCGTCAGCAGATCGTTTGCGGGCTGTTGCAGTGTCGGAAAGAGCGTAAAAATGCCCAGGAACTGTGTGTGGGCTCCTCCGTTTTTGCTCATTTCGGAAGAACCAAACAGCCTCTCAAGGAGGGCGTATCGAGATCCAGGATCTACGTTCATTATGGTTTGGTTAAGTGCCGTTGGCAAGTCCTGCGGGTTTCGATTGTTCCCGTGACCGTCATCATCTGCGATCAAAAAAATGGTGCGCCGCATGAAAATCAGCATCGGCATGAAGCTGCAATCCGGTCCCTGGGGGGGAGGCAATCGTTTCGGCGCGGTGTTAAGCGACTGGCTGCGCGAGCAGGGACATGAGGTGTTCCACGATTTGTCCGCCGATGACCTCGACCTGATTCTGCTCGCCGAGCCGGATCGACGACTGCGCATCTCGGCTTATGATCACGCCGATATTTTGCGTTATCTGCTGTTTGTCAACCGTCGCGCTTTGGTGGTTCACCGCATCAACAATACCAGCGAAGCCCGCGACGATCCGGAAAAACGGTTCAACCGGTATCGCATCCAGGCCAACCGGGTGGCGGATCACACGGTTTTCGTGAGTCGTTGGGTGCGGGAGTGCTATCGGCAGTCGGGCTATCCGGAGCGTCCCGACAGCGTGATTCTCAACGGGGCGGATCACCGCCTGTGGAGCCCGGCCCCGGTGCGACGCGCGCGAAATGGTGGACCGGTACGGATCGTCACCCATCACTGGAGCACCCACCCGAACAAGGGATGGGAGATCTATCGACGCCTGGACGCCCTGTTGGGCCGCGCGCCGTGGTCGGAACGGATTTGTTTCACCTTCGTCGGGTCGGTGCCGGAAGGGATCGAACTGGCCCATGCGCAGAGGGTCGCGCCGCTCACGGGTCAGCCGCTGGTGGAGGAGTTGCGACGGCATGATCTCTATCTGACCGCCTCCCGTTTCGAGGCCGGTCCCAATCATGTGCTGGAGGCGGCCTTGTGCGGATTGCCGCTGCTCTATCTGGAGAGCGGTGCCATGGGGGAGTATTGCGAAGGGTTCGGTCTGCCCTTCACCCCCGACACCCTGGAATCGACCCTCGATCGCATGCTCGACACCCTGGAGAGCTGGCAGAGTCGCCTGTCGGGTTATCCATTCACGGCGGAGCGGATGAGTCGCGGCTATCTGGAGTTGTTCGAGCGCATGATCGCGGAGCGGACCGCGATTGTGGCGGCGCGTCGTTTGGGCTCCTCCTGGCCGTGGGTGGTGCGGACGTTGTTGCAGAGGGATCGGAAGGTCTGAATCGATGATGGAGCGGGTATCCATGACCCAAGAGCGGAGCGAGCGATGGCCGATGCGACAACGGGCCATCGAGGGGATTTCTCCCGGGGCGGTGCCTCCCCCCTGGTGGTTGCGGCTCGGGGGGCGGGTGGGGCTTGCGCCGGAGCGGTTCATGCATCCGCCGCCTGGGGTATATATGCTGGTGTATCACAGCGTGGTGGATCCGGAGCGGCGGCAGGAGTGGGAGCGGCATTATCGCAAAGGGGAGGTGACGGTCGATTGTTTTGCCCGGCAGCTCGATATTCTGAGCGAATGGATGACGCCATTGCCCTTGAGCGCGGTGCCCGCCTTGTGGGAGCGGGGAGGGCCGGATCGTCCCTATCTGGTGGTGACGTTCGATGACGGCCTGAGCAACAATCTGCGGG
>JADGBU010000223.1:3049-5068 GCA_015231295.1 Magnetococcales bacterium | reverse complement strand
CTGGAAAAACGTTTGGCCCAAGTCCTGCGACCTTGCCACTCCACGAATCGCCGAATCATTGACCGAACTCATTATTGATGCCAGATCTGAATTCCCGGCTGCTTTGGATGCGATGCAAGACTGGCTTCGAAAAATTGAACATCCGGACTATGAAGTACATTTATTACACGAATCTGGTTTATGTAGTAGATTCCCGAAGGAGGCTCTGAGTTTACTTTCTATCGTGATTGCCGGGCAACAGTGGGCACCCCAACAATTGGGGCAATGTTTAGACGCAATCATGCAAGCCGCGCCACAGCTTGAACAAGATACCCGTTACCAAGGGCTACGAGACTATGCGCGAGGACGAGGGATCTGAGAGAAATGGGGCATGCTTGCACCAATCTGCGCCAGTGGCTGATCGGTTTCTGGACATTTTGCCAAGCAATGCCACATGTCGGCAAGCTCAGAAAGTCTCAAAATGAAAGCTGCCTTCCAGGTCGGCCCGAATTCTCCAAAACCTGTGTACCAGATATTTTTCTTTCAATATCAATGAAATCAGCTGGTCCACAGCTTCAGGACCAGTTCTACAAGATACTTACTTCCAAAAAAAAGAGCAAACAGGATCAAACTTGGGTCTTGTCTGGAGCGTCTACAGGGTCTGTCCCGTCCATGGCAGATGCGATTTTCTCATTGTACGGTGGCATGTTGCATTGTATCACCAGATCCCAGGAGACCAACTCATGCACCCATTCGACATTAATGTGTTCATTTACTTATATTGTTCGGAAATCGGATCGCACTGCGTCAGTTTAATACACGTTCGGGCATGTCGTTCAATCATTTCTATTAATGTTTTTTTCTTGACTGGCTTGGACAAGTGAGCATCACAACCCGCATTAAGACATTGCCAGATGTCCTCCTGCATGGCATGGGCGGTCAAAGCGATGATCGGCAACCGTACCCGCTCCTGTTGTTGTTCGATGCGTCGCCATGACCGGGTTGCTGTGTAGCCATCCATCACCGGCATGCTCATATCCATCAAAACCAAGTCAAATGCCTGATTCTGCAAGCAGTTAAGGGCGATCATGCCATTTTCCGCAGTGTACAATTGCACATCCGTCTTAGCCAGATAGGCCCTGATGAGCATGCGATTCTCTTCAGAGTCATCAACTAGCAGAATACGAGACGGTGTCACATCCGGTCTGGTCTCGCACTGCTCACCTGAATTCGTTGGAACGTCCGGATCGCCAAGCCCCAGCACCCGATGCAGAATACGCAACAACTCACTGCGCCTCACCGGTTTGATCAGATAGTGCGTACACCCCCATTCCATGCATCTTTGCAAGGCCTGCTCCCGCTGATTGGAATCAAACATCAGAACCGGAGAAAGCTCTGGATCGACAGCACGCCATCCCGGTCTTTTCAGCAGAGTATCCAGATCTGGCAGCGCGACATCCAACAGCATCAGGCGATAGGGGGAAGGCTGAGGCGCAGCCTCTTCCAGTATGCGCAGTGCCTCGATACCATGTTCGGCTTCATCCACCCCTGCATGCAGCGGGGTTAGATACTCCCGAAGCATCATGCGACTCTCCAGACGGGCATCCGCCACCAGAATTCGGATACCTCCAAGATCCGGAAGCGCGGCGGGAAGCTGCGAAAGATCAGGCATGAAGGGAATCGTACATATAAAGGTGGTCCCTTGGCCGGGAAGACTCTCGACCTGGATCGTGCCGCCCATCGTCTCAACCAGACGCTTCACAATTGACAATCCCAGACCCGTACCTCCGAATCGACGAGTGATGGATGAGTCGGCTTGTACGAAATGCTCGAAAATCTGTGTCAACCGCTCCTGTGCAATGCCAATCCCGGTATCGATCACCCGAAAGGCAATCCATGTGGATTCCGGTTGGAGTGCTTCTGCGGGCGGCGGTACGCAATTGGCCTCCATGCGAATGGTCCCCAGTTCGGTGAACTTCACCGCATTGCTCAACAAATTCAGAAAGATCTGCCGCAATCTCGCCGGATCCCCCTGTACGC
>JADGBU010000223.1:0-2989 GCA_015231295.1 Magnetococcales bacterium | reverse complement strand
ATGATGTCGCACACCACATGGAGTTCATCGACGAGGTTGAATGGAATCCGCTCCAGGGTAAAGAGACCTGACTCGATTTTGGCCAGATCCAGCACATCGTTGATGATTCCCAAAAGATTTTCGCCCGCACCGCGAAACACCTGCACAAATTTGCGTTGTTCGGGTTGCAACGGGCTTTCCCATAACAGATCTGCCATACCAAGAATGGCATTCATGGGAGTACGGATTTCGTGGCTCATATTGGCCAGGAAGTCACTTTTGGCCCGGCTGGCTTTTTCCGCCTGTTCTTTGGCGGCAAGCATCCTCTCCTCGGCCACTTGCAACTCGGTGATGTCGGTATGGGTTCCTGTCATCCACAATGGCAACCCCTCTGGCGTGCGCGACATCAACTTGCCGCGATCCATCACCCATACCCAGTGTCCCGCCTTGTGCCGCATGCGGGCCTTGAATTCGTAATATTCCAGTTGACCCTTGAAATGTTGCTCCAGAAATTGGTTGGATGTGTGGAGATCGTCCGGATGGGTCAGTTGCACCCATGTCGTGATGGAGATGGGCGCCAAGTCGGCCAGGGAGTAGCCCAGAATCTCTGCCCACCGTTCATTGAAAATGGTCTCACCTGTCTGAACGTTCCACTCCCAGGTTCCAGCCCGGGTGCCCTCAATGATATTGGTCAGGCGCTGTTTTTCTACCTCCAGCGCAACCTGGTTGCGGTGCAGGGCATGGCGGGAGTCCCGGATGGCCGCGAGCATGTGACCGATGGCCGTGGCAAGGATCGCAATCTCCTTGAAACCGGAGACCACCGGAGACGACCGTGGGATGCCATCGTCATCCACGTCCTGAATCTCGGTGAGAATGCAAAAGAGGGGTTTCAACAGCAGTGCATTGACCAGATGCAGCAAGGCGAGTACCAGAATTACGGTGATGACAAAGGCATTGATGATCCCGGCAAACAGGATTTGCTCCAGATCCCGACGCATTTCGTCGTTGGACACATATATGGTGATCGTACCCAGAGACTCCCCACGATCATTTTGCAGCGCAACCTGCTGTATATGATAACTATCATCAAGCCATTTCCGATGGATTGGATCTTTGATATTCACCATCATGAGCCCACCATGACCGGATTTACGCATCATGCCACTAGCATACACCCCTTCTCCGGTAATCTTGCCCATGATGCGATTTTCCACCACGATGGCGAAGTTGTTGCTGCGTTCCAACTCCACGGCAACGAGTTTTTCATACTCCTCGACCGCGTATGCCGAGATCAATCGGGTCACAATGGGTTGAAGCAGGGCTACGCTCTCGCGTGCGTTAGCCAGCAGGTGCTCATCCAGTTCATGTTTTCTGGAAAGGAAAAAGAAATAGGATTGCAAACCAACCGTCACCATCACGACCAAGGCGACGAGTACGCCAAAAACGACACGTATGGACCACCGGTTTATCCAAAGATGGCCATCCATCCCAATTCCCCTATGGTGCAATCAGACCGAGAACATTGCGTCGGATGACAGGCAACAACGTATTGATGTTACTGTCGGAGACTACCAGTACAGGCAGATGAACCACTTTGGAAACGGGTTGACCGGACAAATGCCGATCCATATGTCGCACTGCTTCCTCGCCCATCAGAAACGGTTGCTGCATGCCGGCACCAACTATTAATTTCTTTGGAATCATATCTATGAATTCCGGTTCGGCATCAAAGGTAATCAGCAAGATCTCTCCTTTCCGGTTCGCATCGGCCATGGCATCCAATGCCCCCTGATACCGGTTTGATCCCTGAAGCCAAAGTGCCCGCATCTGGGGTTGGGTGGCAATCAAGGTCTTGCTATACACGTAGGTCTCCTGATACGAGAAATCGACCTGCTGCATCATCCCTGCGCCCCTAATTCCGGCCTCATCCAGCGCCTTCATGAAACCGGCAGTGCGCGCCTGTCCATTCTCCCGTTTCTGAGGAATCGAAACAATTCCGACCGTTCCATTCTCCCATCCCATCTCCCTCATGCGTTTGACGAGCAATTGCCCCAACCCGTATGCCCCAGTGAAATTGTCGGATGAGATGTAAGTGACATACTCACCGCGATCAGCGCCGATATCTGCAATAACTACAGGTATGTTGGCACGTTCTGCCAGTTTCAGGATCGTTACGCAGGCGCTGGAATTGGTAGGGGAAACGATCAGACCGGCCACCCCATCGCGGATCGCTTGCATGGTGTGCTCCAACTCCTTTCCGGGATCGTTGTCAGCACTCCGTATGGTCGTCTTGTAGCCATGACGGACCGAACCGGTCTCAATCCCCCGCGCCATAATCTGCCAGAATGGGATGCGCAGGTCTGATACCAGGTAAGCTAGTTGTTTTTCTGTGGTTTCTGAGAGCGGTGCGATCCGTGGAGGTTCTGCGGCAACACCCGCAGACGCGCATAACAGCATGATAAAAAGTGTGTATGTTTGCGATTTTAATATAATAGATTTGATTTGAATTTTATAACAATTATAAGCAGAGTAACAACATGCAATAGATGATAACATGTGCATGTGCATGCTATGAAACTCCTTCATTGCGCATGATTTGATCGCCATTCACCCAATGCCTCATCCCATCTGTACGGCTGTTCTTGAAATGATATGCACGATTTGCGAAAAATTCAAGAATAAATTCACCGGAACCTGTCCTCACCCCAACATCATTCAATCCCCAGGTGCCGCACGCCACATCTTCTTGCTGCAATACTAGATAATTTATATTTTATAAACGAATAACTAAAGATATGCCCTTCCCAAAAGAACATCCGACCCATTTTGAGCCCCATTGCCAAACCATTTGGCGATGGGCCGCAGGAATTTTATGGACACTGATGCGGATTTCCACAAGAATCGGAAACAAAACAAGGTCGAGGGATCAACGATCGTCATGGCTTAAATTTCCACGAATCGGGCAAGAGACGACGAAATCTCACCCGTTGGGTGTACTCTTTGACAAGTC
>JADGBU010000222.1 GCA_015231295.1 Magnetococcales bacterium | reverse complement strand
GCAAGGACGATCAACGGGAGCAGTGGCCCACGCTGCTGCTGCACTTCGATCAGGCTCTGGTGCCGTTGATGGAGGCCATCTCCCGGCTGGAGAGCCCCATCGGGGAGGAGTCGCTTCCGCCGCCGACTTTGGATCAGCCGGTCACGCCGCCGGATCCGGAGTCGATCGGCCCGTTGTTGCGGCAACTGGCCCGACTGCTTTCCACCTCCTCCGGGGAGGCTCTGGATACCTTCGAACTCCTGAAAGAACGGATGAGCGAGACCCCGCCGGAGATCTCTCTCTTGGTCCAGGCCATGGAACGGGATCTGGATCAGTTCGATTTCGATCGGGCGCGTACCTCCTTGCATCTTCTGGCGTCGCGGATCGGCGTGGAGATGCCCCCTCCGGAACCGGTTGCGCCCCATGGATGAGCGGCACCCTGAGACGCTCCCTTCCCTGGTGATGACGACCGAGGCCGAAGCATGCCGCGTCGCGGCCCGGCATCTGGCGGAACGGCTCTCTCTGCCCTGTCTCGACTGGGCGGAGACGGCGGATCGGCTGGTGCTGAACCTGACCCCGACGCGCCTGGAACTGCTGGCCCGGGAGCGGGGCCGGGGACAACCGGTCTTTGTGGAGTTTTCGGCGGCCATTGCCCAGGCGCGGCGTCAGGAGGGGTTGAAACAGACCCTGGCCCGGGCGATCGGTCTGAAGGGCGGGGTGCGCCCCGACGTGCTGGACGCCACGCCGGGTCTGGGACGGGATGCCTTCGTGCTGGCGGCTCTCGGCTGTCGGGTGGAGATGGTGGAGCGTTCGCCGGTGATCCACGCCCTGCTGGAAGATGGTTTGCAGCGGGCGCGGCGGGAGGGGCTTCCCGAGGCGGCCCGTCTGACCCTGACCCTGGGCGATGCCCGCGCCCATCTGGCGGACCGCTGCGCGACTCACGCGCCGCCGGAGGTGATCTATTTGGATCCGATGCATCCGGAACGCACCAAAGCCGCCCTGGTGAAAAAAGAGATGCGACAGGTGCGCTCCGTGGTGGGAGACGACCCGGATGCCGCCATCCTGTTGCAGACGGCCCGCGCGCAGGCGGCGCACCGGGTGGTGGTGAAGCGTCCCCGACTCTCCCCGCCCCTGGGGGAGATGACGGCGCATGCGGTTGTCACCGGTCGGACCGTGCGTTATGATCTCTACTTCGCCACCTCTGCCATCTCCGATTGACACACGCCCCGATGGTCCACGCCAAGCCTTGACGGAGACTCCTTTGAGCCATAGCGGTCTGCCCGGCCTGGGCATTCTGAGCCAGTGCATGATCCGGGATCGCCATCCTTTACGCAAACGTCTGCAAGAGGCGATCCGTCTGGAGCGGGAACAGCGGCTCGATCCCGACCGGCTGACCACGCTGAAAGAGGCCTTGGAACGCTCGCGCGGCGAACGGGAACGGCGACTGGCTTCGATGCCCACGCTGCGCTATCCGGAGGAGCTGCCGATCACCGAGCGGCGCGCCGACATCGCCGCCGCGATCCGCAAGAGTCCGGTGACGATCGTGCGGGGGGCCACCGGCTCCGGGAAAACCACGCAACTGCCGAAAATCTGTCTCGAACTGGGCCTGGGAAGCGCGGGCATGGTGGGCGTGACCCAACCCCGCCGGATCGCGGCCCGTTCGATCGCCGACTATCTTCGTCAGGATCTGGGGGTGAATCCGGAACGGCTGGTGGGGCACAAGGTCCGGTTCAACGACCACACCGCCGCCGACACCCTGATCAAGATCATGACCGATGGCATTCTGCTGGCGGAGTTCCAGAGCGACCGGCTGCTTTCGCGCTACGAGGCGATCCTGGTGGACGAGGCCCATGAACGGAGTCTCAACATCGATTTTCTGTTGGGACTGCTCAAGCAGATTCTGCCCCGACGCCCGGAGTTTCGTCTGATCATCAGCTCCGCCACCCTGGACGCGGACAAATTCGCCCGTCACTTCGACAACGCCCCGGTGATCGATGTTTCGGGCCGGACCTATCCGGTGGAGACCCGCTATCGTCCCCGGGTGGTGGAGGCCAGCGAGGAGAACGATCTCGAAGAGGCCGAAGAGCAGAGCCTGGAAAGCGCCATCGTGAACGCGGTGGCGGAGCTCTCCCGACCCGGCATGCAGGGGGATATTCTGGTTTTTCTGCCCGGCGAGCAGCAGATTCACGAAATCGGCGAAACCCTGAGCCGGAATGCCGGACCCGGCCAGGAGATCCTGCCCCTGTTCGCCCGACTGGCGGGCGCGGATCAGCAGCGGATTTTTCAGACCGGATCGGCGCGCCGGATCATTCTGGCCACCAACGTGGCGGAAACCTCGATCACCGTGCCGGGGGTTCGCTATGTGGTGGATTCGGGCCTGGTGCGCATCAGCCGCATCAGCGACCGGATGCGCATTCAGCGTCTGCCGGTGGAAAAGACCTCCCGCTCCTCCGCCGATCAGCGTCAAGGCCGCTGCGGTCGCGTGGCGGAAGGGATCTGCATTCGCCTCTACTCCGAAGAGGATTATCTCGCCCGTCCCCAATTCACCGATCCGGAGATTCTCCGCACGCCGCTCGACGCGGTGATTCTGCAAATGAAGGCGATGCGCATCGGTGAAATCGACCAGTTTCCTTTTGTCGATCCTCCGGCCAGCCGCGCCATCAGCCAAGGGATGCGGTTTCTGGAAGAGTTGGGAGCCATCGACGACCACGGCCATCTGACCCGGATCGGCAAACAACTGGCCCGTCTGCCCCTGCCCCCCGGATTGGGACGCATCCTGCTGGAAGGGGGACAACGGGGCCGATTGCGGGAGATGCTCATTCTGGTGGCCTCCCTCTGTCTGCCGGATCCACGGGAAGAGCCCAGGGAACGCCGTGAAACCGCCCGTCAGGCCCATGCCCGCTTCAAGGACACTCAATCGGATTTCATCGCCATTCTGAATCTGTGGGCCTTCATTCAACAGGGCCGGGTGGAGCATCCGGGCAACAACGCCTTCCGACGGTTTCTCAAGGAGAATTTTCTCTCGCGGGTGCGGGTGCGGGAGTGGCTGGAGATCCACACCCAACTGGAGGAGATGTGTCTGGAACTGGGTCTGCGTCCCAACGAAACCCCGGCCACCTATGCGGAGATTCATCAGGCTCTGCTGCCCGGTCTGCTGGGCAACGCGGGCTGCAAACAGGATCAGAAGGAGTATCTGGGCGCGCGGGAGGCCCGTTTCTGGATTCATCCCGGCTCGGCGTTGTCGCGCAAGTCCCCCCCGTGGGTGGTGGCCGGAGAGCTGGTGGAAACCACCCGGCTCTATGCCCGCACCTGCGCCCGCATCGAGCCGGAGTGGCTGGAAGCCGCCGCCGGTTCCCTCTGTCGCCGCGCCTACACCCAGGCCCACTGGGAGAAACAGTCGGGACAGGTGATGGCCCTGGAACGGGTCACGCTGTTCGGACTGGTGCTGATCGCCAATCGCAAGGTCCATTTCGGTCCGATCAATCCGGTCGAGGCGCGTCAGATTTTCATCCAGTCGGCCCTGGTGGAGGGAAATTTCAACTCCAGCGCGCCTTTTTTCGTGCACAATCAGGCCCTGATCGCCGAAGTGCGCGAGTTGGAACACAAATCCCGCCGCCGGGATCTCCTGACCCCGGATCCCGAGCGTTACGCCTTCTACGAGGAGCGGATTCCCGCCGCGCTGCACACCTCCCGCCGCTTCCACGAATGGTACGCCGAAGCCCGCAAGAAGGAGCTGCGTCTGCTCCATTTCGATCGGGAGCAGGTGCTGCGCCGGGATGACGGCTCGATCTCCGGCGAGCGTTTTCCGGGCCATCTGATTCTCGATGGCCGGGAGTTCGCCCTGGAATACACCTTCGATCCCGGCGGCAACAACGACGGGGTGAATGTCCGGATTCCCCTCTCCCTGCTGAACCGGTTGTCGCCGCTCCCCTTCGAATGGCTGGTGCCGGGACTGCTGCCGGACAAGATTCAGGCGTTGCTGAAGGCTCTGCCCAAGGCGTTGCGTCGCCTGCTGGTGCCCCTGCCCCAGACCGCCGAATGGTGCATGAGCCAATTGACGAAACCGGAAGGTTCGCTGAAAGTTGCGTTAATCCGATTACTGAAATCCAGAAACGGGTGCGACATCCCCCTGGACGCCTGGAACGGCGAATGGCTGCCCGACCATCTGCGGATGAACTTTCTGATCGTGGACGACTCCGGCACCCGGATTCTCGGTCGGGGCCGGGATCTGGAGGCCCTCAAGAGCGAACTCTGCCCGGATGCGCGGGAACGGCTGATCAAACAACCCAAGGCCGAATGGGAGCGTACCGGCCTGATCCGATGGGATTTCGGCCCGATCCCGGAACAGGTGATTCTCGACTCCGGGGGGGTGCGGATTCATGGCGTGGCGGTGTTGCAGGATGACGGAGATTCGGTTTCGCTGCGCATGATGAGCGATCCGATGGGTGCCGTGGCCACCACCCGTCGCGGTCTGACCCGTCTGTTCATGCTGCATCTGTCGTCGGTGTTGCAGGGCATCCGCCGTCAGCATCCCCTCTCCCACGAGGCGGGCATGGCCTTTCTCACCCTGACCATGGGCAAGCCGGAAAAACCCCTCGCCGTGGTGGATCAGGTGATCGAACGGGCGGTGATCCAACTGTTCCTGCCCCCCGAAGGGGAGATCATCCGCGATCCGGACGAATTTCACGCGCGGCTGCAGGCGGGACGGGGACGGCTGGTCAACGCCGTGAACGGCGGCATGGCCCTGGCGCAACGCATTCTGAACGCCTACGTCCAGGTGCGACACGCCATTCGCCAGGCTCCGCCGCCGGTGCTCAAGGCGGCGGTGCCCGATGTCCAGGAGCAGTTGACCCATCTGCTGCCAGCGGATTTCATGCGCGTCACGCCGGATCCCTGGCTGGAACGTCTGCCGGTCTATCTACAGGCCATCTCCATCCGTCTCGACCGCTGCGCCCGGGATCCCCTCAAGGATGCCCGCAACGCCCACGAAACCGTTCCCCATTGGCTGGAATACCGCAAACGGGCCGAAGGACACGCCAAGGAGAAACTGCACGATCCGGAGTTGACCATCCTGCGCTGGATGCTGGAAGAGTATCGCATCTCTCTCTTCGCCCAGGAGTTGAAG
>JADGBU010000221.1:4523-5109 GCA_015231295.1 Magnetococcales bacterium | reverse complement strand
GCTCCTCGCTTCCCCCTCTGGCGGGCTGGCGCGAGTCGGTGTTGCGCGCCGGGCGGTTCTGGGCGCGGGCCTCCGGTTGAAAGCGGGTCGATGCGCGCTCTTTTTCCGGTTTGTGATGGGGAATCTCTTCTTCATCACGTTCCCAACTCCGGACGCAGGAGCCGAACTCTTCTTCTTCCTCCTCCTCTTCCTCATCGCACCAGTCGGGCGTGTTGTCCGGCCACGAAAATTCCTGGCTCCGCTCCTCCTCTTCCTCCTGGAGTTGCTGTCGGGTGCTCGATCCGGCCTTGTGTGCGACTCGGGAGGGGCTGGCCGGCTCTTGTGAATCCAGAGTGCTCATGCGGGTGAACATCTCATCCAGCGGTGCTTCGATTTCCAGGGGCGTGCCGGTAGCGGGATGGGTGAAGCGGATTTTATGGGCATGCAGACACATCCGGCTGATTCCCAGATGGCGCAGGCGTTGATTCAAGGCCGCGTCGCCATATTTTTCATCTCCGGCCACCGGATGCCCCAACCATTGCAGATGGACCCGGATCTGATGGGTGCGACCCGTATCCGGATAGGCGGCCATCAAGGAGACTCCATG
>JADGBU010000221.1:0-4493 GCA_015231295.1 Magnetococcales bacterium | reverse complement strand
GGGCGGTCAGGCTTTCTGCGCCGTCGCCCGTGACCACCATGCGTTCTCCGCCACGGGTGTTTCCCTTGATCAGCGATTGATCGATCACGCCGCTCGGTGCGCGGGGCACCCCGGACACCCAGGCCAGATATCTCTTCTCCACCTCCTTGGATTTGAACGCCGCGCTCATGCGACGCGCGCTCGTTTTGTCCAGGGCGAACAGCAGACAGCCGGAAGTCTCCTTGTCGAGTCGGTGACACAGTTCCGGAACTTCGCCCTGACCTTCCCGGGCCAGCAGGATACGCATCGCGTCGATCACGCCCCACTCTTGACCACTGCCGCCGTGAACCGGCATGCCATGGGGTTTGTCGAGCACCAGCAACTGGGCGTCCCGCCAGAGAATCCGCGCACTCAGGATCTGGATGGCCCATTCCGGAGCCTCGGTGACGCTCCGGTTGGGATCCCGGCTTGCGAAGGGGGGGATGCGCACCTCCTGACCGATTTCCAGACGATAGCCTCCGGTGGCCCGGCTGCCATCCACCCGCGTTTGACCGGTACGCAACCAGCGTTGCACCAAGGCGGGCGGCGCGCCTGGATTGTGGCTGCTCAAAAAGCGATCCAAACGCATGCCGGCCTCATCCACGCTCACCGTCACGCGGCGTACCGGAGCACGAACCGATGGAAATCCTTCAAGCGACTTTGCTTCCATGTACAAAACATCCTATAATGGTTTTATTTGCTTGCGGAAGGGATTGGACCGCTTCACACAGCGCGCTGTGTTCGGGGGATGCATCTGCCGCGATCCGTGAATTTTTTTCTCGATAAGACCTTGTCCTGATGCTTTCGACTCAGGATGACCCGGAAACCATGTCCGATCCGTCGAGCCCCGAGGTGAACGCCACGAAGCGAGCCTTGGATCTTTTTCGGAAAAGTCGGGCCAATCCATACAGGAGAACACGCCTCACCATGACCATGACCAAGCGCATGCTGGTGGATGCCACGCATCCAGAAGAGATTCGCGTCGCCATCGTTCAGGACAATAAACTGATCGACCTGGACATTGAAACATCAAGCCGGGAGCAAATCAAAGGCAACATCTATTTGGCACGTGTTTCTCGTGTCGAACCGTCGCTGCAGGCGGCTTTCATCGATTTTGGAGGGGGACGGCAAGGTTTCCTTTCCGTGAACGATATCCATCCTAAATATTATCCGACCAACGACAAGGGGGATCGGGGCGAGTATCTGCCGCTGCCCTTGCCGGAGCCCGAAGATGATGAGGAGGATGGCGAGTTCGATTATGACGACGACGAGGATGATGAGGAGGAGGAAGAGTCTCCGCCCGTGACCGGCAAAGGGGCTGCCGCCGCATCGTCTGGCGGCGATGGCTCGTCCCGGTCGCGTCAGCCGGTGATGGCCGAACGACGTGCCCGAACCCATACGGAGTGCCCGGAAGTCAAAAGCGAACCGGTCGCGGGAACGGAATCTCGGGAGTCGTCCGACCTGGAGGCCGGAACGGACACCGTTTCTCTTGTGGACTCTGCCGAGGCGGAAGTCTCTTCTTTGGGCGGATCCTCGACCTCGGACGGGAGCGAAACGAACGAGGCATCCGTATCGCCTCATGACGCCGAGGCGGCGGAAGAGTCTGGTGAAGCGCGACTGCCTGCAAGCCCGGAAGAGTCTGACGTGTCCGAACATTCCGGGACGGTTGACGCATCGGGTGAATCCGACGAGTCCGACGAGTCGGAGGGGGCCGGAACATCCGGTGAGTCGGAGGATTTCGGTGCGTCCGATGAGTCCGGCGAGTTCGGAGATCGCGGAGAGGCGGAAGAGTCGGAGCGCGCCGGAAACGATTCCGGACCCGATGAACTCGATGGCGGCGTCGAAATCGATGAGGATGGCGCGCCTTTGCTCGACACCTTCAAGAGATTCCCCCGTCGTCAGAGATTGCCCATTCAGAAGATTCTCACCCGTGGTCAGAAGCTTTTGGTGCAGGTCGTCAAGGAGCCCCGTGGCAACAAGGGAGCCTCGCTGACCACCAATCTCTCCCTGGCGGGACGCTATGCCGTGCTGCTGCCGGAAAATGAAGGGGGCGGCGGCATCTCCCGCAAGATCACCGATGGCGTGGAACGCAAAAAACTCAAAGAGATTCTGGAAACCATCGCCATCCCCGGTCAGGTGAGTCTCATCATCCGGACCGCCGGACTGGGACGGACCAAACGCGAGATCATCCGGGATCTGAACTATCTGTTGCGCCTGTGGAAGAAAATTCTCGACAATGCCGGTCAGGCGGATGGTCCGATGGTCATTCATGAAGAGGGGGATCTCATCATGCGTACCATTCGGGATCTCTACAGCTCGGACATGAACGAGATTCTCATCGAGGGGCATGAAGGGTATCGACGCGGCAAGGATTTCATGCGTCTGCTGATGCCGCGCTACATGAAGGTGGTGCAGCCCTACAAAGAGACGCAACCGATCTTTTCGCGCTTCCAGATCGAAAATCAGATCGAGTCCATGCATGAGCGGATCATTCAGTTGAAATCGGGCGGCTATATCGTCATCGAGCCCACCGAGGCCATGGTGACGATCGATATCAACTCGGGCCGTTCCACCCGCGAAAAGGATGTCGAAACCACCGCCTTCAAGACCAATCTCCAGGCCACCGAGGAGATTGCGCGACAGTTGCGACTGCGCGATCTCGGGGGATTGATCGTGATCGATTTCATCGATATGGAGGATAAAAAGCACAATCTGGAAGTGGAACGCCAGATGCGCGAATCCTTGAAACTCGATCGCGCCAAGATTCAACTGGGGAAAATTTCACAGTTCGGCCTGCTGGAGCTCTCCCGGCAGCGCATGAAGCCGACCTTCAGCGAAACCAATCGGATGGAATGTCCCCGCTGCAAGGGGTTGGGCACCATTCGATCGGTGGAATCCACGGCGATTCATCTGTTCCGGATGCTGGAGGAGGATGTTTCCAAGAATCGTTACACCCGCATCGTCTATCGCACCTCCTGGGATGTGGCCAACTATCTGCTCAATCACAAGCGCGCCCAGTTGACCAGTCTGGAGGTGGAAAGCCAGATTCCACTGTTGATTCAGGGGGATGAGTCGCTGCAAACCCCGGAATACCGGGTCGAGCGGATCGAACGTCCCAGAGCCGCTCCGCTGCCGGATGAGACCACCTCCGAGCAGAAATCCGGCAAGTCTGCGGTCAATTCCGGGCGTCCGGCCAGGAACAACCCGGCCCCTGCGGTGCAGGAGAACGCCCGCCCCAACAAGGTGGACTCCAGACAGCAACCCCCCGCCCCCGCGACGACCTCCGCTCCCGAAGAGGAGGAGGAGAACGAAACCACCGCAGCTCCCGAGACGGCGGAAAAGAAGAAACGTCGGCGTCGGCGTCGTCGCAAGTCCGCCTCGCAAACCGCGCCCAACGCCTTGCGTCCGGGCGAGACTCTGAACGATGCGGAAAATGGCGAGGAGGGGGAAGACGAGGAGGAAGAACTCTCCAGTGTTCCCGGCATTCAGGGGGTTCAGGCGACGGAGGCTCCCGGATTGTTCATTCTGGCGCGTCCGGTCATTCGTGAGCCGTCCAAGCCCGTGAAGCGGACGACTGCTCCAGCTCCGGCGGTTCCTGTCGTGACCACGGTGGCTTCGGGCTCCGAGGAGAGCGAGGCCGGGGAAGGGGAGGAAGAGGGCGGAGCGGAGGAGGAGGGGACCGTTTCGGCGGAGGGAAAGAGTCGTGCGCCTCGTCGCAGGCGTCGTCGTCGTTCCACGGCAGCCGCGCGGCGTGCCAGTGCCGGAGAGGGCGGGGAAGCGGTTGCGGTCGAGTCGGCCACCGGCGAGGAGGAGGCTTCCGAGGTATCTCCGCAATCCGAAACCAGCGCGGACGTGAAGCCGGAAGAATTGGCGGAAGAGCCTCCGGTGCAAGTGACGATCGAAGAGCCTCCGGTGCAAGTGACGATCGAAGAGTCTCCGGTGCAAGCGACGATCGAAGAGCCTCCGGTGCAAGTGACGATCGAAGAGCCTCCGGCGCAAGCGATGATCGAAGAGCCTCCGGTGCAAGCGATGATCGAAGAGCCCCCGGCGCAGCCGACGATCGAAGAGCCCCCGGTGCAGCCGATTGAAGAAAAGAAGGCACCACAATCCGATGATCTCTCACCGCCCTGGGAGACGTAACGCAGCGGCGTGATGGGAAGAATGGAAAAAGGGGACATACGATTGTGTCATCGTATGTCCCCTGCCTCTGATTTGAGGGGGATATGGTCAGGATGATATGCAATCCTGCCAGTGTTGCGGAAGGGTTTATTATTTAAGTTATTTTGTGTTGCGTTATATTTTTCGGTGTGGAGTTCTGACAGGCTCTCCGTTTGCCCCGAATGCACCGCCTGCGGCGGTCTGTTGGCGCGCTGCGCGAATGGCTTTGCCATTCGCTTGGAAAAGGCGCGAAAGGAAGAAAAAAACGTCCCAAGGGCTTCGCCCTTGGATCCCACCAGGGGCCAATGGCCCCTGGA
>JADGBU010000220.1 GCA_015231295.1 Magnetococcales bacterium | reverse complement strand
GGGGTTGGTGGGCGGGGCGGTCCGGGTGGAAAGCGGAATCGGCGAAGGGAGGATTTTTGATGTCATGTTGCGGTTTGGCCTGCCCCGTCGCCCGGCGAACGCCGGAGAGGGAAGCGGGGAGGCGGAGGGGCGCATCGCTTCGGTGATGGGGCAATCCCTGGCGGGCGTGCGGATTCTGGTGGTCGATTCCCATCCCTTGGGTCGGACCATCGCGGTGGAGATGCTGCACGGCTTCGGGGCTGAGGTGGGAGAGGCCGAAGAGTGGGAGGCACTGTTCGTCTCTTTGGAAAAGGCCCATCAGGAGCACCGACCCTGGGAGGTGCTGATGCTGGATCAGCGCATGGTGGAACCCAACAGCGCGCAATTGATGGCATTGAAGGATCATCCGGGCTGGCGAGGCAAGGCGGCGGTTTTGCTGGCGGCCAATCGTCGGATCGACGAGTTTACCGGTCTGGCGATCCTGCCGGAGTTGATCCCGGTCGTCAAACCGCTCAAGCGGGTGAGTCTGTTGCGCTGTCTCAAGGCCATTCTGGAAGGGCGGATGTGCGAACTCTCCCTGGAACCCGAGGTGTGGCCCTTCGTCGATCCGTCGCTTCCGTCATTGCGGATTCTGTTGGCCGAGGATCTGGAGGAGAACCGGGAACTGGCGGCGGAAATTCTGGAAAAAGCGGGCCATCAGGTGGTGCCGGTGAAAGATGGTCAGGAGGCGTTGGATCGCATGATGGCAGGTGCCCCGTTCGATCTGGTGTTGACCGATCTGCATATGCCGCGCATGGATGGATATGAGTTGACCCGCCGGATCCGGGAGGAGTACGACAGCCAGGGTCGGATTCCGATCGTGGCCGTCACGGCCCGCGCTCTGCCCGGTGAGCGGGCGTTGTGCATGGCCTCGGGCATGGACGATTTTTTGGTGAAACCGTATCGCCCGGTGGAACTGCTCAATGTCACCGCGCGGGTGGCGGTGAATCGGCGTGCGAAAAACAGTAAAGGGCGGGCGGCGGTGCTCTCTCCGGTGGAGGACAGGGCCCAGTTTTTGGAGGCGAGCGGACAACTGCGCAAGGGGGGAGTGGCGGCTTTGCTGGATCCGTTGCGTGCGATGGTCGATGAGAAGAATGTCCGGCGCGCGCGGGAGTTGACCGAGACAGTGAAAAAAATGGCGGTGGCGTTGGGAGCCGAACGGGTGAAACTCAAGGCGATCCGGTTGGGTGTGGCGGTGCGGGCCGAGGAGTGGCTCAAGGCCGGCAAGCTGTTCCGGGAGTTGGAGAGCGAGTGCATCGGGTTGTGCGAGGCGTTGGGAGGGGAGACCAACCCTTGAGAAAAAAGAGGGGGTCTGGGGGATTCATCCCCCAGGGTGTTGATTTTGAAGGGGGTCAATATTCATTGATTTTTATTGATCAGGATATCGTTGAAACTTCCAAGGGCTTCGCCCTTGGATTCCACCAGGGGCCCATGGCCCCTGGACCCCGTTGGTGAGAGATGACGTGAACCCGAACCGTTATCACTTTGCCCGCCATGAGCGCGTCGATTATCTCCATGCCTGGGATGAACAACGACGCCGGGTGGAGCGAATCGTCACCGAAGGGGCCCCGGGACTCTTTTGGCTGCTGGAACACGATCCGGTCTATACCGTGGGACGATCCGGACAACGCGGCGAAATCCGGAATGAAGCGATTCCGGTGGTGGAGAGCGATCGGGGCGGACGGGTGACTTATCACGGTCCGGGTCAGACGGTGGGCTATGTGATCCGGGATCTGCGACCGAATATTCACGCGGTTCGGGCGCATGTGTTCCGATTGGAGGAGATCGTGATCCGTACCTTGGCCGGATTCGGACTCCTGGCGGAACGGGAGGCGAAAAATCCCGGCGTCTGGGTGAACGGGGAGAAAATCGCCGCGTTGGGGGTTCGCATTCGTCAGGGGGTGGCGTATCATGGTTTCGCGATCAATCGCGCGCCGGAGTTGAGCGCGTTTGCAGGCATCGTGCCTTGCGGATTGCAGGGCCGAGGGGTCACGTCGTTGTTCCGTCTGGGAATCGAGGTGGAACGGCAGGAGTTGGAAAGGCGTCTCCGGAGTGCCTTTCAGGACATTTTCGAGGCGGAATGGATGGAGTCATCATGACGAGAGAGTTGACCACCCCTTTTCTGGCCGCCGATGTGATCATCGAACTGATCGATCATCCGGGCCGTCCCATTGTGTTGATCGACCGTCGGAATCCGCCTTATGGGTTGGCGATTCCGGGGGGCTTCGTCGATCGCGGCGCGGAGAGCGTCGAGCAGGCGGCGGTGCGGGAGGCGATGGAGGAGACCTCGTTGCCGGTGCGTTTGATCGCGTTGTTGGGCATCTACTCCCATCCGGAGCGGGATTCCCGGATGCATACCGCTACGGCGATCTATGTGGGCGAGGCCCACGGCTCTCCCATGGCCGCCGATGACGCCAGGGCGGTACGGGTGGTCGCGCTGGAGGAGATCGCCGGGTTGGCCGACTCCCTCGCCTTCGATCATCGGATGGTGCTCGAAGATTATCGGGTGTTTCGCGCCACGGGAGGTGTCGCGCCACTGCGGGGGATCCAGGCATGAAAAACGGCTTGCGGGTGTGGCTGGCGGGTGTGTGGGTGACGGCTCTGGTCACGCTCTCTCCGGCGTGGGCCGGATTGCCTTTCGCCGTCGATGGACAGAAATTGCCCTCCCTCGCCGATATGGTGGAACGGGTGATTCCGGGCGTGGTGAACATCGCCACCACCAGCCATGTGAATCTGCCGGATCATCCTTTGTTCAACGATCCCATTTTCCGTCGTTTTTTTCAGTTGCCCTCTCAGGGCAATCGTCAGAAGGAGAGCAGAAGCCTCGGATCCGGGGTGGTGATCGATGGCAAACAGGGGTATGTGTTGACCAATCATCACGTCATCGACAAGGCCGACGCCATCAGCGTCACCTTGCGGGATGGCAGCTCCCTGAAGGCCAAACTGGTCGGCGTGGACAAAGAGACCGATGTGGCGGTGATCCAGGTGGCCGCCAAGGGGTTGCAGGCGGTGCCTCTGGGGGACTCGGATACCTTGCGGGTGGGCGATTTCGTGGTGGCCATGGGCAATCCCTTCGGATTGGGACAGACCGTCACCTCGGGCATCGTCAGCGCACTGGGACGCAAAGGGCTGGGAATCAAGGGATACGAGGATTTTATCCAGACCGACGCCTCGATCAATCCCGGCAACTCCGGCGGGGCGCTGGTGGATCTGTCCGGCAAGCTGGTGGGGATCAATACCGCGATTTTGTCGCCGGGGGGCGGCAAGGGTAATGTGGGGATCGGTTTCGCCATTCCCATCAACATGGCCAATCAGGTGATGAGCCAGTTGGTGGAACATGGAGAGGTGCGACGGGGATTGCTCGGGGCCCAGGCCCAGGATCTGACTCCGGAGCTGGCCAAGGCCTTCGGCATGAGCGGAGGCGTCGGAGCCGCCGTGACCCGGGTGGTGGTGGGCTCGGCGGCCTATCAGGCGGGATTGCGTCCCGGAGATGTGGTGATCGAGGCCAATGGACGCCCGGTGCGTGGGGCCTCGGATCTGCACAATGTGGTCGGCCTTGCCCGGGTGGGTGACACCATCGCCATGAAGGTGATCCGGGATCGTCGGGAACAGACTTTCCGGGTGGTGCTGGCCAATCCGGAAGCCGAACGGATGCCGGGCGAAAAGATCGATCCGCGTCTGAAGGGCGCGATCTTCGGCATCGACGCCGATGATGGAGAGCAGACCCTGGTGAAGGTGGTGAAGGTGACGCCGGGAACCGCAGCCTGGCAGGCGGGTCTGAGGGATGAAGATCGGTTGTTGTCGGTGAATCGTCTGCCGGTGCCGGATTTTCCCGCCCTGGCCAAGGCGGTGCGGGCCGAGGAGCGGCAAATGCTGCTCAACATCCAGCGTGGCGAGGAAAAATATTTTGTTCTGGTTCGGTGAGCGGTTGCGGGAGTGTTGGGGCGTGTCGAGTTTCGGGTCGTGGAAGTGCCGGGGGCGTTCTCTGCTCCTTTGGATCGGGTTGATGGTGCCGTGTTCTTTGTCGGCGGGCACGGAGGGCGGGGAGAGTCCGGCTATACCTCCGGCGCGGGAGCTGCTCGGACAGGTGGTGAACATCGATCGCAGCGATTACAAGGCCAAGGGGCGGATCGCGTTGCATCGGCTTCAGCCGCTGGCCGGACAGTTGATTCTCTCCGAGGCCAGAGGCAATCCGGATTGGATTTTCAAGACCATCGCCCCATGGAATCCCGGTTTGGCCCGTCTGCTCGACGGGATGAAAATCGAAGAGCTGACCTTGACCGATGCCGATCTGCTGCTCGACGGCCCCACGACCCTGCTGAAACTGGGTCAGGCGGCCATTCCCGAAGGTCGGGTGGAACGGGTGGATTATCGCCAGGAGGCGGGCGGAGTCTGGCGGGTGGAGAGCGGCGCGGTGCGGTTCGACCGTCTGCCTTCGGGCCTGAGCGGTGTGTTGATGGCTCTCTCCGGCGCGGTGGGGCTGGATCGGCTCGAAGCCTCGGGAGACCGGGAGCGGGGCACGGGATGGGCTGGCGGGGTATTCGGTCCCGGATGGCAGGTGGCGCGTCTGGACGGCTCGGGAGAGGTGACGGGGCGTGATGATCAGGGGCGTCCGGCCCGGGGGGTGTTTCGCTGGACCGCTGCGGGGACTCAGGTGCCCGGATTGCGGGATGCGGCCAAACAGGTGCCGGAGCTGGCCGGATTGCTGCGTTTCGCCGGTCGGGATCCCCACTCCGCCGAGTCGGTGGCGTTGGGAAAAGTCGCCATGCGGGTGGAGTCGAAGGGTCAGGGCACTTTTTTGATTCAGGAGTTGCGGGTTGACGCCCCCTGGGTGCAACTACAGGGGGAAGGGGCCCTGGAAACCCGGGGGGGCCAGGGGAAGGAACGGTTGCGACTCGCGCTGTCGGCCAAAAACCGCACGGGCCAGGAGAAACGGTTCAAGATCGATCTGCCTTTGGCCTCTCTGGTGAAACGATGAACGCGACTCGGAGCGGATATGCCAGAGGCTGGCTGTTGCTTCTGGCGGTATGGATCTGGCTTCAAAATCAACACCCTGGGGGATGAATCCCCCAGACCCCCTCTTTTTTCTCAA
>JADGBU010000219.1 GCA_015231295.1 Magnetococcales bacterium | reverse complement strand
CATCAATTTTGTCGAATTTCCTTGCGTCGGAGGATGGGTCCATATATGGGACTTGTGCCTTTGGCGCGCTTTTACAAAAAGCGAATGGCGTAGCCATTCGCGCAGCGCGCCAACCGACCGCCGCAGGCGGTGCCTTTGGGGCAACCTCAGAGCTTGCCAAAACTCAATATCCCGCAATTTTCGAGAAGGGTTTTACTTCCCATGGGCTTCGCCCCTGGACCCCACCAGGGGCCCTTGGCCCCTGGACCCCATCACAAGGAGGCCAAAAAACGCCGCAATCCCGCTTCGGCCTCCGCCCCGCCCTGACTGAAACTGGTGTGATGACGACCACGGGTTTCCAGAAAGCTTTTGGGTTCTGCCGCCGCATCGAAGAGGGCGCGACCATGATGCCAGGGGATCACCTCGTCATCCCGACTGTGAATGATCAGCACTGGCACCCGCACCTGTCCGATCCGCTCCAGATTGTCGAAGGTGATACGACTCAAGCGACGGATCGGCAGATAGGGATACCGCTCCTCGCCGATGGCGGGCACCGACTGGAAGGTGCCTTCCAGGATCAACGCCGCCGGCGCGTGACGCACCGCCAGCCAGGTGGCCGCGCCGCCGCCCAACGAATGACCATAATCGACGATCCGCACGGCGGGAATCTGCCGCACCCGCGTCAGATAGTTCCAGGCCGCCAGGGAGTCGGCGTAGACCGCCGCCTCTCCCGGCTCGCCTTCGCTCAGACCGTAGCCCCGATAGTCGAACAGAAACACACTCAGGCCCAGACTCCGGAACCGCTCCACATGATCCCGCAGTCCGGAGAGCACACTGGCGTTGCCGTGGAAAAACAACACCACCGGCTGTTTCGGATCGCCCGGAATCCACCACCCGTGCAGCCGATGCCCTTCGCTCTCGAAGGTAACGGCTTCATAGGTCATGCCCCAGGCTTCGGGGGTGGCCTCGATCCCCTTCCGGGGTTTGAACACCATGCCGGTCTGAAAAAAATAGAGATATCCCGCCATGCCGCCATACGCGCCCATGCCGCACAACAGCAGCGCGAACACCAGCCGACGCATCCACCGTCCCATCACGCGCGCTCCTCCA
Source organism: Magnetococcales bacterium (assembly GCA_015231295.1). GTDB lineage: Bacteria > Pseudomonadota > Magnetococcia > Magnetococcales > Magnetaquicoccaceae > Magnetaquiglobus. The sequence continues at coordinate 4,044 of JADGBU010000219.1, read as the reverse complement.
CTCCGACCAGAAATTCCGGCACCCGACCCAGAATCTCCCGCAAGCCATCTTCCTGCACCCGCTGGGAGGCCTCTTCCAGAGACAACCAGACCCGTTCGCGAAAGCTCTCCAGCCAACGATCGCGGACCGTCTCCACCCGCATGACGAACACCTCCACCATGCAGGTTCCGCCCCACTTGGCATATTCGAAATGACCGATGGGAGGCTCCAGCACCCGGCCTTCGATACCCGCCTCCTCCACCGCCTCCTTGGCCGCCGACTCCGCCGGGGTCAGATCCGGTTCCACGATTCCCTTGGGCACCACCCACCGTTTCCGGGTGCGGGACGAGATCATCAGCACCCGCAAGCCGGCACCGCTCCCCCGTACCGGAATCACGGCGGACTGTTTGTAGTAGTAAGCCGGAAATTGATCCATGCCTGTGCGCCTCCCTCGACGTAAAAACCGCTCCATCGTGAAGCGATCCGGTTCTCTCCTCGAAAACATAACAGCATTCCGCCCGCCATGCCACCGCGACAGAGCCAATTGGCGCGGAAATTCTCACACGAACTCGACAAAACCGACCCGAAATGGCTACCATGAACCGGATCGCTTTCACACCCCGTCATTTTTCCCGGAGCACCGTCATGACCGACCAGACCTCTCCCGTTCCCGCCCCTGACGCCACCACCCCACCCGAGGCCATCCCCTTCGAGGAGTTGATCCGGGGTCGGGAGGCGGAAATCGTCAAGCTGTTGCGCGAACAGGATTATTTGAACATTATCACCCCGTTGCAACAGGAACTGGTCAAACTGCAACAGTGGGTGGTCAACCAGAAACTCAAACTCCTGATCCTGTTCGAGGGCCGGGACGCCGCCGGAAAAGGGGGCACCATCAAGCGATTCACCGAATTTCTCAGTCCCCGCATCTGTCGCGTGGTGGCCCTGGAGAAGCCCTCCGAAACCGAAAAGACGCAATGGTATTTTCAACGTTACATCGCCCATCTGCCCCACGGCGGCGAGATCGTGCTGTTCGACCGAAGCTGGTACAACCGGCCCGGAGTGGAACGGGTGATGGGATTCTGCACGCCGGAAGAGGTGGAAAGCTTTCATCGTCAACTGCCCTGCGTGGAGGGCATGCTGACCGAATCGGGCATCCATATGGTCAAGTTCTGGTTTTCGGTGGAACGGGCCTCCCAGGAGAAACGATTCGCCTCCCGCGAAACCAATCCCCTGAAAATGTGGAAACTCAGCCCCGTGGATCAAGAGGCCCTCGACCGCTGGGATCTCTACTCGCAGGCCCGCGACGACATGCTGCAACGGACCAACTTTCCCCAAACCCCCTGGACCGTCATCCGCTCGGACAACAAGAAACTGGCGCGCATCAACAGCATCCGCCATCTTTTGAGTCTCTTCGACTATGATCACAAGGATCACTCCCTGTTGACCTTCGATCCCGGCATCATCCAAACCGTGGACGAAGAGATCGGACGTCCCTGACCGTTGCCACCCCCGACCCTCCACAAGGAGCTTCTCTCGTCATGGGCGTGATCAAAAAAGTGCTCTATCGCGGACAGATCCTCGGCAAACCGCGCCATCGCAACCTCTTCCTCGACATGGAAGAGAATATCCACATCCACTACCGGGATCTGCGCATCGAACTGAGCCGCAACGAATTCGAGGAGCTGGCGGAAATCTTCCGCAAGCAGTCCCAGGAGTTGCAGACGATCATCCGGGAAAAAAACTATCAGGATGGCAAGCTCGCCAACGCCAATCAGGATGATGTCCGCATCTGGACCGAATCCCAACTCAAGCACGAGGTCTCCTATCATCCGCACCGGGTCTCCATCGAGGCGTGCAGCGACGGATATCATCTGCACTATCGCAACTACAAGCTGCTGATCGACGAGGCCGATTTCCGTCAACTGACCCGTCGGTTCCAGCAACTCGATCCCGACGCCCCCGCTGCGGAAAGCTATGCCGAGGTGCTGGAACTGCTCGAAGCCAACGAACTCGATTTTTTCCTCGACTCGGGCAACGCCCCCGGAGCCACCATGACCCTGCGGGTGGCCGCGCACCATCTGCCCAAGGTGCGGGACATCTTCAAACTGATCGGCTTCGCCCAGGAAAACACGCCGGAGGGGACGGTCTATCAGGGCGCGCAACTCAAGGTGGTGGTGCGGGGAGAGAAAAAAGAGTCCACCCTCGATTTTCGCGCCCTGCGCGGCCTCAACCAAACCGAACGACTGGTGGAATTTCTCAGCCGTCAGGGGGCGGGACTGGATCCCAATCTGCTGAACCGCATCAAGTGTCAGGTGCTCGACCTCTACTACGCCCTGATCTCCGGGGCGGCGGTCCAGGTGGGGTGCGATCCTCAATTCTGGCTCTACTCGCCCACCAATGGCCGGGTGATCTTTCCCCACACCACCGCCACCACGGCAGGCGCGGAGGCAGCCAAAGGACTCTATCGCGCCTGGAGCACCCTGCTGTCACAACTGGGCATGACCTTCATCAAGCCCACCAAGATCCGTTTCACCCCCGAAGCCCAAACCGTCGTGCAACGCCAGGTGACCGAAACCCTGCTCCAGGAGGTGGCCTGCCGGGGGGCGGTGAATCGGGTCTATCTGATGGGCTCGACCCTGCGCGGCGAGATGGGACACTATCTGGCTCCTTTTGTCCACGGACCCAACGCCAAACTGGGTTCGGATGTGGATATCCTGATCGAAATCCATCCGGATCGGGAAGCCGATCTGCCCGCCCACTGGCATCTGATCAATCCGGAATCCAGCTCCAGCGGTTGCGCGGTCTATCACCTCACCCAGATCCCCCTGAGCCAGGATACCACCCTCTGGAAGGATCTCTATCCCCACATTCCTTTCATGCATCATCTGGTGGACGCCTATCTTTATTTTCCGTCCCGGGGCAACCGCGAGGCCAAGGAGGCGTTTCTCAAGAAATTCGGAGCCCGCCTGATCCACGATCGCCAGAAGGAGGGCATCCCCACTCCTCCCGGCGGACCGGATCCCCTGACGCAACAGATCCGCACCCGCTACGCCCTGCCGGACGCCCTGGTGGAGCCGATGCAGGTCTCCACGGAAAACCGGCTCTATCGGGTCTATCACGGGGAGTCCGAAGCGATTCTCAAGCTGTTCAAGGTGGCGGGCAACTACTCCAGCAGCCGCATCGCGGAGCATACCGCCTACGAGGAGACGCTCATTCAGGCTCTGGTGGCGCGCGGCGTGGAGACCGCCCGCATCCTGCCGCCGCAACCGGAGAGCCCCACCACCCTCGACGGTCATCCGGCCCTGCTCTTCGAACGGATTCCCGGCGTGCCCCAATCCCGGCCCGAATATCCCCTGGAGCCGATCGCCGCCGCCCTGGCCCGACTGCATCAGGTCCAGATCGACGCCCCGATCCCCCTGACCCCGGCCTTCACCTTCGAGGAGAGCTGTCGCATCTGGCTGCCCTATTTCGCGACCTACCAGAACCACGCCTCCTTGCCGGAAACGTTGCGGGATCCGTTCGCCCAGCTCGCCCCGAAAATCCAGCCCTTCCTGGAGGAGAGCCATCGTCAGAAGCTGCATCGGGGTTGTCATCTGGTTCACAATCATGGGGATGTCACGCCGAAAAACGTGATCATCACCCCGAACGGCACCACCTGCTTCTTCGATTTCAACAACTGTTACTACGGCCCCCGACTGCTCGATCTGCTGGATGGAGGGTTTGAGTTCTCCCTGGCGGATAAATATATCCATCAGGCGGATTTCGCCCGGTTCGACGCGCTCCTGAGCCATTATGTCGCCTGCTCGCCCCTGAACAACGCCGAAATCCGCACCCTGCCCCAGTGGATCCAGTTGTTGGGGACCATCAAGTTCATCAAGGAGGTGCGGGTGCTGGTGGAACGACCCAACGAAGCCTTGCGGCGTCAACGGGCTTTGGCCATCGCCGGTTTTCTCAACGCCCGGAGCGGTTGACTCCCCTGCAAAGAACACCGCCTGCGGCGTGCCGTAAGGAAACGTCCCAAGGGCTTCGCCCTTGGATCCCACCAGGGGCCAATGGCCCCTGGAC
>JADGBU010000218.1:3492-5203 GCA_015231295.1 Magnetococcales bacterium | reverse complement strand
TCCTGGTGGCGGAACATCACCTGGAAGCTCTCGTCATCCAGAACCAGATCGAAGACACCACCCGGTTGCATGGCCATGGCGAAGATCGCCTCCACCTGGAATCTGGTCAGCCAAGTGACATCATCCGCAGCCTCCAGATCGATGGGGCGACCGCCGATCAGCGGGGAGTGCCAGAGTACATTGCTGCCACCCAGGGTGCGGGCGGTTTCCTGGGCCACGGGGGCCCAGGCGTAGCGGTTGGTCCATTGGATGGAGTCGGGCAGCAAAAAATCGCCGAGGCGTTTCATCGCAACCCTCGCTGCATCTCTTGAAGGGCCTCGACAAACTGTCTGACCTGTTGGCGCGGCCCAGGAATGGAGGCCACCGGCCTGCCGTTTGAGAACAACTCCAACCGCACCACGCTTTCCACTTGTGGAGTGACGACGCCGCCACTGACAAAAGCGGGCATGGGTGGCAATGTAGGAACCATCAACCGCTGGACCAGTCCGCCAGTAGCAAAGCGCGGCATCTCCGTCAGCCTCAGGCGATTGATGGATTCCATCAAACCCAGGCCGTATTTTCTGACTGCCTCCTTGCGGATTACGAATTCGCCTGCTTCCAGGAGCGCACGAATGCGGTCGCCACCGCCGAACCCTGGCAGAAGGCCGCCACGGGCAAAGCCCACCGGACCACCTGCGGCATGGGCTTCCACCTCCCGGTGAACCACGTCGATGGTGATGGTTTTGTCGTGCAGTGCATCGAGTTGGCCTCGGACTGTATCGATGGCGGCAACGGCCTGGCTGGTATCGGCCTGGAGCGCGACCGGAGCCATGCCGCTTTGCAACTCCTGGAACCGGGCCATCAGGCCATCCATGGCGCCGGTGGCGGAAGTGGCATCGAAGGTGGCCTTGATCTCCGGTTGCCATCCGGCGAATTCGGTCTTGAACCGTGTAAAGGCCATCTGCGCCGCATCGATTTTGGTCATGGCGTGATCGGGTTCACCCTGGGCGGTATTTTGGACCACGGTCTCCAGGGACGAGGCACCGGTCTGGAGTTCGGTTCTGATCCTGACCACCCGCTCTTTTTTCTCCAACAGGTCGTCGATCTCGTGACCTGCCTCTCGGACTTTCTCGGTGTTGGCAGAGAGAATCAGTTGGTGTTCCTGGGCGAGCTTTTTGTCCAGGGCGGCCATCTGCTGGTGCAGGCGGTCCAGTTCGCCGGAGGCGGATTCGTAGGATTGGCGCAGTTTGGCGGCGGATGAGTCGTGGCTTTCGGCCTGCTGCTGGAACGCCTGATCGGCGATCTCTGCCGCCTTGCGGATCTGCTCGGAGGCGTGGGCTACGGCGGCGTGTTCGCTGACGATGGTGCGATCACCGCTTTTGACGGCCTCGGCGGTCTGTTCGGCCAGTTCGATCATTCGTTCGGCGTGACGTCTGGCCTGCTCGAAATTTCCGTTCTGCAACGCCGCTTCGGCCTGGTCCTGTTCACTCGCGATGCGTTGCTGCCGAGAGGTGTAGACCCGGCCAGGACTCAAGCCTTTTTCCGACAGTCGGGCAAGCCGGTCGGAGATCGACAGATTGAAATCGCGACGCTGCTCGGCCAACTGCCGGGCGGCATCCGTAAGACGTTTCTCCTCGGCGATCAGCTTGTCGATGTTCTGGCGGTAGGCCGTTCCGGTCTGTTCCCGAATGTGCCGTTGGGCCTGGAGCCGTTCCTCTTCTACCCTGGCGCT
>JADGBU010000218.1:0-3404 GCA_015231295.1 Magnetococcales bacterium | reverse complement strand
CCATGTAGCGGCGGGTTTCAGCCAGCTTGGCGTCATTTTCCTGGATCAGAATCGCAGTGGACGCCTGGGCCAGACGGCGTTCGGAGATCAGCCCGGCTTCGAGGGTTGATGTCAGTTTCTGGCGGCGTTGGTCATATTCGGCTTCGATTTTCTCCGTGGTACCTTTGAAGGCCGAGGTTGATGCCTGGGCCAGGGATTTCCACGATTTGGTTTCGTCGTCCACCGCCTGCTTCAGTTTCTCCCGGTGTTGGGAGAGGGCTTCGTTGTATTTGCCCAGTTGCTTGTCGGTGACACCAATGGCATCGACCATCCCCTTTTTCGCTGCGGCAACGGGGCCGGAGAGGGCGATGGAGAACCGCTTGAAGGTTTCTGCCAAGCTGGCGGTCTTCATCGTTGCTGCTTCCACCTCCTGGTGCATGGCACGAAACATCGCAACCACCTGCGTCCGGACTGCCGGATCGGCATGGACTGCATCCAGGGCCTGTCCGAGTTCCGCCACGGAGAGTCCAGCCCTGCGGGCCTCGGTCAGCAGGGTTTTCATGCCGCTTTCGGTTTCGCTCAACTGGCGACGGTGTTCGGCTCCCTTGGCGATGTTGTCGTCGTATGCTCCGGTCAGTTTGCCCATCCAGAGCCAGAAACGCTGGGTGGAGGTCAATGCCTCGCCCGTGCCGATGCCGTACCAGTTCTTGAGACCTTCGACGTATGAGACCATCTCCTTTTTGGCCTCTCCGAAGGCGCGGGCCTGGAGATCGAGTTGCAGGGCCAGGGTTTGGCGATTCTCCTGCTGCAACAACTCCAGATAGGAGGCAAGCCGGACGGCATTCTCGTCCGTCTCGTCACCCACTCGGGCCAGAACCCGGCCCTGTTCATTGAGGGCAAGAGTGGCCCCGGGCAGGATGGCGGCCAGTTTTTCTTCGGCTTCGGTGTGTTCCCTGGTGCCGGGTTGGGTGGCGGCCAGGGTGGTACGCAACGCCTCCAAGGCTTTGATCTTGTCAACCGTGGCTTCCCGGCCTTTGCCCAGGGCCGAGGCATTTTCCAGAAGCGGTGCCACATTGGAGGCCGTCGCCTTGGAAAAGGCCCAGGCTGCAACCGAAACTGCGGTCAGCACTGCGCCCAATGGGGTGAACGCCAGTGAGCGGGCGGCCACGGCCAGAGAACCCAGTGGAGCGATCATGCTGACGACACCTGCCCGCAAGGCGCTCCAGACCAGACGCAGGGCACCGAAACCGGCCAGGGCGGTCAAGGCGGTGACTGCGGCGGCGGACATTCTGGGAAAGGTCTCGGCCAGTTCCGCCAGATGGTGCATCAGGCTGGCAATCGCCCTGGCGGCGGTGACGATGGCGGGCAGAAAGGCATTGCCCAAATTGACCGCCGCTTCGGAGATGGCGTTTTTGGCCAATTGCAACTGGGCCTCGGTGGTCTTGATCCGCTCGGTGAACTCCTTTTGCATGGATCCGGCGAAGTTGGACTCTTTTCCCACCAGCCCGAGGATCTCCTGGTATTTTCCAAGGTTGTTGACTACCTGGACGATCTCGTCGGAATAGAGATCTCCGAACAGCCCCACCAGGGTCTCCATTTTGGTCTGCCGGTCCAGACCCGACAGGGCGCCCAAGAGATCCATGATGGCCTGCTGCGGCCCTTTCTGGATCCTGGAAGCCAACTCCTCGGAGGTCAGGCCGATTCTTTGAAGAGCGTTTTTGAACTTGTCCGTCTGCTGCGGGGCGTTCATCAATTCGCGGGTCAAGGCGTTGATGGCGGTGGAGGCCCGTTCCGGACCAAGCCCCATGGACAAGAAGGTTGCCGCCAGGGCTGCCGTTTCGGTATTGGCGAGACCAAAAACCCGCGCCATGCCGCCGGTGCGGTTCATGACCTCGACGATATCTTTTTCCACCGCGTTGGTGTTGTTGCCGAGATGATTGATGGCGTCGGCCAGCAGGCGGGTTTGCGGCACGGTCAGGGCAAAGACGTTCATGAGCCGCCCCACGGCGGTTCCGGCCTCGTCCGGGTTGATCTTGAAGGCCGTGGCCATGCGGGCCACCACCTCGGTGAAGCCCTGGATCTCCTTGGCTGCAATGCCCATCTGGCCACCCGATTCGGCGATTTTGGCCAGACCAACCAGGGAGACGGGGATCTCGCGGGACATGGCCTTGATCCCGGTGGTCATTTCGGTGAAGGCTTGCGGGGTGGCAAAATCCACCACCTTGCGCACATCCGCCATGGCGGCTTCAAACTGAATCGCCTCCTTGGCGGCCAGACCAATGCCTGCCCCGGCCACAGCCAGTTTTATCAATTGCTCCCGGACAAGAGCGAGTCGGTCGGACCAGCCATCGGTTCCATTGCGCAAAGCGACGATGCGCTCGGTCATGGAGAGATGGGCGCGGGCCAACTCCGAGGCGGTCAGTGTGCCGGAGGCACGCAATCGTTCATAGGCCGCCTGGAGACGCAGCACCTCCCGGTCCGTGTTGATCCTGGGGCCGATGCCGATCCGATCTCTGGCCTCCTGGAGCCTCTGCATGGATCTGGCCTGGGTGCGGAAACGGGCTTCGTTTGCGGCCAACTCGGCCCGCAGTCCGGCCTGGGCAGCCCCCAGACCGGTGGTTGCAAGACCCGCCGCAGACATGGAGGCCCGCAGGGTGTCGAGTGCGCGGGTCTGTTTGAGAAAGGTGGCCTGGGCTTCGATGGCGGCCTGTTTTGCCCGTTCGAACTCCTGTTTCAGCCCCTTGATCGGCGGTCCGACTTGATTCAAGGCCGCTCCCAACCGGGTGGCTTCGGCTTGGGCCTTCTGCCACTCGGCGCGGGAGTCAATGACGCCTTGTTTCAATTCCCGGAACGCCGTGATGCTTGCCAGGGCGGACTGGATGCGATGGCTCTCCTCTCTGGCCGCCTGGGCCATGCCGCGCAGACCTGTCGCCACATCCTGTTTTACCCGCACCATTCCTTGTTGAATGGAACTGGTATTCATGAGAAGAGTGAATTCGAGAGCGGCAGTGGACATGGTGAGTCACCTTTTTTTCAATGCCATGGTCAACTCGTCATGAGCCGCCAGGAACAGTTCCCAGGGATAGTCGAACAAATGGACATGTCCGGCCCGGATCAGGGTGCAGAGAGTGCGGTCCAGGTTTTTCAGGAGATCAGATGCGTTCGTGCCATGGTCTGGGAGGCCAGAACGAGGCGATCCCGCAGAGTAAAAAAATGGGGGTTCAACTCTCGGCAGACCGGGATCAACGCCGCGATTTCGGAAGGAGCCATTCGGTCCAGATCCTCCATGGACAGGTCGGACATCCGTGCCACGTCGGAAAGGGAGCCGTCCTCCAGCAACCCTTCGGAGATGAAATCGACCACATTGCCCTGAGCGTTTTCCAGGGTTTTAAGCCAGTTGCGGATTTCGGCCACGGTCAACTCCC
>JADGBU010000217.1 GCA_015231295.1 Magnetococcales bacterium | reverse complement strand
CAGCCTCCGGGATCAATCCACGCCGCAACATCCCAACCTCCTTTGCCTTGCCGTCTTCTGTGGTCTCGCTCTGGTACAGCGGCATGGACTGACGCCTTCATTATTTCTGCCGCCCAATCTGTTGAATGACCTCCAGCAACCTCTGCTTCTTGATAGGCTTGGTTACGTACAGATCGCAGCCCGCTTCCTGACTGCGATCCGCTTCCCCCTCAAGGGCGTGTGCGGTCAGAGCCACGATAGGAAGATGCTGGCGGCCTGTTTCCTGCTCCCACTTGCGGATGGCGCGGGTGGCGCTGTAGCCGTCCATCACCGGCATCTGCACATCCATGAAAACCAGGTCGAACGGCTCGGCCTGCACCATCGCCAGTGCTTCAGTGCCGTTGTTGACCATGGTCAACTGGTAGGAAGTTGGCTTGAGATAGGCGCTGATCAACGTCTGATTCTCCTCGACATCCTCTGCCAAAAGAATGCGCAAAGGCAATTCATCAGCTGCTTTCGTTAAGGCCACGGAAGATGGGGATTGATTACTCACCTCTGGGGGTGTGGCCTCCCGTAAAGGCAAAAGCAATTGAAAGGTGCTGCCAAGCCCCACGGAGCTCTCCAAGCGGATACTTCCACCCATCTGCTCCACCATGAATCGAGCAATGGTCAATCCAAGGCCGCTGCCCCCATAGCGGCGGGTAATGCCTGAATCCGCCTGGGTGAAGAGTTCGAAGATGCACTGCAAGTGTTCATGGCTGACACCGATCCCTGTGTCCCGCACCGTGATATGGAGCATACTGGGCATACCTTTGACCACTGCCGCCAACAACCCGATTTCCCCCTGTTCGGTGAATTTGATGGCATTACCCAGCAAGTTGAACAGCACCTGTTTCAACCGCAAGTGGTCCCCTATGATCCAGCAGGGCACATCCTCCCCCACTTGGCAAGTGAGAGTCAGCCCCTTGCCTTCGGCCACCACCCTCAGCATGTCACTCACATTTTGCAACAGTTCCACCACGGCCACTGGCTCCTCAACGAGCCGCAACTGGCCCGCCTCGATCTTGGAGATGTCGAGGATCTGGTTGATCAGTTCCAACAGGCTGTTGCCCGCTTTCTGTTGCCTATGCACATATTCCTGCTGCTCCTCAGTCAGGCCGTTTTCCAGCAAAACGTCACCCATGCCGATGACCACATTCATCGGAGTACGAATCTCGTGGCTCATGGCGGCCAGGAATTTGCTCTTGGCCTGGTTGGCGGCCTCAGCCTGCTCTTTTGCCTCGATCAGGGCCAACTGGGCTCGCTTGTCTTCAGTGACGTCCCGCAGCATGAAAATCAGCCACTCCACCGGTCCCTTGACATCCTTGACCGGGTGCAGGGTCCAGTCCCAATAGGTGGTTCCCCACTCCGGATGGTCGGGAAATTCAAACGGCTTGGCCAGGATGGTGAAGGACTCGCCGCTGGCCACCACATGCCGAAAGATGGACTCATTCTCCGCATGCGGGAAGATGTCGAAGTGGTTCTTTCCGAGGAAATAATCCGGTTCGAACCCGCAGGCCTTGGCGTAAGCTTGGTTGACGCGGATGAAATTGAACTCCCTGTCCAGGAATACCACGGAGAGATGGGTGGTGTTGAAAAGTTTTTCCAGAAATTCATTGGAGCGGCGCAATTCGTCAACCGCTCTTTCCGCCGCCTCCTTGGCCTGGTGCAACGCCTTCTCTACCTGCATGCGCTCGGTGATGTCGCGGACATTGACCACGACTCCGCTGATGTCGGGATTCCCCAGTTGGTTTGAACCTCGTGCCTCCAGATACACCCAGCCGCCGTTCTTGCACCGGTGTCGGTACTGCGCGCCGCCAGACCCCGTCTTGATGATCTGCTGGAACGCATCCAGAACCCGCTCCTGATCATCGGGATGGATCATCCGTTCGATTACCGGGATATCGACGAGTTCAGCGGGAGCGTAACCGTGGCACCGCTCGGCGGATGGGCTCACATAGCGTTGGATGCCGTCAGCATCCAGGATGACGATGGTGTCAAAGGAGTTCTGAATGAGCTGTGAGAAGCGCCGATCATTTGCCTGCGCCTCCTGACGGGAGCGGAGCAATGCTTCCTTGTCCCGCCGATGCTCCGCCAGTTCACGCATTAACCGCAGGGTGTTCGATGAAAGCGTGGAGTAGATCGACAGAATGATATCGATCAGTGCGCGCGTAGCTCCCCCCATTTGCTCTTTGGCCCGAAGCTTTGCAGGCTCCAGCGACAATCCATCCTTGAGTGCCAATACAATGTAGGCCAGATAGCGATCACTCTCCAAGATGTGGGACGCCAACCAGCAGGCAAGGAAACCGAGGGTCTCTTCGGCCACTTCAGACAGAAGTTTTGATTCCCGGGATGCTTCGAGGCATGAGACCTCCTGCATAAAGGAGCGATGGATAGCTTGGTGCTCGACCTCGGCGGGGTCACCGGCGAGGTGTCCCCGCCAAACCGCCTCTTCGGTCTCGAAGTGATAGACCGCATATTCTGCCAGTTCGGTAAAAATTTTATCCAGGATCTTTGTCTCGGCGTTGAAGGCAACATGGCTTGCAAGAATATTGAGCAGTTGCACCAATTTTCGGTGCTGTTTATCGATCTCGGGCAACCCAGTATTGAAGTTACCGTCCCATGGAAATATATCGATTAGGTTTGCATTTTCAGTTATATATTTGTCTAAATTCATAACATCTCCTCTGGAGTATTCCCAGGTTACATCATAGCCTTTTCCACGCTCCTGTGGTGGGTTGATCCAGATGGCTTATCCAGGCCACGGGCAAGATCGTCTTCCTGGAAGGCTCGGGCGGCAAGACGTTTGTGGACGTGGCCGCCGAATGCGGAATCTCCAGGAGTTCATAAGCGGTACTGCGCCCACCGCAGGCCATCTTACGCAGCATGCCAAGCGCGATCAATTCGTTGATATCGCGCACAGCCGTATCAGACGAGCATTTGGCAATGGCCGCCCACTTGCTGCTGGTGAGCTTCCCCTGGAAGCCATCAAGTAGCCGGTTGAGCAACTTCACCTGTCGTTCGTTCAACGGTGTACCCGCCCAATGTTGCCAGAAACGCGCTTTCACCAATACCTCGTCGAGTGTGTGCTGGGCGCTCTCCACTGCTCGCAACAGTGTACCAAGAAACCAAGCCAGCCACTCGGTTACATCCAGCGTATCTTTTTGGGTGGACTCCAGAATGTCGTAGTAGGCCTTACGTTCACGCTGGATTTGCGCTGACAGGCTATAAAAACGCTGCGGGCTGCCATCGGCACGGGCCAAGAACAGATCACTCACCGCCCTGGCAATGCGGCCATTGCCATCTTCAAAGGGGTGCAACGTTATGAACCATAAATGCGCCAGCCCGGCTTTGATCAAGGTGGGTGTGAGGGTATCGGTATTCGCCCATGCCAAGAAGTTGGTGACTTCGGCCTCCAGTTGTGCCGCCGGTGGTGCTTCATAATGGACGCATTGCCGATGCACCGGTCCAGAGACCACCTGCATCGGCCCGGAGGCATCGTTGCGCCACGTACCAACACGAATTTTGGCCAGACCGCTGTACCCGGTGGGAAACAAAGCAGCGTGCCAGCCAAATAGCCGTTCAGGCGTCAGCGGTGCAGAGCAGTGGGCGGTAGCGTCGAGCACCATTTCGACCACACCCTCAACGTGCCGGTCAACCGGCGCCATGGCACCGATGTCGACACCGAGTCGGCGGGCAATAGATGAACGCACCGAATCGATGTCGAGTTGTTCGCCTTCAATCTCGCTGGTCTTGACCACATCCTCGGTCAAAGCGGTCAGACTGGCTTGGTCGCGAAGCGGAAATCCGATATCGACCAACCTGCCCAGCAGAAGCCCCTGGGCACGGCTGACCTCGCTCAGCGGATGTGCCAGCACAGCGAGATCGTAACGCATCGTCGGCCAGTCAGCCAATTGCCAGATATAATGCTTATCTCCGTTGTTCATGCGGCCATTATGGCGTGCAGTCATCACAATAGCAAGTTATTCAACGCGATCTATGCGACGAATAGAGAGGCAATTCACCGCAACCTCGTTCTCCAGATCGCATAAAATGCAGCAAGTTCATGGATTGAGTAAGCACATCAAAGCAATTCGATTGTTCTTGAATGATTTTTTTGAATGAGAGAATCGTTGTGCTGATCAGCCAATCCGACTGGGCGCGGCAGCAGGGATTGGCTGATCAGCAGGTGATGCCTCATCATATTTCCCTTGCTCCCTATTTGGGAGCGTTGTATCCTTACGCAATGAGAATCATCGCCAAACGCACGCTACGGGAATTTTGGGAACGCGATCCGACCAACCTGGATTGCAAGGGTGCTCTTGAAGCCTGGCATGCCCTTGTGGCCCAGGCAGACTGGCAAACCCCTGCCGATGTCAAGAATCAATTCCGCCATGCCAGCTTTCTCACGGGAAATCGGGTTGTTTTCAACATTGCTGGCAACAAGTACCGGTTGGTTGTCAAGATCAACTATCCCTACAGCGTAGTGTACGTCCGTTTTGTCGGAACCCATTACCAATACGATCAGATCGATGCGGAGACCGTGTGATGGAAATCAAACTCATTAAGACCGAACAGGACTATGACGCTGCGTTGGCTGAAGTGGAACGACTGATGGATGCCGATCCCGACACACCAGAAGGAGATCGTTTGGATATCCTCACCACGCTGATCGCTGCTTACGAAGATAGGCATCATGCCATTGATCTGCCTGATCCTATCGATGCAATCAGGTTTCGGATGGAACAGATGGGACTGAGTCGTAAGGAATTGGAACCATTCATTGGCAGCCGAGCGCGGGTGGCGGAAATTCTGAACCGCAAGCGACAACTCTCGCTGGAAATGATCCGTCGCCTTCACAAAGGACTGAAAATTCCTGCCAACGTGCTCATTCAACCTACCCGTCAGGAGCATGCTTTGTAGCGCTACTGAAAATCGATGCCCCGCTCAATGGCCAGGCACACCAACCATCCCAACCTCCTTTGCCTGCGCCGTCCTCTGTGGTCCCGTGCTGACCAGGGCGGGGAAAATACACTTTTTAGTTTTTTTCTCCATTCTCCGGCCTCAACCGACCAAGTGCAACTCAAAAACACACTCTTGCTTTCCGCCACGGTTGGCCACTGGCCGCCCGCCATGGGTCGGTGCGGCATGAATACCAGTGAACGGGCCCGGCGCGAACGTGGGC
>JADGBU010000216.1:1677-5213 GCA_015231295.1 Magnetococcales bacterium | reverse complement strand
CTCAAAAGGATCTTTCAGGAGAAATGGGGCCAGTTCCTCGCCATTTACCCCACACTGGTCACCTGGGTCATTGCCTACACTGTCTGGAAGATCATGAACTGCCGAGAACCGGACGGTCTCGGCTTTTCCACCTTTGTCTGCCCTGATCATCCCAATCAGACCTGCCAAATCCCGCGATCCTGCAAGAGTCGTTTCTGCTCGGTGTGTGCCAAGGTTCAAGTGGATCGTTGGGTTGCCGGGATGAATCAGATGTTCCCAAACTGCGGATATCCGGAAGCTGATTCGACATATTCATCCTCACTACTTCAACGTAATCAGGCACTACGGACTGTTGGCTAGTCGGGTGAAGGCTGCATACCGCAAACTTGACCGATCAACTGATCCCACCATCAGCAGAGGTCAAGCTTGCTGCGGACTGGCGCGAAAGGCAGACTGCATACAGAGGGAAAGATCCACTGCTCTGTGGAGTTTGCGGGAAGATGATGGCGTGCGTCTCCGCGAGTTTCCCAAAGCCCCTCAAATTGATACGGGCTGAATTTCAAAGCGCCTTCTTCTGACGATCTCTCCATGGGATAGCTGCGGCCTTTCTTGGATTTTGGCGATTCCTGACTCAAAAAAAGCAACTTGAAGGATTTTTTCTTACCCAATAAGACATCAAAACAAAATCAGGCTTATCTATTTGATAAAACTAACTGATAGCCGATTGGTGTCCATTTTTTTATTTTTCCGAAACGTACAAATAATGGTTTCATTAGTGTTCATCAGGCTGATTTACAGCCTCAGCCAGCATCGGTCAAAGTCAATCAGAACAGTCGGAGCCCAGTGCCTTCGATCCCCATGAGACGAAAAATCAACCTTCATCCACCCATTCGTCGGTATTGTTGGACAGGTCCAGCGAGGAGGGCTCCGTCTGAATGGCCAGATAGGCCTGCCGGTTGGCTTCGGACTCGAAATGAATGGTCAGGAAATGATCCCCCTGTCCATCCACATAACAGGGAAGCCCCTCCGTGCGGCCATGAAGATCCTTCATGCTGATCGGGTCCGTCGTAGAAAAAATATCCATGATATCCTCCAGTATTACCCGGAATTGTCTGACTCATCCAGAGTCGCAACGCCGGGTGGAACGTCAACTCCACAGGGGTATCATGCCCGAGCGGGCATGATGGTGATTTCAGACGCGTCGGATCCGAGCAATGAATCCGGCAGCAGACAGCCGACCTGCACTCCGGCCTGTTCCCCCTGCATGCGCCTGAGAGCCCGAAACGACATCAACGAATGAATCGTCGCCTCCGGGTTGAACCGGGTAATCAAGGTGCTGGCATCGTGCATGGCCCGATCCCACTGCCGTCGGCACTGATCGGGACGGACATTGGCAAAGGCTCCGGAACGTTTTCCATACCGCTCCGCGAACAGACGCGGCAACGACCCGAATTGCACCGGATCCGCCATTTCGAGGGCTTTCAGGAACGCTTCCAGGGTTCCCACCAACGCGCACAAACGCAGTTGCATCATCATATTGAAACGCATGCGCTTCGCGTCGAGTCCCGGCCTGATGAGCGATGCATCCAGTTGCGCGACAATCCGAGTCGCCACGGTATCGAACATCCACATCGTCTCCGGAGAGGAGAGCAGATGTTCGCGAAAACGATACAGCGCGCGCAGGTTCCAATCGGTTTCATCCACCTCCAGACCGAGAGCGTAATGAAAGCGCAGATCGAAACGTACCGCGTTTTCCAACGCTTCGTCGGTCATTTCCCACACTTCTTTCAAGATCGACAAAGAGATCATCATCGGCAAGGAGGCGTCGCGCCTGCCCTGGGAAAAATCACGCATCGCCTCGGCTCCTTCCCCAACCATGGCGGGCACCAGGGTCCGGAACAAATGCGGCCAACTCTCCCGCAAATGACGCCTCGAACTGGCAGGCATTCTCTCCAGAGGATCTCCCCCGCTCCCTTTTTCCATAAAAAGCGTCAGAAAATCCAGACAATCCTCAAAACTGGCGCAAGGATCGATTCCACTGCTCTTGAAGGTAAAAAGGCCAACGGGATGAGTGATCACGTTTCTTTCTCCCAGAAAAATCCTAACAGAGCATCTGACGCAAGCTGGTCATGATGCGGGTCGCCTGATGACTTCTGCCCTGCAACGCCAAATGTTTTTCCAGCGAGGAGGTTTCCAGCACCAACAGGTCACACTCCCCGTCCGAAACGGCGGTCAAGGAGTGACAGGTTTCGAGAGTCAAGGGAAGACCACCCAGACTGTGGCTCGCCGAACAGACATGATACCCACTCCATACCGGCTCCTCGTCCTCATCCATGTTGATCATGCCGTAGGGGCCCATATCGATCCAGTGCGGCTTGTGGGCGGTCTTGCCCAGTTTGACCTTGCCGTCCAGAATGATGAAAATCACATCATTGCACTCCCCCTCGCAAAACAACTGTTGACCGTCTCGGGTATGCGTCACCCGCCCCACCTGCATCAACAGCTTCAGATCCTGATCCTGCAGACCGAAAAATCGCGCCTTGGTGCAAAAGGATCCCCAGGAGGGATGCTGATTCACCAGAGCATGACTCGTACCGGTTCTCTCGGACTTTCTCTCGCTCCGTCCGGTCGCATTTTTGCCATTCCCCGCATCCACGGCACGGGCACCGGTCCTGAACAATCCTTTTCCGACGGCTCCGGTCTCGGTGGTTCCGACGATCTGTTCCATAGGAGTCACTCCTTTGCGTAATGGTCCTTGCCATATCCGGGGATTCGTTCGATCACCCGGCGAGGATGAATTCATATTAAATTCATGTCATTTGGAATGTATACAAAGCAAAGGGAATGCCAAGGCCTGCAATCGTGCAACCATGCGCCTTGATGGGGAATTCGGATGAAAAAGGGGGGAAAGATATTTTGTCGGACCGCAGGAATATACGGACAAACAGCCTATCAACTAACTGAATAACAATAATAAAATCCAAAAAGGAAACTTTCCGGACGTGTTGTCTTTTCTTTACACGGTTTCTCCATCCGCCCCCGGACTCCCCGATTCGTTCAGGGTTTCCTGCAAACGACGGACAAGCCGTTCGGCCAAAACCAGATTGCCATCGAACAAATGTTCCATGAGCTGCTCGACCATTCCCATCCAGGAGCTTCTTGGCACCAGACGATGCAGCGCGGTGATCTCGTGCATCGCCTCGACCACCTGACGATGCGTCACGAGCGTTTCCAGCGCGTCCACATGATGCCGGACCCGTTTCAGCGCATCCGGATCCAGCGTTCGTCCGGACTCCGCACCGACGGTCAGCACGCCCTGAACGGAAGTCAGAACCTGAGAAAGAGAAGACACAAAGTGATCCAGGGATTCCATCAACGCCGGATCATCCAGGCGCGAACCCGGCACGCAGATCCGCTCCAGGGCTCTGGCCGCGTTCATCAACGTCTGCGCGCCCATATTGCCCGCCACGCCACCCAGGGCGTGCAGCATCTGTCGGGCCCGAGCATCCTCACCCGCCAGCAGCAGTTGACGCACCTCGGCCCCGGATTGGGCATAT
>JADGBU010000216.1:630-1204 GCA_015231295.1 Magnetococcales bacterium | reverse complement strand
TCCGGCCACCCGCACCGCCACGCCCACCCGCTGCAACAGTTCGGTGATGATGAGCTGATTGATCTCCACATCCTCGACCACCAATACGCGCGCGCCCGACAGATGATCCAGAGAGGGCTGCAGATCGTCGTCCAGGCCGGCGATCAGGGTGGCGTCATCCCCCTCCCCCTGGAGCAGAGGCAGCTCCACCACGCCGAAACGGGCGGTGAAGGAGAAGGTGCTGCCCTGTCCGGGTTGGCTCTCCACCCGGAACGCTCCTTCCATCAGCGTCACCAGATGATGACAGATCGCCAACCCGAGCCCCGCACCCCCGGAGCGGCGCGCCAGTCCGTGATCCCCCTGATAAAACGGCTGAAAAAGCTGCTGCAACTGACTCTCGTCGAGGCCGCACCCGGTATCCGTCACGGTGAAACGCAACATCACCGTCTGCGTTCCGGGCTGCGCCAACTCCGTCCGCAGGGTGACGCGCCCCGCATCGGTGAATTTGATGGCATTGCTCATCAGGTTCAGCAGCACCTGACCCAGACGCTGCGGATCCCCCTGCAACGTCGGGGGCAGATCCGGATCCACATGA
>JADGBU010000216.1:0-470 GCA_015231295.1 Magnetococcales bacterium | reverse complement strand
GGATCTGGAGCAGATAGGGATGGATCACCGTATCCTTGGCATGCAGGGAGGCCAGAAAACCCAGATTGATCACGGCATGCAACGGAGTTCTGATTTCGTGGCTGATGCTGGCCAGAAAAATATTTTTGGCCTTGTTGGCCAATACCGCCTCATCTTTGGCCCGTTGCAGGGCCGCTTCGGTCGTCTTGCGTTCGGTGCTGTCGGTGATGATGGCAATCACGCTGCGATCCATGTCGGGGAGATCCGGCATGCGCCGTCCCATCAGATGTCCCCAGAAAGTGGAGCCATCCTTGCGCACATAGAGCCGTTCCGCATCCACCTCGGTCAGACTGGCCAGCGTGTTTCTGGCCAGATCGTGCAGCGAGGGGTGCAGCAGATCGAAATAGGTAAGACCCGGAAGCTCCTCTCTGGGATATCCGAACATCTCCATCATGCTCCGGTTGGCCAGCAGAATGCGTCCGGAAAGATCC
>JADGBU010000215.1:3240-5248 GCA_015231295.1 Magnetococcales bacterium | reverse complement strand
TCCTCCAGCAAGGCCCGGATTCGTGTCAGTTCCGTGGTCAACCGCTCCGCTTTCATCGTCCCTCCTCCCTCAACACGGACAAATCCGTTCCGGATTCAACCGGGGCTCCCGCGGACCGCCCTCCCGACGCGCCACAGCCGCCACCCGATCGGTCAACTCCAACATTTCCTGACCGCTCATTCCTGGTCCCAACGCCACCGTTCCGCAATAGGCATCCAGATCGATCCCCTGTTCATCCAGCAGAAAGCGGGTCTGGGTCAGCATGCGTTCGATATCCCGGATCGCCACCTCGGCCCGGCTCTGATCGGAACGGGGAAACAGAATCACCAACCGTTCGACGCTCAGACGGGCCAGATACTCGTCATCGCGAAGATGACGCCGCAGTTGACGCACCAATCCATCCATCAAGCGGGTTTCCCCCTCATGTCCCAGACGCGTCACCAAAGGCGCGAAGTGGTGCAGATGGACCAGAGCCAGTGAAAACGGTTCATTCAAATGGACCGCCCGTTCCAGATGACGCTTGAGCTGCGCCGTGAACGCGAAGCGGTCCGGCAGACCGGTGAGCGGATCCATGAAGCCTTCGATGCGCGCCTGACTCACCGCCTCTTCCAGTTGCCGCAGACGACTCTTGAGACGTTCCGCCATCTCTTTGCTGTCGGCGATGCGGGCGGCCAGGGATCGGGCCCGTTGTTTGGCCTCCCGTCCACGCTGACGCAGCAAGGCCGCCGCGTCGGGTTCGCCCAGGGCCATGCCCGAAGCGTCATCGGGTGCCCAGGCGTGACCGGCCTGCAACGCCTCCAGACCACGACGAATCGCCTGACGCAACTGATCCCGCTCCTGATCCAGACGAGAAGGCGGAATCGGTTCCGCATGGGTGATCATGCGTTGCAACAAGGTTTCCACCTCCGGCCAGGGGGGATCGCCGGGGGAGAGGGTCTCCATCAACCGGCTGGCCTCACCCCCGATCGACGCCACGGACTCTCCGTAGAGACGCAGTGCGGTCAGCAGTCGTCCGGAAAGGGTGGCAGGCAACGCCTCCCGTCCGGTATCCACCTGGGGAGGACGGACAATCCAACTGGAAGCCTTTTCCAGTTGCGCACGGGAACCGCTCAGGGAACCGCTCTGTTGCAGACGCTCCCGCAACCCTTCGGCCACCAGACGGGTTTCCGGATGCCCTTCGAGAATCGGCATGGCGAGACGATCCAACAGCCGGACCACCGCCTTGCGGGGTCCGGCTGTCTCATCCCCGCAGGGGGGTTTGGCGATCAACTCGTCGAGCTGCTTGCGGGCCGTGGCCAGATGGGGTGGTCGAGCCCCCAAAAGTACCAGTACCCGTTCCAGAACCCGTTCGGTGGTGGCACTCATGGTTCAGACTCCTTCGGTTATGGATTCGGATCCACCGGCAGCACAAACTCCGACGGATCGTGAAAAACGGGGGGAGGCGTCCAGGGATGATCCCCTCCATCCCTGGCGGGGGGAGGCGAGGAGCGGTGCAGCACCACGGGCGGACGAGAGGGACTCGGCTCCGTGGCCGCAGCCGGGGGTCGCGCCGTGCGGGCCGGCGTTGGATTCTTGGCCACCGGTGTGGTTTTCTTGACCGGTGTGGAGGGACTCTTGTTCGCGGACGAGGTTTTCGCCGGAGTGGTGGAATTTTTGGTCGCAGAGGCACCTTTTCCCGAGGTCGATGGGCTCTTGGCCTCAGTCGCCGGAGTCGCGGCACGGGCCGGAGCCGACGGAGCCGGAGACACGACCGGGACCGACGGCTCCGGTGACACGACCGGGGCCGTCGGAGCGATCAGGGCCGGAGCAACCGCAGCCGGAGACGGGACAACCACAGCCGGAGCAACCGCAGCCGGAGCCGGTGCAACCGCAGCCGGAGCCGGGACAACCGCAGACGCAGCCGGAGCAATCGGGGCCGGGGCCGGAGCAACCGCAGCCGGAGCCGGAGCCGCAGCCGGAGCAACCGCAGCCGGAGCAACCGCAGCCGGAGCCGGGACAACCACAGCCG
>JADGBU010000215.1:0-3213 GCA_015231295.1 Magnetococcales bacterium | reverse complement strand
CGGAGCCGGCGCGGCCGCAGACGCAGCCGGAGCAAGCGCAGCCGGCGCAGCCGGAGCAACCGCAGCCGGAGCAGCCGGAGCCACCGCAGCCGGAGCGAACGGAACCGGGACCGGATTCAGCGGCGACGGGGCGGGAGCCCTGAGAGGCGCGCCCGGAACCATGGCATTCGGAGGCGGAGCGGCGGCGGTCGGAGCCGTCAGGATCCCGGCGGGTGGGGCCGCGAAAGGAACCGAGGGGATCGGGGCCTTCGCCGAAGGGATCGCGGAGAGGCTGCGGGCCACGGAATCCGGAGTGGCCGTCGGGGACCAATCCACCGCGACCGGAGCCGTTCCGGGAAGGGATTTGATCAAGGAGGTATCGCTTTTGAGCTTGACCGGCTTGCCGGTTTCCGCCGACTTGTCGGGCACGGGATCACGCCGGACTTCGGGGGTTCCCCGATCCAGAAACCGGGAGATGCCTTCCACCTGAATGCCTCGTTTGGTGGCGGCGGGAAGCCAATGCTGCAAGGCGGTCAAGGTTTCCCGATAGGGATGACCGATGCCGATGGCCCGTCCCGTCACCCGCGCGACATGTTCCAGCTCCGCCAGTCGGGCCTCGATGGCCGACACCTTGGGCACATTATCCAGAAACACATCGCGCCGGGCGGCGGGGATACCCGCGACCTTGGCCCGCGCATACCCCACGCTGGTCTGACTGGTCCGGCTGTCCAGGAAAAAGAGTCCCCGTTCCTTGAGAATCTCCATGACCGCATCCATGGCGGGGCGGTACTGGGTGATGCGGGAGCCCATGTGATTGTTGATGCCGATGGCTTCGGGAAATTTTTCCAGATTGCGCACCAGGACCGAACGGATCTCGTCGGCTCCCATACCCATGAGCAGGGCTCCGGGACCGGGTTTGGTACGGGGATAACCCAGTGGCTCCATGGGTTGATGGAGAATGACCTCCTTGTGGCTCTCCTTGCCGATGACGGCCACCTGACGGGCGGCATCGCCACCGGGAAGAATCGCCAGAGTCACGGCGTAGGGGAGTCGGGCGATGGCCAGCGAAACCGGAACATTATACCCCAGATCATCGATCACGATCGCCACGCGGGTTCCTTCCCGCCGCGCGGAGCCGGCAGGCGCAGAAGGAAGCGCGACCGGCTCATGGGGCAGACTCTCCTCGTATTGGAGATCGATCTCGGTCGCCTCCTCCCCGGAGGGCTGAGGCTGTGCGGTCACTTCATCGGGCAGAGGGCCGGTTTCGGCGGACTGGGGAGCGGTTCCGGCGGGAGCTGCCGTTTTCTCCCCGGAGGCCGCCGCAGATCCTTCGGCGGCAGTCGATCCCTTTTCAGGGGACGAGGGCGCGGAGCCTTCGGCGGCAGCCGACTCCTTCGAGCCGTTTTCGGGGGCGGTCGCGGAAGGGTTCGACTTCACCGGCAGGGCGGTGCCCGCATCGGTCACGGTAGGGGTCGCGGCGTCGCCGGATTGAGACTCCGGAGAGGCGGGCACCGATCCGGCCATGCTCAAAAGGGTGGTGTTGGCACTCTGAACGACCTCCATCACCTTCGACCAGGGAGAGCCGGACCACTCCATATATCGCCCCGCGCCCATCCCGGCCAAAAAAACCACCATGGCCGCCACAAGCGGCAAAATCCACCATTCACGGGAGGGCGGATCCCCCTCCAGATCCTCTTCCAACTCGATATCGTTCTCCAGAGCCGATTCCGGCTCCAATCCCACCGCTTCCGCGCCCTTCTTGTAGGTCAGCACCTTGTCCGCCGCCGGGGGAGGCGAAAAGGCCGCCTCCGTCTTCTCCAGCGAAACGCCGGAGGCTTCCGACGCGACTTCCGCCTTCTCCAGCGCAACGCCGGAGGCTTCCGACACGCCTTCCGTCGTCTCCGGCGCAACGCCGGAGGCTTCCGACGCGCCTTCCGTCGTCTCCGGCGCAACGCCGGAGGCTTCCGACGCGCCTTCCGTCGTCTCCGGCGCAACGTCGAAGGCTTCCGACGCGACTTCCGCCTGCTCCGGCGCAACGCCGAAGGCTTCCGACACGCCTTCCGTCGTCTCCGGCGCAACGCCGGAGGCTTCCGACGAGTCTTCCGCTTTCGGCATCAAACATTCAGCCGTCTCCGGCGCATCCTCCGCTTCCGGCAACAAGAAGCCCTCCAGATCCGGAGCGCGCTCCGAATCCGGCATCGGAAAACCTTCCAGATCCGACGCCTCCTCCAGATCCGGCGGCAAGAAGCCGTCGATATCCGGCGGTCCGTCCCGGTCACGCCACAAAAATGCGTCCAGAGCCGACGCCTCGTCCGGCAACTCCCCCGGAAACGCTTGCGACACGCCCTCCCGATCCGAACCCACAGAGTCCGTCAGCGTACCGGTCGCATCGCCCTCTTCCGCGATGGAAATCCCATCCCCATGATCCGAAAGGGATTCCTCAATCGACGGGGCAGAACGTTCCTCGTCCGTCATCGCCTCCGGAGTCGCGGAGGCTTCGGGTTCCGGCTTCTGGTCCGGGGGGACCGGGGCGGTCAATGTCGGCTACCCGCCGGTTTGCTCTTGATCCGGCTCTCCAGCACCTGGAATCCCTTCAACAGATCCAAGGCGCGTTGCAACTGGTGATCCTGCTTGCCGTGTCCCGTGACCCGATCGATATTCTCCTCGTCGGTTTTTTCTCCGCCGCCCTCTTCCTTCTTGGAATCCGAATCCGGATCCGGAGTGGCGGGCTCCTTGTCGAGTTTTTTCTCCTTGTCCGGATCCTTGTTCTTGTCCGGATCCTTCTCTTTGACCGGCTCGGATTTCGGTTCGGCCTCGGGTTTGTTCTCCTCGCCGTTGGATTCGGCGGGAGCACCCTTTTCCGGGGACTCGGCGTTTTGCAGATGTCCCTTCAGATCCGCCTCTTTGGGACGGTTCTGACCCTTTTTATCCTTCACATCCAGATCCTCGACCACGATATCCGGAGCGATGCCCTTGGCCTGAATCGAACGGCCATTGGGGGTATAATACTGGGCGGTGGTCAGACGCAGGCCGGAGCCGTCGTTCAGGGGGATGATGGTCTGCACCGAGCCCTTGCCGAAGGATTGTGTCCCCATGATCACGGCGCGGCGGTGATCCTGCAACGCTCCGGCGACGATTTCCGACGCGGAGGCGGAACCGCCGTTGATCAGCACCACGATCGGCGCGCCGCTGGCCAGATCCCCGGCCTGGGCGTCGAAGGACATGTCCTTGCCG
>JADGBU010000214.1:4782-5271 GCA_015231295.1 Magnetococcales bacterium | reverse complement strand
GGGGGATGAGGCGATCCGCAAGGCGGTGCTGCAAAAACCGGAAGATCTGGGTCTGACCGTACTCTCCACCGCCTTGCAACAGTCGGATCGGGAGGCCAATCACCAACTGCTGACCGTCGCCCATCCCGAAAGCGGAGAAAACTGGCAGGTGGGTCTGCACCATCTGCCGGTGCATCAGCAAGGTTTTCGCGTAGCCACCCTCGCCCCGGAGAGCGATTCCCAAACCATCTCCGGACAACTGGTCGCGGTCCTGATCGGGGTGATGGGTGCCATCGCCGCCGTGGCCATGGTGGCGGCCTTCAGTCTGGTGAACGCGGTACGCCGTCCCATCACCCGAGCCTTCGCCGAACTCGCGGCCAGCCATATCAATATCGAAGCCCGCACGGTACGACGCACCCTGGTCAGCAAAATCGCCGCCCAACTCCAACAGGCGCACACCCCCGCCCAACTGGCGCAGATCCTGTTGAGCGAACTGGCTGGTCCGCTGGA
>JADGBU010000214.1:0-4737 GCA_015231295.1 Magnetococcales bacterium | reverse complement strand
GGCCCGCTATGGCGGTTCCGGGCGATCCCTCTCCGAGGTGGGCGCGGCTCTCGGCCCGCTGCTGATGCAATGTGTCATCAACCGCGCTCCCGTCACCCTGCGGCAACCGGGTCACGACTACTTCCGCATCCGCTCCGGACTCGGAGAAGCCTCGCCCGAAGCGGTGTTGATTGTCCCCGTGGCCCATGGTGGCCGCCTGTTCGCGGTGCTGGAAGTGGCCTCCAACCGAATCCCGGAAGAGGAAGAACGAGCCCTGCTGACCGATCTGCAACCGATCATCGCCATGAGTCTCGACATTCTGCTGCGCGCCGAACGCACCACCGAACTCCTCACCCAGACCACCGAAGCCGAAGAGCGCAGCCGTCTGATCCTGGAAGCGGTCAACCAGGCCATTCTGGGCATGGATCGACAAGGGGTCATCACCTTCGTCAACCGGACCGCCCTGGAACTGCTGGAACGGACAGAGGCCGAGACCATCGGCCATTCGATCCGGGAGTGGATCCATCCCCCCCGCCCCGAAGACGACAACGATCCCGGCGAACACTACCGGCGCGAACGGATTCTGCAAACCCTGGAGGATGGACAACCCCGCTCCCGCACCGATGCCCTGTTCTGGCCCCGTCCCGACAAAATCCTGCCGGTGGAGTACGCCACCACCGCCCTGGAACGGGAAGGGCAGGTGATCGGAGCCGTGGTGATCTTTCACGAACGCAGCGTTCACGATCGGAACTCCTCCCCATGACTCTCGCGCTCCGACACTGGCTGTTGCACAAACCCCGTCAGGCGATGCTCTGCGCCCTGCTGCTGGCTCTGGGGATCGGCTTCTTCACCGCCCACCTCTATCAGAGTCTGGTGGAACAGGATTTCCAGACCCTGCTCGACGGTCAGGCCCAACGAGAAGCGGCCCGCCTGGAAATGGAAACCATGCGCGGACAGGCCATGGGGGTGGCTTCCCTTTTCGGACTCAACGAACCGCTGCTCAAGGAACTGGCCCTGGGGAAACGGGACTCCAACAATCCCGAAGGGTTGGCCAGAATGAAACCCGCACGGATCATGCTCGGGGCGGATGGCATCTATGTCATGGATGATAGAGGAAAAATCGTCGCTCACGAAACCGATCACGACCTGAGTGTCGGCAAGAACATCAAATTCCGCCCCTACTGGCAGCAGGCCATGGCCGGCAAGGAGAATGTCTATCCGGCGGTGGGCTCCAAATCCGGAGAACGGGGCATCTATGTGGCCGACGCCATCCGTGCCGGCACCTCGCGCAACGATCCGGTGATCGGCACGGTGGTGATCAAACTGCTCGGCGAACAACTGGATCAACGTCTGACCAGTTTCGGGGTCAAGGCTCTGCTGCTGGCCCCCCAGGGGGTGGTGTTCGCCTCCACGGAACCGGAGTGGCTGTTCGCCATCCACGGCACCCCCACCCCGGAACGGATCGAAGCCATCACCCGTCTGAATCAATTCGGCAAGGCCTACGAAAGCGGTGGAACGCCGCAAATTCTCCCCTTCGACCTCCAGGAGTCCGAAATTCACATCGGCAACAGGCGTCACGCCCGCTCCATGGCTCAGGTTCACTGGAACGATCCCGCCGGAAGCTGGTCACTGGTGCTGCTCGGGGATCTGCAACACACCACCCCGATCAGCGTGATGGTGACGATCGGTCTGTCGGCGGGCATGGGGCTGTTTTTTCTGCAACTGGTGGCTCTGCGCGCCTATCGCGAAGGTTACGCGCGACGGGACGCGGTGGCCAAAACCCAGGAGGCGGCGGAAAAACTGGTGGCCGAGGCCCGCATCAAGAGTCGGCACGCCGAGTTCGGAGCCTGCATGCAACAGGCCCGCAATCTGTCGGGATTGACCCAGGCGTGGTTCAAACAATTGAGCGACTTTCTGCCCATGCATCAGGCCGCGCTCTATGTGCTGGATTCGGGAGAGTTGAGCGATGGGACGGAATCGCTGATACTGGCCGGATTCTATGGGGATGATCGGGCTCCCGGACGCATCGGACTCGGAGAGGGGTTGATCGGTCAATGCGCCGTGGATCGTCAACCCCTGAGCTTCGAACTGCCACCCCAGGGCTACTGGCGCATCGGTTCGGGTCTGGGAGAGGCCCCACCCCGACGTTTGTTCTTTTTGCCGGTGATGCGCAGCGAACGGCTGCTTGGCGTGCTGGAGTTCGCCTCTCTCGATCCCGACTTTCTCGACCATCGTCCGGTGATCGAAGAGATGTTGCCGCTGCTGGCCGCCAATCTGGAAATCGTGCTGATCGCCAAACGGACCGAAGAGACTTTGGCCGAAGCGCATCGGGTCGAGGGGTGGCTGCTCGGGGTGCTCGACGGCATCCCCTTTCCGGTGGTGGTGCCGGATGCCCAGGGTTGGATCCAGTTGGCCAATCAGGCGGCGGTCGCCACCTTCGGGGAGGATCTGCGCCAACCCGGCGGGGTACCCCTCGCCCGCTTGCTTCCCCAGGGGTTGGGAAACCCCGCCGACGTGACCTGGGCGGCGCGTCGGGACGGCTCGACATTTCAGACCCGTTTGGCTGCGTTCCAGGTGCCGCCCCATCCCCGTTTCGCCTCCGGCGCAGGCGTGATCTTCTCCCCGGTGGCATCATGAGAGCGATTCAGGGTGCGCCTTCGGGCAATCCCTCGTACCCGGTGACTCTTTTGACCGCCTCCAGGCGTTGCAGCAGCAGTCGGACCGCCTGTTGCTGAATTTTCACCTTCATGTCGGCGGGCAGTCCGGAAAAGTGTTTTTCTTCCAGTTGAAAGATCAGGCATTCGGTGATGGCCACCACATCGGTGGAGCGCACCTGACGGGCGACAAACGCGATCTCGCCGAAAATGCTGCCTTCCCGGAGCGTTGCCAGCACCACGCTCGGAGCGTTGCGACGGGTCACTTTGACTGCGCCGGTGATCAGGACGAACAGGGTGCGATCCACACCCCCTTCGCAGATGATGTACTCATCGGGTTGGCAGATCTTGAAAAAACCGTTATGGTAGACATGCGTCATCTCCTCATCGGTGAAGTCACGGAAAAAACCGATTGCGGAAAGACGGTGCTTGATCGACTCCAACGCGTCCATAACCCCATGCTCCATGACCCGACGGAAACCCTATGTCCGATGACTGGATTTTGCTGCCCCGGCAACGCCGTGCCATCCACCGTTCCACGGGCCTGATTCTCGAATTTCGGGCCAGCACCGATGGTTCCGGTGCCATGTCGGTGGACACGCCCAATCCGGAAGCCCTGCCCGAAAGCATGCTGAATCAGGCCGAGAGCCTGATTGCCACCGCCTGGGCACTCTATGCCGAGGCGTCGGAACAGGCTCTGCTGCAAGAACAATAACAAATGGATCGCGTCAGGCCAAGGGAATCAGGAGGGAATGCATCGGGGTCCAGGGGCCAGGGATGTCCTCACTCGGGTTTGACATAGCCCGGAGAGTTCACCTGGGTCACGGGCGCATCCGGATGATCGAGCCGAACGGCGGAAAGACGCCCTCCGTAGACACATCCCGAATCCATGCCCAGAAACGGACCATGACGGGTCAATCCGGCCACCGCCCAGTGGCCATAAATCAACCATTCATCTTCCGGCCAGCCATCGAGCACCCGGTGCCACGGACGATAGGGGGAGTCCGGATCGGGCCGAAAGGCCAATCCGCCCCGCGCGCCGGGGACCGACCACACCAACCGCCCATCCGGATGACACAAACGCAGACGGGTCATCACCGCCAACGCAAAGTGATCGCGGGCCGTTTCATCCTCCGGCGGGGGATCCCGATCGGGAAAAGTGTCGGGGGTCGCGGCAAAAAAAGGGCCGATGCGAAGATCATCCCGAAGAATGGCCTGGACCCGCGCGGCCCGCTCCAGGGCCTGCTCCGGGCTCCAGCCGGGACAGATGCCGGCGTGAACCATGCGGGCACGCAACGCCGCATCGTGATGCATCAGCGGCAATCCCCGCAACCAGGCGTAAAGCGCGTCCCGATCCGGGGCCTCGGCGACAAACGCCATCTGATTGGAAAAAGCGCGATCGGGTCGGCCACTCAGGCCACTGAGCGCGCGCACCTCATGGTTGCCCATCAGGGTGACGGCACTCTCCCCCAGATCTCGCACAAAACGCCATACCCCCAGAGAATCCGGCCCCCGATTGATCAGATCGCCCACGAACCACAAGCGATCCCGATCGGCGCGGAAATCAATGGCCTTCAGCAGTGCCTTCAACTCGGGAAGGCACCCATGCACATCACCGATCGCATAAACAGCCACGGCGCGTCAATCCCCCGATCGGTTAGGAGTCCCGCTCCATCTCTCCGGCTCCCCACAAAGAAAAGGGGGTATGCACCAGATTGGCATTGAAATAACGCGCATCCGTGGAAACCTCCCGACCGATCCAGTTGGGGAGTTCCACCACCTGGTTTTCATCGTTCAATTCGACCTCGGCCATGATCAGCCCCTGATTGGCCCCCCGAAACTCATCCACCTCCCACACCACATCGCCGATGGGAATGCGATGACGGGTCTTTTCGATCCAGGGTCGTTCACAAAGGGAGTGCAACAACGTGTGGGCGTCTTCTTTGGGAATCGGGTATTCAAACTCCAACCGGGAGATTCCCTCCGAAACCCCCTTGATGGTCAAGGTACACTTGTCACCGGCGATGCGCACCCGCACCACCCGCTCCTTCACGGTGGAGAGAAACCCTTGCTGGAAATCGATTCCGGTGCCCAATCCACGCCA
>JADGBU010000213.1:4855-5283 GCA_015231295.1 Magnetococcales bacterium | reverse complement strand
CGGACACACCACCACCTGAATGGGAAATTTGTCGATGATCTTGACCGTGGTGTCGAGGGTGTGGGCCATCTGTTCCGCGATGTCCCGATTCTGTTCGTAGACGATCAACAGGGACAGGGCGCCCTCCTTGTTTTTTTGGCTGGAGAGATCCAGATTGCCTCCCACCAGCGCGGGAAACATTTTGATCCCGAGTTGCAGTTGATGGGACTTGAAATCGGCGCAGAATCCATTCGCTGCCTGCCAGAGCATCAGCAGAAAGAATGCAATCCTTATAAGTGATCGATTATTCATAAAGATTCGTGATAAACAATGTAAACCTCCATCGGGAATCATGCAGGTTTTACCGGTGATCCATTCTGGATCGGTCACGATTCGTCCCAGGGTGCTGCGATCAGAAGTCGTAACTCATGGTCAGCAGCCAGTTTCTG
>JADGBU010000213.1:0-4656 GCA_015231295.1 Magnetococcales bacterium | reverse complement strand
CGACATGGAAGTAGCGCAGGGCCAGGGTGTGATCGGACAGCGGTTGCCAGAACAGACCGGCCCGGCCCAGCCAGTTGGTCGCATTTTCGATTTCGTGGCCTGTGGCCTCGTCCTCGGTGAACAGTCGTGAAACCGAGCCATCCAGCTTGACGGAGGGGGAGAGGGCATATTCGATCTCCAACTCGATGCCATCGATTTTGGCTCCGGTGGAATTCTGATACAAACCTGTCAGGTTGTCACCGATAATTAAATTATTCAGGACCGAATGAAACAAAGTTACCCGTCCCACCTTGTCCGGGGCGCGGTATACATAACCCAATTCATAGGTGTTGATGGTCTCCGGCTCCATCTCCGGGTTGCCGTTGATCACGAAACTTTTCGAGTACATCTCGAAAAAGGTGGGAGGGCGGAAAGCGTGCCCGTATTGGGCTTTGAAAATATGATGATCGGTCAGGCGGTAGACCAGAGCGAGCCGGGGCGAGAGGTCATCGCCCACATCGTCATAATGGTCCAGACGAACCCCGCCGGTGATATCCAGATGATCGGTCAGGGCGTATTGATCCTGAAGAATCAGACTGGTGACGGCCCGATGGGCACCTTTTCGGATCCAGGTCTGTTCCGCGCTGATCGGTTGCCAGGGTCTGGGCTCCAGCGTGACCGGATCCATGTTGGATTCGCTCCAGGAGTCCACCAGTCGGGTGGAGGCGAGATCGAGTTCCATCAGGATTTGATGCTTTTTCCAACCGTTCCAGGTCATCTCCACGCCGCCGTCGAATCGCTCTTCCCGAGCCAGACTGCTGGCCACAACGCCATCCGGATGGAAAACGGGGGCGCCATTCGCGTCGAGGGAGACGAAGCCGGGCGGGAAGAAGGTCAGGCGATCCATCTCCATCGCATATTGCGACCAGCCGAACTTGAAGGTGGTTTTCAAATCGGGCAGCCAATCGACCTCTCTTTCGGCGTGAAGACCCCACTCGCCCTGTTTCCAGGCCAGATTGTCGCCGGGTGGGGGGATGGCACCGGCGGTGCCGAAACCATCCGTGGTGGCGGAGGTGAGATATCTGGCTTCCAGGGACCACTGCTTGTAATCGAGCGAAAGCATGTTGAAACGGTGCCGACTTTTGTTGCTCACCGGGCCAGGGGCGTAGGAGATGCCGCCTTGCCCGCCGAAGGCCGGAGAATAGAGAATATCCTCGCCGCTGGTGACATGTTCTCCGAAGGTCGAGTAACCGGCCACGTTCAGGTTGGCGGTCAGTCCGGTTTTTGGATCGGTGTGGGTGAAGTGGCCGCCGCCGATATGGGTGGCGTAACTGCCATGGCTGGCGAACATCTGATTGCCCTGGGTGTGGGTGATGATGTTGACCACCCCGAGATAGGCGTTTTCGCCATACATGGTGCTGCCCGGCCCGCGCACCACCTCGATGCGATCGATGGCCTGGATGGGAATGTTCAACGGTGGGGCGGGATTGGCCGTCACCGAGTGGTTGACCGCATGACCGTTGAGCAGAATCTTGACCTTGCCGGATCCCCATTTATCGACGCCGCGCATGACCAGGTTCTCGAAGGAGACATGCAGACCGGGCACCAGTTGCAGGGCATCGAGCACCTTGGCGGCCCCTTTGGCCTCCATGTCGTCGCCGTACAGCACCGTGACCATGCCGGGGACATAATCGGCGTTCATTTTGGTTTTGGTGGCGAGGCTGGTGGTCTCTTCCAGAACCGACATCAGATTGCGAAAGGCGGTCTGTTCCTGTTCTCCCAGGGAGAGATTCTGTGCCATCATCCAGTCGGCGGATTCGTTTTGGTCGGAAGCCGATGCCGGGAATACGATGCCGGCCAACAGCAGAGAAACGATCGAGGGCAGGATTTTGTTCATGATGACCAAGAATGACCGTTCATAAGTGGAATCGCACCATTGCGCCAGATGAAGCATCCTTAGAAAGCGATGGTTTGATATTGACTATGCACTTCAATTCCGTTTGTGACAAGTCTGAAACATATGGTTGGATTTTTCTCATCTCAGGCCCAAAAAAAAAGGGCCGGATGAGTGATCATCCAGCCCTTTTTTGATTGGTCGGGGTGGCGAGATTCGAACTCACGACCCCAGCGACCCGAACGCTGTGCTCTACCAGACTGAGCCACACCCCGGTAATCCGACCAATCCAGACAGCATACCACAGTCGAAGCGGCAGGTCAATAGCTGCGCTCAACAGAAAAATCGGCCAGCATGGCCATGGCTTCCCGCTCCGGCGTATCGGGCAGTCCGGCCAGTTGCGCCTTGGCCTCCTGGGCGAACCCCTGGGCCCGTTGCATGGCATAATCCAGCGAACCCCGTTCCCGCACCAGTTGAATCGCACGGGTCAGGGCCGCTTCCGGAAACTCCTTGCGTTCCAGACAGGCACTCCAGAAGAGACGCTCCTCGGGGCTGCCGTGACGATGGGCGTGAATCACCGGCAGGGTGATCTTGCCTTCCTGGAAATCGTCTCCGACACTCTTGCCCAACACTTCGTTGGTGGCCGAATAGTCCAGGGCGTCGTCCACCACCTGATAGGCCTTGCCGAGCAGCAGACCGTAACGGGCCAGAGCCGCCTCTTCTTCGGCGGGACGGTGGTTGAGCACCGCGCCGATCTGGGCCGCCGCCGCGAACAAAGTAGCGGTCTTGCGCTGCACCACTTCCAGATAGTGCGCCTCGCTGGTGGACAGATCGTTGGTGGCCACCAGTTGCATCACTTCGCCTTCGGAGATCACCGCGCAGGCGTCGGCGATGATCTGCAACACCTTGAGATCGCCGTGGGCCACCAAAATTTGGAACGAACGGGAAAAGAGATAATCCCCCACCAGCACCGGAGCCTTGCTGCCCCAGACCGAATTGGCGGTGGCCCGTCCGCGTCGGGTGTTGGATTTGTCCACCACGTCGTCGTGGAGCAAAGTGGCGGTGTGGATGAACTCCACCACGGCGGCCAGCAGGGCGTCGTCGTTGCCGGAATATCCGAAGAGACGGGCGGTGAGCAGGGTCAGCACCGGACGCAGCCTCTTGCCGCCGCTCTCGATGATGTGCGCCCCCATTCTGGGGATCAGCTCGACCTGAGAGTTCAACTGGTCCAGAATGATCGCATTGGTCCGCTCCAGATCCGGTCCGATCAGTTCACCCAGGCGTTTCAGGACTGGCGGCAGGTTGGATTGGGATGGAGGTTTCATGGCTGGCTTTTCATGGGATCAAGCGCGATAATGATCTTCCGGGTTCGGACCTGCGCGCAGCCGACCAGGCAGTAGTGGGAAACTGGATGCACACAATAGGATCCCTGGAAGGAAACCGTCAAGTGTTCTTGACCGATCGGGAGGCGGATTTTGGCAAAAAAGCGTGTCGATGCGGGGAACGTGGCCCCGAATCTTGATCTGTGGCAATTTCCGGGGGGACGTTTGTGTCTGGCGTCGGCCTCCGAACGCCGGGTGACGCTCCTGCGTCAGGTGGGACTCGATCCCGAGGTGTGGCCCGCCCATATCGACGAGTCGGTGGCGCCTCTGGAGGAGCCGGTCGCTTATGTGGCCCGCATGGCCCTGTCCAAGGCGCGCGCGGTCCGCGACGTGCGGCGCGACCGGGTGGTGCTCGGGGCCGATACCGCCGTGGTCCTCGATCGGGAGATCCTGGGCAAACCCGCCGGATCGGAAGAGGCCGCCTCCATGCTGGCCCGGCTCGCCGGAAAAGATCACCGGGTGCTGACCGCCGTGGCGGTGTGCGGCGGGAATCGTCCGGAGGAGCGGGTGCGGGTCGTCTCGACTCTGGTGCGCTTCAAGAACCTGACAAAACAGGAAATTTCCGCCTATGTCGCCACCGGCGAACCCCTCGACAAGGCCGGAGCCTATGGGATTCAGGGGGTCGGAGCCTTTCTCGTCACCCATATGGAAGGCTCCTATTCCGGCGTGGTGGGTTTGCCGATCTTCGAAACCTTGGAATTGTTGCGGAATTTTGGGTTGACATTTTCCGGTCCGGAGTGATAATAAACAGTTTCCGATCGCCCCGGAAGCCCGGGGCCTGAAGCAATGGCATCCGGCACAGACGGCACAAAAGCAGAGAATAAGGAGTGGTTGACATGTATGCAGTGGTCCGCACAGGCGGAAAACAATATCGAGTGGCGGTCAATGATGTCGTGCGCGTCGAAAAACTGGCCGGGGAAGAGGGCGAGTCGGTGCAATTGACCGATGTGCTGCTCGTGGCCAACGACGAAGGCGTCAAAACCGGCAGCGAAGCCGCCGGCAGCCAGGTGACCGGCACCATCGTGCGTCAGTTCAAGGACAAGAAAGTCCTGGTCTTCAAGAAAAAACGGCGCAAAAATTATCGTCGCACCCAAGGCCATCGCCAGCAGTTGACCGAACTGCGCGTGACCGCGATCTCGGCGTAATCCTCACCCCATCTTTGCGACCGTCTCTCCCGTGGAACCCTCGGGCGGACGGTCCCATTATCTTTAAGTCGGGAGACGACTCATGGCACACAAAAAGGCGGGCGGCAGTACCCGCAACGGACGCGACTCCATCGGACGCCGCCTGGGCGTCAAACGCTATGGCGGACAGAAGGTCGTGCCGGGCAACATTCTCATCCGTCAGCGCGGCTCCGAAGTCTATCCGGGCGAAGGCGTCGGCATGGGGCGTGACTTCACC
>JADGBU010000212.1 GCA_015231295.1 Magnetococcales bacterium | reverse complement strand
GCCACGCCATTGTCGCCGCCTCGATTCCCGGCACCGATCCGGTCCACAAGGTGACGATCATTCCCCGTGGCCGGGCGTTGGGACTCACCATGCAGCTGCCCACCGAGGATCGCCACAGCTATTCGCGGGAGCAGCTCGAAAACACCATTTCGGTGCTGATGGGGGGACGGCTGGCCGAGGAGCTGGTGCTCGATCAACTGACCACCGGAGCCGGCAACGACATCAAACGCGCCACGGAGATGGCCCGCAGCATGGTGTGCGAATGGGGCATGAGCGACCGCCTCGGACCCATGACCTACGGGGCCAAGGAAGAGGAAATTTTCCTGGGACGGGAGATCACCCAGCACAAATCGATCTCCGAGGCCACGGCCCAGACCATCGATCAGGAGATTCGCGGCCTGATCGATCGCAACTATCAGCGCGCCAAGCGGATTCTCACCGAAAAGATGGAGATTCTGCACACCATGTCCCTGGCCCTGCTGGAGCGGGAAACCCTGGACGCGGACGAAGTGGCCAACCTGATGAAAGGCATGACGGCGGAAGAGGCTCTGAAGCCCCTGCCTCCCACGCCTCCGGTCCCCAAGAACAAGGGTCGGGATGCCGATGACGACGCCGAATCCACCGCCTCCAAGATTCGCCGTTACGGCAAGCCCCGGCTCGCCAAGAGCGACGACGACTCCGACGAGGCCCCCCGCGATCCCGACGACGACAACGCCCACAGCGGCCGTTCATGACCGTTCGGGTGCTGATGGAGCCGCTGACCGGGGCCTGTTCCTGGTTCGCGCCCCGCTCGGGGGAGCCGGATGGCCCCGGCGATCCCGGTGATCCCGATACGGTGTGGGCGGTGCGGTGCGGTGGCTGGCCCGCGACCTGGGATGCCCTGTTGCCCCAGGGCATGAGCCTGCTGAAAAGCGGTGCGCTGCGTCTGGCGGCGGGTCGTCTGCCCCGCCGGAAGCTGGAGGATTTCATCGCGCTCCTGCGGGATGCGGGCGCGGATGCGGGAGCCGACGGGTTGGAACGGACGCTGGCCAATCATCTGCGAGCCGATCCGGTCTGGCATTGGGGGCCGGGAGATCGCTGGTCGCTGGATCTGACCCGTCCCCGAATCATGGGGATTGTCAACGTCACGCCGGATTCGTTTTCCGGGGATGGTCTGGCGGGCAATCATCAGGCGGCCATCGATCAGGGATTGGCCATGGCGGACGCGGGCGCGGATCTGCTCGATGTGGGTGGAGAATCGACCCGTCCCGGCGCGCGTCCGGTGTCGGAAAACGAAGAGCTGAACCGGGTGGTGCCGGTGATCCGGGAGTTGGCCGCCGTGCTGCCGATTCCGGTGGCGGTGGACAGCTCCAAGCCCGCCGTGATGCGGGCCGCTCTGGAAGCGGGCGCGGCCCTGATCAACGATGTGTCGGCGTTGCGGGGTCCGGCGACCGCCCACGACGACCCGGAGCCTGCCGAAGCGTGTCACGCCACCGCCGAGTTGCTGGCGGCCTCCCGCACCCCGGCGGTGCTGATGCATATGCAAAACGCCCCGGCCACCATGCAGCAGGCTCCCCGCTACGACGATGTGGTGACGGAGGTGTATGATTTTCTCGCCCGGCGGATCGACTTCTGTCGGGCGCGGGGCATGGCCGAAGATCGTCTGATCGGCGATCCGGGCATCGGTTTCGGCAAGACCAGTCTGCACAATCTGGCCCTGTTGCGTCGCCGGAGGGTGTTTCGCGGACTGGGCGTGCCGTTGTTGTTGGGCTTTTCCCGCAAGCGGCTGCTTGGCGAGTTGACCGGATTGGCCGAACCCCGGCAGCGGGATCAGGCGGGGCATCTGCTGACGATGCTGGCGGATGCGGCCATAGTACGGGTTCACGATGTGGCGGGTGCCCGACAGGCACTGGAGATCGCCAGCGGCTTTCGTTTTCTTTCGGCACGAGGATCCCCGGCATGAGCACGGACGCCCCTCCTCCGCGACTGTTCGGCACCGACGGGGTGCGCGGATTGGCCAACTTCCATCCCATGACGGCGGACGCGGCCCTGAAACTGGGTCAGGCCGCCGGGCTGGTGCTGCGTCGTCCGGACCACCGGGGTGGCACAGTGGTGATCGGCAAGGATACCCGACTGTCGGGCTATCTGTTCGAATCGGCGTTGCGGGCGGGCTTCACCTCGGTGGGCATGCACTGCGTGCAGGTGGGCACCATTCCCACACCGGCGGTGGCCTATCTGACCCGCGCCTTTCGCGCCGAAATCGGCGTGGTGATCTCCGCCTCGCACAATCCGTTTCACGACAACGGCATCAAGTTTTTCGGCCCCAACGGCATGAAACTGCCGGATGAGGTGGAACGGGCCATCGAGGCGCGCTTTTTTCAGGATCCGGTGGTCAGCGATCCTCCGGATCCGACCCATATCGGTCGCGCCCAGAATGTCGAGGATGCCCGGGGCCGCTATATCGAATTCTGCAAGAACACCTTCCCGCGCGATCTGCGGCTCACCGGGATGAAGATCGTGGTCGATTGCGCCCATGGCGCGGCCTACAAGGTGGCCCCGGAGGTGTTCTGGGAACTGGGGGCCGAGGATGTGATTCCCCTGGGAGTCTCGCCCAACGGATTGAACATCAACAGCGGCTGCGGCTCGCTCTATCCGGAGCTGATGCGGGCCAAGGTGCAGGAGACCGGTGCGGATATCGGACTGGCCCTGGACGGCGACGCGGATCGCCTGCTGGTGTGCGACGAAAAACGACGACTGCTGGATGGCGATCAGATGATGGCCATGAGTGCCATCATGATGAAGGAACAAAACACCCTGCGGGGTGGCGGCGTGGTGGGAACGGTGATGTCCAACCTGGGACTGGAGCGGTTTTTGACCGGCGAAGGGCTGCGACTGATCCGCGCCAATGTGGGGGATCGTTATGTGTTGGAGTCGATGCTGGCCGAAGGGTGCAACCTGGGAGGCGAGCAGTCGGGTCACATGATCTTCCTCGACTACAACACCACCGGCGACGGCATCGTCAGCGCGTTGAAAATTCTCGAACGGATGGTCACGCAACAACGGCCTCTGTCGGAGCTGGCCGCCTCCTATCCGCTGGTGCCGCAGATTCTCAAGAATGTGGTCATCCCCCGTGGCACGGATCCTCTGTCGGACCCGGCGGTGCGGAGGGCCATCGCCGATGCCCAGACGACCCTGGCGGGTCAGGGGCGCGTGCTGGTTCGGGCTTCGGGCACCGAGCCGAAAATTCGTGTCATGGCCGAGGGGGACTCCGAAGAGACCATTTCCGCCCTGGTCGATGATCTTTGCCGACTGGTTCAACACACCGCAGAAGCTTCAGGAGTATAATTCCCATGCCCCGTTTTACCCTGCCGGACGGATCGATCAAAGAGTTTGCCACCTCTGCGACCGTGGGTGCCATTGCGGCGGCGATCGGTGCCGGACTGGCCCGGGCGGCGGTGGCCGGTCGGGTGGATGGCCGTCTGGTGGATCTGAACACCCCGCTGGAAACCGATGCGACGGTGGAAATCATCACCCCCACCACCCCGGAAGGGCTGGAGATTCTCCGTCACTCCACCAGTCACCTGATGGCCCAGGCGGTCAAGGAGTTGTTTCCCGGCGCGCAAGTGACCATCGGTCCGGCGGTGGCCGACGGCTTCTATTACGACTTCGACTACGAACGCCCCTTCACCCCCGAGGATCTGACCGCCATCGAGGCGCGCATGGAGGCGATCGCCGCCCTCGATCTGCCGGTGGAACGACAATCGATGCCCCGACAGGAGGCGATCGACTGGTTTCTGGCCCAGGGTGAACACTACAAGGCCGAAATCATCGAAGCCATCCCGGCAGATCAGACGATCTCCCTCTATCGCCAGGGGACGTTCATGGATCTGTGTCGCGGTCCCCATGTCCCCTCCACCGGACGGCTGAAGGTGTTCAAGCTGACCCGTCTGGCCGGTGCCTACTGGCGCGGCGACTCGCGCAACAAAATGCTGCAGCGCATCTACGGCACCGCCTTCGCCGACAAGAAAGCCCTCACCGCCCATCTGACCCTGCTCGAAGAGGCGGCCAAACGGGATCACCGTCGTCTGGGCAAGGAGCTGGATCTCTTTTCCATCCAGGACGACGCCGGTGGCGGTCTGGTGCTGTGGCATCCCCATGGGGCCCGCATCCGGCAAACCATCGAGGATCAGTGGAAACAGGCCCATCGGGAGGCGGGATACGAATTTCTCTTCACCCCCCATATGGCCAATCTGAATCTTTGGCGCATTTCGGGTCATCTGGATTTTTATCAAGACTCGATGTTCAATCCCATGACGGTGGATGATCAGGCCTATCAGATCCGCCCGATGAACTGTCCGTTCCATATTCTGGTCTATCGCTCCAACAACCGCTCCTATCGGGATCTGCCGATGCGCTGGGCGGAGTTGGGAACGGTTTATCGCTATGAAATGTCGGGCGTTCTCCATGGTCTGTTCCGGGTTCGGGGCTTCACCCAGGACGATGCCCACATCTTCTGCCGGGAATCGCAGATCGAAACCGAAATCAATGCCATTCTGGACCTCACCTTGCAAACCCTGCGCACGTTCGGCTTCGAGAGCTTCGAGATTCATCTCTCGACCCGTCCGGCCAAGTCGGTGGGCTCGGACGAAATCTGGGACAAGGCGACCAACGCCCTGCGGGCCGCCATCCTCTCCCACGACCTGGAATACAGCGAAGATGTGGGCGGCGGGGCCTTCTACGGTCCGAAAATCGATGTCAAGATCACCGACGCCATTGGCCGCAAATGGCAATGCTCCACCGTTCAACTGGACTTCAACCTTCCAGAACGGTTCGATATCGGCTATATTGGCGAAGATGGCAGCCGTCATCGGCCCATCATGATCCATCGGGCTTTGATGGGCTCCCTGGAACGGTTCTTCGGCATCCTGATCGAACACTACGCCGGTCACTTCCCGATGTGGCTCGCGCCGGTGCAGGTGGTGGTGCTCACCATCACCGAAGCCCACAACGATTGGGCCGTGGCGGTGGGCAAAAGATTGCGTGCGGCGGGCCTGCGTGCAGAAACCGATTTGCGTAATCATAAAGTAAGCTATAAAATCCGTGAGCACGCCGTGAAGAAGGTTCCCTGGCTGCTCATCGTCGGCGAACGGGAGCAGGCCGAAGGGGCAGTCAGCCCCCGTGATCGGCATGGCAAGGATCTGGGATTGATTCCACTCGATGACATGATCCAACGCCTGCTCCAGGAAGTCGCAAACCGGACCTAGGATCCATCATTATCATGGGAGAACCGATCATCATCAAACCTACCATTCCCAACAGCACCAAGGAC
>JADGBU010000211.1 GCA_015231295.1 Magnetococcales bacterium | reverse complement strand
TTTTTCTCCAGTGCTCGTTATTGGTCTCGTGATTCGTCACCGGGCGTCCCCATACCGCCCGAACTCCCGCACTTCCTCCAGCTTGGGATTCACCGACAGCCCCCCGACCGCCCGCTTGTGCATGAGTTCCCTGGCTCTCAAGGAGTGCGCCACGGTACTTCCGGTGATGGCATAGCGTGGATGGCTCCGATTGAAGACGACAAAAGCCTGCTTGGCGGCTTCCATGCCTTCGGCGTCCTGTTCCTTCCACGCTTCCGCGTACCGGTTCAGCAGTGTGCGACGCCGATCGTTCACGAACTGTTCGGCGTTGCGGATCGTCGTGTTGGCGGAATACTGCTCACTCACCCGCAAGGGGTTGAAGCCCAGGGCCTGCGCCAGCAATTCGGTCGCCGAAAGTTGCTCCTCCAGCACCCGATCCCCCTTCATGGTCAGCACCCCGCCCTCTGCCAGATGGCGTCCGGTCTTCAGCACATCCCGCACCGCTTTGGGCACCACCATCTCCAGGGCGCGCTCCTCGTGTCCATCGTTGGCAATTTTGGCTGCGGAAAACACCTTCCCGACGTATCCGACCATGGGGCCAAGGAGCTGCGTCAGATCGTGGGCGAAGGCATCTTTGCCCTCAAGGTTCTGGTCTGTGGATCTCCAGAACAGATCCGCCACGCCCAACCGGGAGGAGAAATCCAACCCGGTGATGGCACTCAGAGGCCCTTTGGCGATGAGCTGCCCTGCAAACGGACCCAGAGTATCGTTCAGCAGATTGCGCAGATAGGCTTCCGGATCGTCATATTCGTCATCGTCCCCGAACGCACCGGCCACCGCGCTCAGGATCATGGGCACCACCCACACCAGAGGCAGCCCGGCCACGCCTGCGGCCATGAAGTGGGTCAGAAGCAGGGCGGTGAGTTGACGGCGCGCCTCCCGGATCTCCTCTGGGGATTGTCCCTTCACGGACTGGTAGGCCGCGCGCGCCAGAAGGTAGGCCATGTTCTGCCCGTACTGCTTGAACTGCGTGATCACCCGCATGACGTTGCCGCGCATGATTCTGGGGCGGTTGTTGGCCGAGTAGTCGAAGTGGGTCTTGTGGACCAGATCCTTTACTTCCGCCAACGCCTCCGCTTCGTTCATTCCGCTCTTTCTGGCCAACCGATAGATCATCAGGGCCGTACTTTCCCGGTTGATCCGTTCCGCCGTGTGAAAGATCCACCCGGCCATCTGCATGAATTTTCGCGTTCCCCGGCGCAAAGGGGCCATGCCCGAGTCGCTGCCCAATCCTGCCAGGTCTTGCGTTTGGGTGGTGTCGATGGTCCCATCCCGGGACAGGGTGGCCAGCAGCTTTTGCTCGTCTTCCGCCAGACGGTCATTGTCGGTGAGAAACCCCGGCTTGCGTCGGTATTCCCGCACCACATCGCGATAGCTTTTCCACGCATGCAGATTGCCGTAGCGCGCGCCGATGATCGGCATGGCCACCATGGGGGTCTGCATCAGGTTGATCAACCCCGCCGCCGGGGAGAGCCCCAGATAAAGCAAAAACCCGGCGGCATTCAGTTGATTCGCCATAGCGGATCCCGGGGGATTCATCACCAACTCATGCCGCTTGACCATCTCATCCAGGAGTTGCCCGGCCACCACCCGATGTTCCGGAGAGACCATCTCCTCGGGCGGCATCCGTTCGGACACAACCTTGTGGAACTTTTTGCCACCGATTTCCACCTCCTTCACGACGGTGCGCTTGCCGGAGGTCTCTTCGGCCATGGCATCCAGGGCGTTTTGCATCTTGTGACCGTAGCGCAAACGGGCGATCTGTTTGGAGGCGTGAAACATGTGCTGGGCAAATCCCCGCAAGGCGTCCTCGGACCATCCGGCGGTTTTCTTGCGGTGAATGAATTTTCTGCGAATGCTGAACTGCGGCATGGTTTCCAGGTACATTTGCCAGATTTCGTCTTTCATGGCCTCCCGGGCCTTTTCCAGCTCCTTGGAATCCCTGACCTCTTTGCTGTCGAAAATGTTGCCGTCCAGGATCTTGAGCACATCCTTGACGAACTCCGGGGCCACCTCGCGCTGCTTCCGGGTGAACTCTCCACTGTAGCCGGTCTCCACGGTCTGATAGCCCTGCGCCCGAAGAGCCGTGACCAGATCTCGCTGTTCGGTCGGCGTCTCGGCCATGCCGAAAAAGGGCTCCCTCTCCCGTCCGGTGGCGAACACCGTGTATCTGCCGAAGCGGGTCAAGGGGAAGTATGGGCCTCTGCTGGTCATGGCCTTCTCGAACTTGAGCCGCAAAGAGGTGATCAGACGTTGCGCCTCGGACGCCTTGAGCAGGCCATTGTCGCGAATCTTCTCCTCCAGGGTGGTGCGCACATCCTGGTAACGTCTGGCGTACATGCCTTTGGCCTTCCGATAGACCTCTTTGGCCTCCCGGCTCAACCGCGCATACGTCTCGACCCCCTTGGCAGCCTCTTCGTCGCGTTGCTCTTCAAATCGCTCCTGTTTGGAGGCCCGGACCACCGCCGCCCTCAAGCGGTCGTACTCCTCCTGCTCTTCCGGGTTCAGGTTGCCCATCTTGTGGCCGCTCTTGAACGCGGCCAGCCGCCGCGTTGACCGTGCCTGCCCGGAAGCTCCGGCCTGGCGATAGGCGATCTTTTCCTCTTCGCTCAAGGTGTCGTAGGTGGCCAACGCGCTGGCCTTATCATCCGGCACCGCCATCCGATCCGCGTTCCTGGCCAGATTGGACAGAATCTGCTGCTTGCTCATGCCGTTTTGCAGGGCGAACCCCACCAGTTCCCGAACCTGTTTTCCATGCCGGACGGCCTGGTGCAGCCGCTCCAACTCCTCCTGCTCGCCGGGGGAGAGGTTGTCGAGATCATGGCCGCGCTGAAAGGCCGTGATCGCCCGATTGCTCATCCGGGTCGCCACCCGCGCCATGCGCAAATCGTTGCCATCGAATGGTTCGTCCGGGTGATACTCCCACGCGGTTGCCGAGTGCATCACTTCGGCCAGGGTGTCGGATTCGGCCTTGGGCAACCGTTCCCATCTCTCCGTCACCGTGCCGGCCTCCTGGGCCATTCCGCTCATGTCCGCATCCATATCCTGGATCAGACCCGTCACCCTTTTCAAATTTGCGCCACCGTTCGGAAAGATCCGGGCATACATCTCCGTCAACTGCCGCCCGCCCAGAAACGACAAGGCGGTTGGCCGCGCTTTGCTCAAGAGATCCGTGGCCCACTCGGACACCCCCTGGAGGGTCATCTCCTGCCCGGCCACACGCATCTCTTTGACCGATGCATACCGTCCGGTTTCCGGATCCCGGACACTCTGCCGCCTGCCAACCTGCCCGGAGGCGATGGAGCCGAACACCGCCTGTGCGTTCTGGAAGCCGTGCCCGCGCAACCAGTTGCCCACCGCCTCGAAAAATCCCCTGGTGCGCAGAAACGCTTTCTCGATGAGTCCCCTGGGAGCAGGCGTATCCATCCACTCCGCGAACCGATCGGCGATCGCTTCCTCCACCAGAGCGTCGCCGGACAACTCCGGATACCGTTCGGCCACGCTTTGCATCAACGCCTTGTCGGCGGTCACATGGCGGCTCAGCACCGTCCATTCGAGCGGGCGCAAAACCCCCAGATCGCGCAGGGCGTGGATGATCTCGTGATTCAACGCATTCAGCTTGTTGCCGTGCGCAAGCGCAATCTCGATCATTCGATTTGAATAGGCCGCCACCGCCTCTTTCCCGGTCCCCCGCAACCTCTCCACCACCCGGAGCGCGATTTTTCCATCCAGCCCGATCTTGACCAGGTGATCGGCCAAACGCTGCCGGGATGAATCGGTCGTGAGCGTGGAAGCGGATGCCGCGCCGACCGGGCGGGACTCCTTGACGCCATTAAAAAACCCGCCATTGGCGGGTTCGGTCTGATCATCTGATTGCTTCGCTTCGGGTGGCGGTTGCCACGCCTCGACCGGCTCTTCGTTCTCCTCTTGCTTTTCTGGATTGGCGACCAGATCGGCTTCCAGTTCGTTGACCTGCTCTTGAAGTTCGTTGATCCGCTCCTGCCCGG
Source organism: Magnetococcales bacterium (assembly GCA_015231295.1). Classification (GTDB taxonomy): domain Bacteria; phylum Pseudomonadota; class Magnetococcia; order Magnetococcales; family Magnetaquicoccaceae; genus Magnetaquiglobus. The sequence goes on along the minus strand of JADGBU010000211.1, from coordinate 1,269 downwards.
TGAACGGGGTGCCAACCCGCTTCTGGTATCCGGCCAACTCCGCGTTGGCCTCTTTGACGCGCGCCTTGGCCCTGGACAACTCCTGGTCGATGCTCCGGATGGCGTGTTCGAGGGATTGAACGATGCCGGCGTCGGTGGAAAACTTGTCGATCCGCACCTCCCTGGAGCCGCTGTTGCGCTCCAGGGTGACGGTTTTCACATCGTACTTGCCGCTCATGTCCTGCTGGTGCTTGATCCGGATACGCAGATCGAATCCCCCCATCGTGCCGATTTCCCGGTTGACCTCTTTGCCCACGGGGGCGGTGTCGATGGCGTACAGGATCGCCATCCCCACATCCGCGCGCCTGGTCATGGTCTCGCCGTTGATGACCGCCTTGAACTTCTCGCCCGACAGATCCACCCGTTGCGCCAGATCCTTTTCAAGCAACGGAATCTTCTCGTTCCAGGATTCGATCTCGTCCGACAGGGAAGCAATGTTCCCCCGGACTCTGGCCTGATCTTTCCCATGCGAGACCTTCTTGCGCTTGGCGTCGCTCAACGCCTGCTTCAGAGTGACCAACCGCAGGATCCGGTCATCGGTCACGGTCATGCCGCTGGCCTGCTCGTACATGCTGGCCTCCCCCAGATCTTCCATCTCGCGCAGGTTCGGATCCCCCCGAAAGAACTCCTCGATGAAGCGGGCCTTCTTGGCCATCATCTTCCACATGGTGGCGTCATAGGTTCCCTTCACCGAATAGTCGTGAATCTCGACGTTGCGGTTGAAGTTGCCCTGGCGGACGATGCGTCCCACCCGTTGCTCATCCGCTGCCGGATACCACTGCGGGTCCGCATTGTGGATGGCAAACAGACGATCCTGCACGTTGGTCCCGGTGCCCAGCTTGGCCGTGGAGCCGATCAGGATGCGCACCTGACCCGTTTTGACCTTGGCGAACAGTTTCTGCTTGTCGGAGTGGCTCTTGAAGTCGTTGATCACGGCAATCTGCTCTCTGGGCACCCCCATGCGCACCAGTTCACGCACCATCCACCCGTAGGCGTGAAACCCGTTGAGCGGATTCACCCCCTGGTCGGCGAAGACGATCTGGGCCGCTGGCCCTCTCCCCTTGGATTTCCCGGTTTTCGGGTCGAAGAATTCATGATTGGCGGTTTTCTGCCAGATGCCGTGGACGTTGCGGATGAGAGTGTTCAACTTGCTGTCGGGATCGGACGGGGCATTCTTGTCGATCAACCGCATGTCGAACGATGCTTTGCGGCCATCCCCGATGATGTTCA
>JADGBU010000210.1 GCA_015231295.1 Magnetococcales bacterium | reverse complement strand
CACAGGAAGTATGGCCGGGTCGATTCGGGTGGCGCATTTCATGGGGTGGCTCCTTTGGGTGGGAGGGGATAGGTGATGCCGGTGTTGGGGTCGTAAACCTCGTTCTTCCCAGTCCGCCAGATAGGTGCTTTGGGTCCAATTTCGGCAGGTATCACCCAGACGATATACCCGGGACTGGTAGAGGCATCTCCGGCCACGCGCCGCTTGAGCCTCACCAACAGACCAACTGCGGCCAAACGCCGAAAATAAGCGCCCAGATTGTTGGCATCCATCGGTCTGTCCGCATCCAACACCCGGAGCAAATCCGGAATTGAGGCCTTGCCACCTTTGCGGCGCAGCGCCTGCCACGCGCGTTGCCGGAACGACCGTTTTCTAGGGATCTTCATGGTTCTGGTCTGTCCTGCGGCACCCGGAACGATCGGTTCATCAGGGGCGCAAAACCCTTCTGCAGTGATATACCACTGGCCTGCTCCCAGCATTTCAGCCATGCCGTTCTTGCGTAACGTGTAAAGGCCGTTGCTGATCTGTCTTGGACGCAAACCCGGCAGACGCGTCTCCAAATCCGCCACCCGACCTGGACCCCCTTTCAAGGCGCGCAAGACCTCGTGAGAAATCCATCGCGCGTTCATGCGATTTTCCTGACTGGCCGCACCTTGCGCGGCGACTCGTCCCGCCAATCATGGGTAATCACCTCGCCCACCATGGCGGCACGGGTGACGACATCCAACTTGCTGTGCTTCCCGAACCGCTCAGCCAGGGCAATGGCGTTGATGATCTCCCGATACCGACCGTTGGTGTGAAAATGAATTTCTTCCGCCAGATCATCAGCAATCGGCACCTCGCTCAACGTGTCACAACACACTTTCACGTCTGCCACTGTGGCTGGAGTCATCTTGACCACCACCGCGACACGTGAAGAAATTTGATCAAACCGGCTAATTTTTTCCTGGATCTGATCCATGGAAACCAAAACCAGCGGCACCTCGTAGCGATCTGTCAGACTGCGTATCGCCTCCAACGGCGCGGCGCGGTCTGTCAGGTAAAACTGCGCCTCGTCCAAAATGATCGGCGTCTGGCGCACCCGCAGCAGACGATCCGCCTGCCGCAGACGCTTCTCATAGGTCGCGTCCGGCTGCTCCCCCAGCTCACGCACCAGATCTCCAACCACCATTTTGGGGGTGAGCATGGGGCGTCCACACAGATAGACCGCATCCACCATGTCAGCCCACCACTCCACCACCTCGGTCTTGCCATAACCAGGGTCACCAACCACCAGCAACATGGACGCCTCGCGCGCTCCGCGCTCCTCCAACGTCCCAACCCCGGCCAAAAACCTCCGGACATTCTCTGTTCTTGCCAATTTGTTTCTCACCTGCTACACTCCTGCTCGCTGATTTGTTGATTGGCCGGTTCATTCAGGGTGAACCGGCCCTCCTTTTGGTACGCCGAACAGAATCACCCCCCTCCTCGTCATCCAGTCCCAACAGCATCCGAAAACGCGGATCCTCCAGTTTCGCTTCCAACCGATCCAACTCCTCCTCGTCCAACTCGCCAAGATGGGTCAATGCCCACTGCCCCCAATCCGCTTCCGCCATGGCTCCAGAGAAAATCGGTCTCCGGGCCTGATCACCGGCAAGCATCACCGCTTCATTCAAGGGGATGATTTCCGCCTCCACCGGCACGGCACTTTTGTTCAATACAAGCTCCTCGATCATGGCATCCGCCATCGCCTCTTGGGCCAAGGTCAGCGGGGCCACTTGCATCTCCAGGGTCTTGCGAGCCTCACCCTCTTTTTCCAGCTTCTTGCGATCCAGGCGGGCAAGCTGACCACGCAGCCGCATCTGTTCGCCATGCTCCAACACATTGTCCACCAGATAGGGCTGCTTGTTGCCGTCCCGGGCCGCCTCGCAGATGAAGCGATCATGTTTGTCCAAACTCCACACCCAGATCTTGCTGCCATCGCGAGGATCGAAACGCACACGCACCTTGCCATGCAGCCCTTTCAAACCGACCGGATTGGCGTAAATCATGGTGTGGAAACGAATCTCGCCACGAACGACATTGCGAATCTCTTCCAGCCTGAACTCCTCCAGGGCGTTTTCCACCCTCACCGGCTTCCACCCCTCATCCACATGGCGTTTCCAAGCCTCGTTCGGGGTTTCATGGCGACGCTTGCGGGTGGCTGGACAGATGGTCCATGGCAAAGAACTGTGCGGGGTGTTGTTGTAGACCTCCCGCAACTGGTCAATCACCGCCACCACTTCTGGAATGGTGGGAAGCCGGATCTTGCCCTCCTTGATCGCCTTGGTGCGAATCCGCAACAGACCGTCATCCTTGTCACGCCGCCCCACATAGCTGTCAAATCGCCGCGCCGCCGGGATCAATACCTGCTGGTGGCCGCGCTCCACGATCCCGCCCGCCTGGGGGTTGCCAGGGGTCTGGTGGTAAAACTCAAACCCGAGACGGTTCTTGAGGCCGCTCACCTCATCTTGCAAGTTCTTGTTCTTGGCCCCGGAACCGTTGTCCCAGTGGACAATCTTGGGAACCCCACCGAAACCCACGGCCATACGCAGGGCGTCCATCACGGCATGGGTGTTCTCTGAGAAATTGATCGACCAACCCAAATGCATCCGGGTGGCGACATCAAAGACTTCGGTCAACTCAGGCCGGAATGCCCGGCCCGTGTTGGGATGCATGACCAGCATGTAGGACATGTGCCCATCGCCGTTGATGACATCCATAGGCTGGAGCTTGGAGGTATCGCGCCGGATAAACGGCAACCTGGCTGTCAGTTGCAATCTTGAAAGCCTCCCCTTGCCCGCTTCCACCTCGCCGATCCGCTCCAGGTATCGCCGCGCCTGGGAGTAAGACGGAATCAACTTCGGATCCACCCCAGCCGCATGCATCTCCCTCAGCGCCGCCGCTACAGTCAGCCGGTTCGGGGTGCGGTAGAATTTCAGAAAGGGATCAACCCAGGCCGGGGTGCCGCCGGTGTCCATGGGGGCCGGTGCCAAAGCGCCCATGCCCCGCTTGGCCATGGCGCGCCAACGATTGATTGTGCTGGCAGAAAGGGTTGTCTCGCCTCCTTTGCTGTTCTTGGCCAGAGCAACCCGCACAGCAGTCTGAATCGCGACCGGCAAAGTTCCATCTGCGGCCAGCGCCACAACAACCTGGACCGCCTCTGATACCGGCATATCTTCCGCCCACCGATCCACCTCCCGCAAAATCACCAGTCGCGCGTCCATAATCTCCCTCTGCCACGCCTTGAGATCCGTCACTTCCAGAGCATCCTTGCGCTCCGGCAAGACAGCGCGCGGCTCTGGGACAGCCGGAAGCGCTACGGTCTGGGGGCGTTGTTCCGTCAGGGCCGTTCGAGCCGCCTCCGGCAACACGCCCAGATGGTATTCCCATCCCTTGCCGACCAGACGCTTACGCTTCAGCCATCCGGCGCGCTCAGCGAGAAGGTGAACACCCCTCTGGGTTTGCGGCAGTTCTGGCAGTCCGGCCAATTCCGCAGCCATGGCCCAGGATGAATCCGGGTCGGTCATCGCCGATCAGTCCCGGACAAAAAGGGGAAGTTCGGGAAGTTCCAGCATTTTGAACTTGTTCATGAGATTGTTCGGGTCAGGCCGGTCTTTACTTTTTTGCGCGTAACGCTCGTTCAGCCACTTACTCACCATTCCAAGTTGGTTTGCCGTGCTGAAGAGATCCTGGAGCATCACCCCTTCTCCGTGAGTCAGACGCAGCGTGTAGGTCACGGGATGATTCACCGCGCGAACGCCGGGTTTTCCGGCCTTCTTGCCAGCACCCTTGTCAATGCCTTCGCCATCGCCACCCTTGTTTGGCGGGTTGCGGAGAGCTTTGCGCAACTCGATGATCTCATTGCGCGTTGTGTCTTTGTTGATTGCGCCACTGTCCAGCAACCGATCAAAATCTTCTTGCGGAAGTGCAAGCATTTCATAGAGAACGGAGTATGAAGTGGGCAAATGTTTCACCGGTGAAACATTTGAAAATCTGTCGCTCTCAGCGATCCTTCGGAGGCGCAGCGCGGTCACTCTGCTGAACGGCAGTTGGCTCTCAATCATGGCGTCAAACTCGCCGTGCGGCAGTGTTTTTTTGGCCTCGATCAGCCGACGCCCGGTCTCCATAATCCCCTCCATGGACTCACGCCAAGACTGGGTGATCCAGGCTGCGAAATCATCCACGGTGCGCTTTCCGCCAGTCTTCACAACGTCAGTGGGTGGTGAAAGAATTTCACCCTCAAGAGTTGCACCATCAATTTCCGCTTCCATCACCGATCCTCCCGCGCCAATCCGATAATCCGCCGATTACGATCAATTCGTTGCCGCACTTTGGCCTCTTCCGCCTCAAGCTGCTGCCGCAACATCTCGATACGTCCCAGGTTGGCCGCCTCGGTCTCGTCGCCGATCAACAGCGCGCACCCGCGCTTGGCGGCAAGGAACTCCAACAAATCGAAAGAACCGCACGCCTTCTCGAAGGCGGGAAGAAAAGAAAGCGGAAACCGATTCCCCTCTTTGGCACTGGTCCAGCCGTTGAGCATGTGGTGGGTAACATCCTTCTCCATGTCCCGACTCATCTCGGCGGCGATGATGTAACGATCCTTGCGGGAATTGGCGATCATCGCGTTGGCGATGTGCCGGATCTGATTCTCAAGATCCAAAAATCCCGGCAGCTCGCGCTCCATAGTCGGCGGCGGATCGAACAGCCGCAGCATGAATTGCTGATCCTTCGTTCTACCCATGGTGCATCTCCTGTTTGTTTGTGCGTCCCCGACGCGGTGTGATATAGTCGTATTGCCTCATCAAAACGCACCGAGGGGCACGCACCCCGTTCGGATACCGGGATGGCCAGATCTCCTCTGGCCGCACCCCGATTTCCTGAGCAATGATGCGCTCCATCTCTGGCAGATATGGCCCGTCGAGCGCCTTGGATCCCGCATACCGAGAAAACCCGTGATGCTGGCCAAGACGGCTCAGGGACCACCCCTGATCCTCCAGGTGCATTTTGATTTTGGATCGAGGCCAATCCTGTTCAGGTGGCCTAAGCTTGATAGCGATGTTCGTCATGGGGAATAGTTTAGACAATGATGTCTAAACTGTCAAAGATATTTTGGACAAAATGGAAGAATTGCGTAATCGGTTGAAAGAAGAGAGAAAAAAAATGCGTCTGAACCAAACAGCGTTTGGCAGCCTTGGCGGGGTCGTGCTTGCCACACAATCCGATTATGAGCTTGGCAAAAGCTATCCAGACGCCAGATATCTCGCCGCCATCGCGACCGCCGGGGCCGACGTGAGCTACATCCTGACCGGAGTACGAACAGGCGTCCCCCA
>JADGBU010000209.1:2438-5353 GCA_015231295.1 Magnetococcales bacterium | reverse complement strand
CGATCACCGGCACGCTGACCAGTGCGGACGCGGAAGGATCCACCCGCACGTATGGACTCACCGACGCCTCATCCACCTCCGTCACCTTCGAGGGGGTGAGCTACGACCTGTCCAAGACCGGCACGCTGGGAACGCTCTATCTCAACAGCACGACCGGTGATTACCGCTTCGAGCCGGGGGCCTTGAATACACTCTCTGCCAATACAGAGGAGAATTTCATCCTGTCGGTGACAGATGGCTCTCTGTCCACGCCCGCCGATCTGGCCGTGTCCGTAACCGCCGCCAACGACACCCCGACCCTGACCACGCCTACACCGATCTCGTACACCGATACCGCCGAAAACGACTCCTTTGCCCCGATCACCGGCACGCTGACCAGTGCGGACGCGGAAGGATCCACCCGCACGTATGGCCTGACTGACGCCTCATCCACCTCCGTCACCTTCGAGGGGGTGAGCTATGATCTGTCCAAAACGGGCACACTGGGCACGCTCTATCTCAACAGCACGACCGGGGATTATCGCTTCGAACCCGGCGATCTCAACGCGCTCTCCACAGATGCCCTGGAGAATTTCGTTCTGTCGATCACGGCGGATACTCTCGTTTCCACAACCAACTTGGCAGTCTCGATCTCCGCGACGAACGAGACCCTTCCACTGACCTTTACCGCTCTGGAAGAGATTCAATTCGAAGACACGAGCAGCACGGATAACTTTACGAATCACTCCGGCACGCTGCTCACCACCGGCGGACACCAAACATCGCGGACCTTCAACATCCCGAACGGCACCGTGCTGGAAAACAATCCGGACTTCGATCGAATCAAGAGCCTGGATCAGGGCACGTTCTATCTCAACAGCACGACCGGTGCATATCAATTCGTCCCCAACGATCTGAACATCCTGGCGACCGATCTCACCGAATCTCTGATCCTCACCGTGACCGACGGCAGCCAGAGCGCGACAACCACCCTGCAAATTTCGACCCACGGGGTTGATGATGCGGCAACCGTCACCGCAGGCGCACCAAACGCCACCCTGGTGGAGTCCGGTGGCCAGAACGATACCAACGCCGGTACCGACAGCTCCGAGTTGACCATTCACTGGGACGATCCGGAAGATTCCACCGGATTCGATACGACCTGGCTCGTCGCCAACGGTTGGAGCACGACCGATCAAGGCGTGACCTACACCCATGCGGGAATCTATGGTTCAGCGACACTCACCGTGGCCACCGGCACGCTTCGCTACACCCTGGACAATACCAGCAGTGCCACGCAGAGTCTGACTGCCGGTCAGGTCGTCACCGAACGATTCACTTTGCAGATCAAAGATGACAACAACTCTCAAAGTGTGGATGGCACATTCACCATTCAGGGCAACAACGATACACCCGTCGCACAAGATGACTCCGCCACCGCCACCGAGGCCGGTGGCGTGGCCAATGGCACACCGGGCACGCTGGCTACAGGCAACGCACTCGACAACGATGCCAGTATCGACGGATCGCAGACCCACACCATCGCGGCGATTCGCACCGGCGACTCAAACGGCAGCGGCACTGCCGGAACAGTCGGCAATGCCTTGACGGGTCATTATGGCACGCTGACGATTCTTTCCGACGGAACGTACAGTTATACGATCAACGATACATTGGCCGAGGTCCAGATGCTGCGGGGGGCCGACCAGACTCTGACCGACACCTTTACCTATACGATGCAGGATGCGAATGGTCTGACCGATCAGGCTCAGATCACGATCACGGTCGAAGGTCGCAACGATGCGCCCTCCTTGACGAATACGCTGGCTGCTGTGACTTGGCAGGGATCGGGTGCCAAGAGCCATCAAATCAGTGCCGACAGCTTCCAGGATCCGGATCAGGGGGAGACTCTGACCTATTCGCTCCAGTTGTCCGATCAAAGCCCCCTGCCGACCTGGCTGAGTTGGAATCCCGATAGCCGTACCTTGAGCGCGACCCCTCCGCAAGGCACCCGGAGCTACGATCTGATCATCACGGCAACCGATCTGGCCGGAGCCGCCACCCAAGGCACTCTGTCACTCACGATCAGCAATCCGGTCACGCCGCCCTCGACGCCGACCACAACAACGGGCGGGACAGGCTCATCCTCGGCCACAAGCACCACCACCACATCCACCGGTGGAGGGACATCCGGCAGCGCATCGCAGGCTCAAGTCGTCACCTTCTCGTCGGGTGACAACCTGAATATGGGCGGTGCCACTGGAACCGCTCCTGTCGTCACCTTTGCCTCTTCCAGCTCGACCAACAGCTCGACCATCCCGGACAGCAACAGCGGAAGCGGGTCTGCTACAGGCAGTTCCAGCTCTCTGCTGAACAACTCGCCGTTGTCATCCGCTGGATGCCGGCACCACGACATCTGCCACTCCCCTCTCCTCTCGGTCCGGCACCAACAGCACGACGGAAAAAACCACGACCACAAATTCCACCACCACAGGCTCCACCACCACGACGGGCACAACCGGTTCGCCGACCACCACCGATACTTCGTCCACGCCGAACAACACCAACGCTCCGACGCTCACGGCCACCGCCGCCGACAGCTTCCCGGTGGCGGTTGTCAGCCCCCAAAATGGAGAAACTGGTCTGTTCCTGGCGGAAAAAGTGCCGGATCTGGAGGTCGGGTCGGGCGCGAAAGTGGAGTTCAGCATTCCTTCCACCACCTTTGCCCACACCGATGCCCAGGCAATCGTCTCCTTGACCGCCTCCCAAGCCAATGGCTCCACTCTGCCAGGATGGCTGAGCTTCAATCCGCAAACCGGTAAGTTCAGCGGCGAACCTCCGGCTGACAATTCCGGAGAGATGGTGATCAAGGTCATGGCCAGGGATAAACAGGGTCGCGAAGCGGTCACGGTCTTTCGGATCAAGGGGGGAGCGAA
>JADGBU010000209.1:0-2407 GCA_015231295.1 Magnetococcales bacterium | reverse complement strand
GGACAAACACCGTGGCTGCAAGTGGTGGAGTGGGATCAGCCCAGAGAACAACGCGCTTTCGACGGGAAACCCGCTTTCAGCCGTCAACTCACCATGACCGGTCGAGAAGCCATGCTCCAACGCGCTTCACAACTGCAACGGGCCGCCGAACGTTGGATGGGTCGCAAATGGGCCTGACAACAGAATATACGATCGACATCACTTATCATCTGCACTCAAGGATTATTCTCACCATGACCGGATCGCATTCCAAAACGCTGCATCGCGCCTCCACCTGGACCCTTTTGTTTGCCGGTCTGATGTTGACCGGCTGTGCCGTCACGCCGGAAGCCCTGACCCTTCAGGAAATGGATGCGCAACGGAAAGCCGATCTCAACACCATGTTTCAGGCTCCGGAAAAGATCCGGCATCCTCTGACACTCGCCGAAGTGGTGGCACGGGCACTGCGTTACAATCTCGACCATCAGGTCAAGGTGATGGAAGAGGCTCAGGCCATGGATCTTTCCAACCTCAGCCAGTTCGATCTGCTGCCCAAGGTGGCCGCCAATGCCGCCTATTCGGGCCGTTCCAATGTCAGCGCCTCCAGCAGTCGTTCCATCACCACCGGCACCGAATCCTTGGAACTCTCCACCTCTCAGGATCGCAATACCGCCGATCTGGGATTGACCTGGAACATTCTGGATTTCGGTGTCAGCTACTATCAGGCCCGTCAGCAGGCGGACCGCCATCTGATCGCCCGGGAACGGGAACGCAAGGTGATCCAGAATCTGGTTCAGGAGGCCCGTTCGGCCTTCTGGCGCGCCGGTGCCGCCCAACAACTGGAACCCCGGGTCAGGGCCGCCGTCAAACTGGCCGAGTCCGCGCTTGTCGATGCCAAACGGGCCGAAACCAGCGAACTGCGCTCCCCTCTGGAATCCCTGAAATATCAAAAAACGCTTCTGGAGAACGTCCGGCAGTTGGAATCGATTCTGCAAGAGATGGCCACCTCCCAGGTGGAGTTGGCCTCCATGATGACCCTGCCGCCCGGCACAGCCTTCACGCTGGCCATTCCGGAAGGCACCCTGCAGCCGCCCACCTGGAACATCCCACTGGAAAAGATGGAAGAATCGGCTCTGCTCAACCAGCCCGACATGCGGGAAATGGCCTATCAGGTACGCATCATCCTTGCCGAGAGCCGCAAGAGGCTGCTCAAATTTTTCCCGGGCCTCTCCCTGAACGCCTCCCAGCAGTATGACAGCAACTCCTTTGCCATGAATAAAAGTTGGTTCGATACCGGTGTGCGCATTACCTGGAATCTGATGGGACTTCTGTCCGCCGGCGATCAGGCCGCCTACAACAAGAGTACGGAAGAGACCGTCGAAATGAAACGGCTCGCCCTGCGCATGGCTCTGCTTTCACAGGTGCATGTGGCGTATCGACAATTCTCCCTGGCGACCGTCCAGTTCAACCGGGCCAACGAGCTTTATCTGGTGGAAAAGGAGATCGCCAAACATACCAACAATCAAAGCAGCATCGAAGCACAAAGCGTTCTGGAGCGCATCGGCAGCGAAACCAGTGCCATTCTGGCAGAACTGCGTCGATTCCACGCCCTGGCCCTGACCCACAATGCCCATGGCAAAATGTTGGCCACCACCGGTCAGGATCCGGACGTGTCACCGATCCAGAAAGGAAGCCTGAATGAACTGACCGAACGGGTGGAACGCTGGCTCTCCAATCAGAACAAACCGGTCTCCGCATCGACCCGCCCGATCGTGCCACCGGTCACGCGACTCGGCACCGCGACCGATGGCCCGCTGCCCCTGCCAATCCTGGCCGCGCGTACCAAAAGAATGACCGCCCTGGACGTGACTCCATGAGCCTCGCGATCTCCCGCGCCGACCGGTTTGGCAACGCCCGAAAATCGTTTCTCGTGGCACTGTGCGGTCTGCTCCCATGCCTTGCCCTGGCCGGAACCGCCGCAGAAACCCCCGCGTCACAGGTTCCAACCGCACTGCATGCCGAAACCTTGCGCGCCCAGATCCAACCGAAACAGTTCACCACCCTGGCCAATGAACTGCCGGCCAGGGTGGAAAAGATTCACGTCTCCGAAGGGGGACGTTTCAAGGCTGGCGATCCGTTGATCAGCCTCGACTGCGCCATTCAGAAAGCGCAACTCGACAAGGCGCGTGCCGCCCTGTCCGCCGCCGAAAAAATCTCTTCCGTCCAGGCCAAACTCAAGGAGATGAACTCCGTGGGCGGCCTGGAGGTGGCGACCAGTGCCGCCGAAGCAGCCAAGGCCCGCGCCGAGGTGAGCCTGATGAGTGCAACGGTTTCCAAGTGTCAGATCCCGGCTCCGTTCTCCGGACGGGTGGCGGAACAAAAGGCCAGAGAACATCAATATCTTCAGGCCGGACAACCCATGATGGAA
>JADGBU010000208.1 GCA_015231295.1 Magnetococcales bacterium | reverse complement strand
CCAGTTCTGCGGTCACGGCCCGCAACCGATCCACGTCGGTGGCGTCGTGGCGCAACAGATAATCCTTCTCGCTGCGACGCGCCTGAAGCATCAGGGTATTCATGTGGTGGGTGGTATCCTTGAGACGATCCACCACCTGGGCCAAATCCGCATATCCGAGCACCGTGGTGCGCAGACTGTAGATCAACAACCCGCCGCCCACCAAAGAGCCCGTCAACAGCGAAACCACGATAGCAATCATCGTGGTCCGCAACCCCCACCCCGCTCGCATCGACAGACCTTTCATCCTGACCATTCCTGACTTCGGAAAACGGAATCCCGAAAGGATTCCGCATGACGAACTATAAGATTGAATCGATTTTAAACCCCATCCCCCCGTGATGCAAAGTTTCATCAGGGCTCGACCACTTCACCGGAAAGGCCTCCGATCCCGAAGAAGCCGCTTGCCATCCACCGGAGTCTGATGAGACAATTCGTCAACGGATCGGATCCGGAGTGGTCATTCCACACCAACCCCCAATAAAGCCATGGGTGGGATCGTCCGACGCCACGGAGCCTCCATCCGCGAAGAATCTGAACTCGACTCCTGGAGAGAGCCGAACAACCTTGCCGCAGAAAATGAACCGGTCGCAATACGACACGACTTTCAAGGATCTTTTCCAGCAACCACCGCAATGCCTGTTGCAGGCGTTGATCGGCCATCGGGCGATCCGGCATCTGAACGTCGAATTCGCCTCCACCATGAAACGGCTGCCGGATCTGGTCTTTGTGATGGATGACCAATCCATCTCCCACGTGGAGCTGCAGGGCTCTCCGGAAGAGATGCGTTGGCGTATGCTGATCTATTACGCGATGATCCGACAGAGATTTCCGGAGCGGCCCTTGACTCAGATCGTGCTGTATGTCGGCCATGAATCCTGGCGTCCGGGGAGTGGCATTCAGGAAACGGCACTTCAGTTCCAGTATCGCGTCATCGACATTCGCGACCTCGATTGTCGGGTATTGATGGAGAGTCCGGTGCTGGAGGAGAACATTCTGGCCATTCTGTGCAAAACGACCGATCAGAAGGAGACGATTCGGGCAATTCTCTCTCGCATCAGCCTGTTGACAGAAAATGCCCGCGCCGACGCCCTGACCAAACTGGTTGTCCTGTCCCGGCTGCGCAGACTGGAAACCGTCATCCAAGAGGAGGCCAATGAGATGTCACTCGTATTCAATGTGATGGAAAACGATGTCCTGCGTCCCTTGTTCCAGAAAACCCAAAGGGAAAGCGAACAGCGCGGAGAACAGCGCGGAGAACAGCGCGGAGAACAGCGCGGAGAACAGCGCGGAGAACAAAAAGGCAAAACCGAAATTCTGCTTCGATTGCTGCAAAAACGGTTCGGCGTATTGCCGGAATCGATTCGCGCGCAAGTGACCTCCGCCTCTCCGGACGAACTGACCGCCTGGAGCGACCGGATTCTGGAGGCCGAATCCTTGCAGGCGATCTTTCAGCGGTAGCGTCCGAGCCGTCGCGCCCGGAGTCCGCATCCCGCGACGCCGGGATGCGGACCTCGCGAAAGCACTCCACAAATCCCGGAACAAATCAGGCAGAATCAACAGGATCGCCCGCACCAGAAAAAGATTTCCCCCGGTTGTGGCGCGTCACTCCTGGACGCCCCGGTCGGAATTGTCTAACCTTTTGGGGATCCTCCTCCTTTTCGCACGCTTTACCGGGTTCGCACTTTTCGTTCAGGAGTCTTCATCCATGGCGGGACACAGCAAATGGGCCAACATCAAGATCCGCAAAGGGGCGCAAGACGCCAAGCGGGGCAAGGCCTTCACCAAACTGATCCGTGAGATCACCACGGCAGCCCGGATGGGCGGCGCGGAACCATCGTTCAATCCCCGGTTGAGGGCGGCCATCCTGGCGGCGCGGGCGCAAAACCTGCCCAAGGATACCATGGACAAGGCCATCAAACGGGGCGCGGGCGCGGAAGAAGGCACCGATTACAAAGAGGTGCGTTTCGAGGGGTATGGTCCATCGGGTGTGGCCATCATCGTCGATACCCTCTCCGACAACAACAATCGCACCGTCGCCGACGTGCGCCATATTTTCAACAAATATGGTGGCAACATGGGCTCATCGGGCTGCGTTTCCTATCTGTTCGACAAGAAGGGACAGATCCTGTTCCAGAACGTGGACGAGGAAAAACTGATGGAAGCCGCCCTGGAAGCCGGAGCCGAAGACATGATCGCCCTGGATGGCGAATGCGAAGTGCTCACCTCTCCGGAAGAGTTCGAGGCCGTGCGCGAGGCGTTGACCGCCGCCGGCTTCAACAATCCGATCTCCGCCGAAGTGACCCTGCGGCCTCAGAATACCGTCACCCTCGACGAAAAGAGCGCGACCACCATGCTCAAACTGCTGGACATGCTCGAAGACAACGACGACGTGCAGAAGGTCTACGCCAACTTCGACATCCCGGACGACATCATGGAACGACTGGGTAACGGCTGATCGCGATGCGCGTTCTGGGTATCGACCCTGGCACCGTGATCACCGGATGGGGAGTGGTGGAGTCCAAAGGCTCCGGATTCCGGCATGTGGCCCACGGTTCGATTCGCACTTCGGCGGAGGCCTCCCTGCCGGATCGATTGGGATGCATCTTTTCCGGAGTCAGCGCGGTCATCCGCGAACACCAACCCGAAGTCGCCAGCGTGGAGGAGATTTTCGTCTCGATCAACGTGCAAAGCGCGCTCAAGCTCGGTCACGCCCGAGGCACCGCCATCGTGGCGGCCAACGCCCTGGGCCTGCCGATCTTTGAATATACCGCGTTGCAGATCAAACAGGCGGTGGTGGGCTTCGGGCGGGCGGAAAAACAGCAGGTGCAGGCCATGGTCAAAATGCTGCTCTCCCTGAGTGCCCTCCCCCAGCAGGATGCCGCCGACGCCCTCGCCGGAGCCCTGTGTCATCTGCAACGCGCCTCCGGAGTCGCGGCCCTGCTGGCCCGTCAGGAGGCCCGATGATCGCCCATCTGCGGGGAATTCTGGCGGAAAAGGAGCCGCATCAGGTGGTGGTGGATGTGGCCGGTGTGGGCTATCGGGTGTTCATTCCCCTCTCGACCTTCGAGCGGCTTCCGGCCACCGGAGAGTCGGTCCGACTGCTGACCGTGATGCATGTCCGGGAAGATGCCATGCTGCTCAACGGCTTTCTCACCCCCGCCGAACGGGAGGTGTTCGTGGTGTTGAACTCGGTCACGGGCATCGGGGCCAAACTCGCGATGGCCGCCCTCTCCACCTTTCCTCCCGAGGAGCTGGTGTCTGCGGTCTACCGGGAAGATGCCACGCTGCTCTCCCGCATTCCCGGCGTCGGCAAACGGATCGCCATGCGGCTGGTGGTGGAACTCAAGGATCGTCTGCCGGCCCTGCCTCCGGCCAGCTCCGCTTCGCCGTCGCCCTCCGGGGACGCGCCTTCCGTCCCGACGACGACGCCCCTCCCCACGCCGGGCCTCCAGTCTGCCCCGACCCTGCGTCAAGATCTTGTCGCGGCTCTGGTCAATCTGGGCTATCGCGCCCCGGACGCGGAACGGGTGCTGCGGACCCTGCCCGCGCCTGAGTTGTCCGATCCGGCCACGGCGTTGCGGGCCGCCTTGAAGATTCTGTCCCGATGAGTTCCGACGCCTCACGCCTGATCGCCCCGGAAATCGCACCCGGAGAGGATAAACGGGATCTTTCCGGTCTGCGCCCGCCCAAATTGGTGGAGTTCGTCGGTCAGGCCGGTCTGAAGGCCAATCTGGAAATTTTCATCCAAGCGGCCCGCAACCGTGGGGAGTCTCTGGATCATCTGCTGCTGCACGGTCCGCCGGGACTGGGCAAGACCACCATGGCCCGCATCATCGCCGCCGAGATGGAAACCGGACTCAAGACCACCTCGGGACCGATCGTGGAGCGGGCCGGGGATCTGGCGGCCCTGCTGACCAATCTCGAACCGGGGGATGTGCTGTTCGTGGATGAGATTCACCGTCTGAGTCCGGCGGTGGAGGAGATTCTCTATCCGGCCATGGAGGATTTCCAGTTGGATATCATGATCGGCGAAGGGCCGTCGGCCCGTTCCATCAAGATCGACCTGCCGCCGTTCACCCTGGTGGGGGCGACCACCCGGGCGGGTCTGCTGACCAATCCGTTGCGGGATCGCTTCGGGATTCTGGCGCGGATGGAGTTTTATTCGCCGGATGAGCTGGCACAAATACTGCAACGTTCTGCCAAGATATTGGCGATCCCCATGCTGCCTTCCGGAGCGCGGGAGATCGCCGGTCGGGCGCGGGGTACGCCTCGCATCGCCAATCGTCTGCTGCGCCGGGTGCGGGATTTCGCGCAGGTCAGTCAAGCGCGTCACATCGACGCGGCGATGGCCGACGCGGCCCTCAATCAACTCGATGTGGATCCCCTCGGACTCGATGCCATGGACCGGCGTCTGCTGCTGACCATCCTCGACAAGTTCGGCGGCGGTCCGGTGGGACTCGATACCCTGTCGGCGGCCCTCGGGGAGACCCGTGACGCCATCGAAGAGGTGATCGAACCCTATCTGGTGCAACAGGGATTTCTCGATCGCACCCCGCGTGGACGACGGATCACCCCGGCGGCCTGTCGTCATCTGGGACGCCCGGTTCCGGGGGATTGGCAGGGAGGTCTGCTGTGAATCCAGGCCATTTCTCCTGGCCGGCGCGGGTCTATTATGAAAACACCGATGCCGGTGGCGTCGTTTACCACGCGGAATATCTGAAATTCATGGAACGGGCCCGCACCGAGTGGTTGCGGGCCGCGGGCTTTGAACAAACCGCGCTGCTGGCGGAACGCAATCTGCTGTTTGCCGTGGCCAACATGGAAATTGAGTTTCTGGCCTCTGCACGCCTGGACGACCTGCTCAATGTTTCGGTAATATTGGAGCAGACCAAACGTGTCAGCCTGACGCTGGTACAGACCATCACCCGAAGCACCCGAGAGCAACCGGAAACACTCCTGATTCGGGCCAGAGTACGCATCGCCATGTTGAGTCGTGATTTCAAGCCGGTTCGCATCCCCATGGATCTCCTGAACCGACTGCAACCTCCTTTGGATGAACAACCGTGAATCAAGCACTGACCTCTCACAGCATGTGGGATCTGGTGATCCAAGCCGGACCCGTGGTGAAACTGGTGATGCTGGCCCTGTTGGCGGCATCGGTGGTTTCTTGGGCGATCATCATCGACAAGTGGCGACGTTTCCGACGCGTCAGCAAGGATGCCGCCGAGTTCGAGGAGCGTTTCTGGAGCGGCGGCAGTGTGGCCAAGCTCTATCAGACCGCCGCCCAGGAGTGGCCGGAAAGCCCGATCGTC
>JADGBU010000207.1 GCA_015231295.1 Magnetococcales bacterium | reverse complement strand
GTCCAGGGGCCATTGGCCCCTGGTGGGATCCAAGGGCGAAGCCCTTGGGACGTTCCGGCAAACACATTCAAATTTTTTGCTGGAACGTCAGAACCCTGGGGGATGAATCCCCCAGACCCCCTCTTTTTTTTCAATGGTTCAACGGTGATAAGGCACGCCGCGCAGGAGCGTCATGGCGCGGTAGAGCTGTTCGAGGATCAACACGCGCGCCAGCATATGGGGATAGGTCATGGGGCCCAGGGAGAGCGTGAACGCGGCGATCGCTTTCACCGCCGGATCGAGGCCATCCGGCCCCCCGATCAGAAACACCCACTCGGCGTAAGCCGCCTGCCACCATTGATCCACCTGCCGCGACAGTTCCAGAGAGGAGAGCATGCGACCCGAGCCATCCAGGGCGACGATCAGGGCTCCGGCGGGAATGCGGGTCAGCAGCCGCTGTCCTTCCCGATCCATCGCCTGACGCGAGGTCATACCCTTGTCCCGTTTCTCTTCGGCGACAGTTTCGACCCGCGTCGGCACAAAATGGTTCAACCGCTCGCGATACTCTTCCACCAGATCCCGGATCGCGGGGGGCATGACGCGCCCCACGGCCAGGAGGGTGATTCTCATGATCAGACCACAGGGGCGTTGGTTTTGACCTTTTCCCGATCCTTGCCCTTCTCCTTGTCCTTATCTTTGTCCTTATCTTTGTCCTTATCTTTGTCCTTGTCTTTGTCCTTGTCCTTCTTTTTTTCAGTCTGCACCACGGGAGAGGTCGTCACCATCGCCGACACCGCCTTCCCCTCGGGAGAGGCAACGGAAGCGACCGAAGCCGATCCATCACCCGCGACGAGCGGAGCGGGACGGGCCTGAGTGCTCCACAATTTTTCCAGGTTATAGAACTCCCGGACCTCCTTGAGAAAGACATGCACCAACACATCCCCCAGATCCACCAGCACCCAGGGTGCGCTTTCGGTCAACCCCTCGATGCCGCGCACCGTGAGTTTCTGTTCATGGGCGTAGAGCAGCACCGCGTTGGCCAGGGTGGAGACATGCGTCACCGAAGTGCCGGTGACGATGATGAAATGATCCGCGAACCCGGACCGTCCCGCCAGATCCACCACCACCACATCCTGTCCTTTTTTATCATCCAACGATTGCACCAGTCTGGAGGCCAGGGCCGCGCTCTCGGGGTTTGTTGTCACGTCGATTCACTCCTAGGGGTTGAAAAAAAGTTCACGCCACGGCCATAGAGGCCATGGGATTGCGCGTAATCGATCACCGCATCCGGGGTTAAAGCCTGAAGGCTCTCCCCGGCGCGCAAACGGCGTCGCAGTTCGGTCGAGGCGACATTCCACGGCGTGACCGGCAGTTGAACAAAACCGTATCCGCCCAGTCGCGACCGATCCAGACCCTCCGCCGCATCCACCCGGAACCGTTCCAGATGCGCCAGGGCCGGACACGCCTCCACCGTCGGCGGATCGAAACCGGGACGGGTCAACAAAGCGACATGGGCCAATTCCATGATCCGTCGCCACGCTTTCCAGAGATGCAGCTCACGCAGGATATCGGCTCCGATCAGCAACACCGGCTCTTCATCCGCCTGGTGACGATGCCACGCTTCCAGCGTCTCGACCGTATAGGAAACCTCGGGAGAGCGGGCCTCGATCTCCCACAATTCGAATCCCGGCTGATCCGCCAGAGCCAGTCGCAGCATGGTCAGACGCTGCTCCACCGGCGCGAGAATCTCCGGTCCCTTGAAAGGATGCACCCCGGCGGGAATGAAAACCACCCGTTGCAATCCCAACGCGTCCAACGCCTCACGCGCCGGGTGCAGATGGCCATAATGGGGCGGATTGAACGCCCCCCCCAACAGACCGGCGCGGCGGGTCATTGACGCAATTGACCATCCCCGAACACGATATATTTCAGACAGGTCAGCCCTTCGAGCCCCACGGGACCGCGCACATGGAGCTTGTCGGTGGAGATGCCCATCTCCGCGCCGAGTCCGAACTGGAAACCGTCGTTGAACCGTGTCGAGGCATTGATCATCACCGCCGAGGAGTCCACCTCCCGCAAGAAGCGCATGGCGCGGGGATGATCCCGAGTGACGATGGTTTCGGTATGCCGCGAGGAGTGGGCATCGATATGGGCCAACGCCTCATCCAGCGACGCCACCACGCGAATGGACAAAATCGCCGCCAGATGCTCGGTATCGTAGTCTTCCGGGGTGGCGGCCATCACGGGAGCGGCCTCTCCCGCCAGGGCGCGGGTCCGGTCACATCCCCGGAGTTCGCATCCGGCGGCGTGCAACCGGCGACAGATGCCGGGCAGAAACGCCTCGGCCACCGCCTGATGCACCAGCAGGGTTTCGGTGGCATTGCAAACGCCGGTACGCTGCATCTTGCCATTGAAGGTCAATTCCGCCGCCATTTCCAGATCGGCATGACGATCGACATAGGTATGACAGATGCCATCCAGATGTTTGATCACCGGAATCACCGACTCTTCCATCACCCGGCGAATCAATCCCTTTCCGCCTCGTGGAATGATGATGTCCACATACCGATCGCTCTTGAGCAGAGCCCCGACCGCCGCCCGATCGGTGGTATCGATGAACTGCACCGCTTCGGCGGGCAATCCGGCGGCACTCAACCCCAGGGCGAGCCGTTCGGCGATGGCGCGATTGGAGTGGATCGCCTCGGAGCCGCCCCGCAGGATCACGGCGTTGCCCGACTTGACGCACAACGCGGCCGCGGTGACGTTGGGACGGGACTCGTAGATGATGCCGATCACCCCCAAAGGCACCCGCATGCGTCCCACCATCATGCCATTGGGACGGGGTTTCATTTCGGTGATTTCGCCGACCGGATCCGGCAAGGCCATCACCTCCCGGATGCCATCGGCCATGGCGCGGATCCCCGACTCGGAGAGACGCAGCCGATCGACCATGGCCGGTGACAGGCCATTGGCTTCGGCTGCGGCCAGATCCAGGGCGTTGGCGGCCTGAATGGCCTCCCGATCCAACCACAGCCGCTCGGCCATGCACTCCAGGGCCCGGTTGCGCGCCTTGCCATCGCTGGCCGCCAGGGTTCGCGCCGCGACGCGGGCCCGTTGGCCGATCTGCTCCATCATTGCCTGGGTATCGGTCATGTTCATTCACTCCCGTATGAGAGACGTGCCACTCTGCAGCTCCCGCGTCAACACCAGATTATCCCGATGAATCACCTCTTCGGCCCCGAGATAACCAAGAATGCCTTCAAACTGTCGGCTGTGCCGTCCGGCGATGCAGAGCAGATCGCCGCTGTTGTAGTTGACGATTCCCTTGGCCAACTGCTGTCCATCCGGAGCCTGACAATGGACCACCGCCCCGCGCGCGAACTCGCCGAGCACCTGGGTGATCCCTTTGGCCAACAGGCTTTTGCCCTGCAACAGGGCATTGGAGGCTCCGGCGTCGAGGAGGATCTCTCCCCGTCCGACCCGGGCGTTGACGATCCAGCGTTTGCGGGCCGGCAGCGGATTGTCCATCCCCAGAAAGAGCGTACCCACCGCCTTCCCCGAAAACACCTCGGAGATGGGATTATCGCGGAAGCCGCTGGTCAGCACCATGCGACAGCCGCTGCGGGCGGCCATGCGGGCGGCCTTGATCTTGGTGGTCATGCCCCCCTTGCCCACCAGGGAACCGGCCCCACCCGCCATGGCTTCGATTTCGGGCGTGACCCGTTCCACCAGGGGGATGAACCGGGCATCCGGATCGACACGGGGATTGCTGGCGTAGAGGCCATCGATATCGGAGAGCAGAATCAGCAGATCGGCATCCACCAGATCGGCCACATTGGCCGACAGGGTATCGTTATCGCCGAATTTCAACTCATCGGTCATCACGGTGTCGTTTTCGTTGACGATCGGGACCAGACCGAGTTCCAGCAACGTTTTGAGGGTATCGCGGGCGTTGAGATAGCGTTGACGATTTTCCACGTCATCGCGGGTCAGCAGGGCCTGGGCCACGTGGATGCCCAGGGTATCGAACGCCTCTTCGTAGTGGCGCATCAGCACCCCTTGTCCGGCGGCGGCGGCGGCCTGTTTCTCCTGGACCGAGGCCAGCGGACGATTGAGCTTGAGCAGCGGACGCCCGGCGGCCACGGCACCGGAAGTCACCACCACCACGCGGCGTCCCGAGGCGAGCAGCGCGACGATCTCCTGAGCGCGGGCCGCGATCCAGTCGGGACGCAACCCTTCGCCGCCACCGGTCAGCAGATTGGAGCCGATCTTGACCACGATGCGTCGGGCCTGGACCACTTCGTTCCAGGCCTGTTGCAAACGATTCACCGCATCATCGGGCCCAGACGCACTCGACCCCATCCTCATCCCTGTCATCATCCAGCTCCCCGTCATCCGGATCGGTGCGTTCTCCGCCGCGACCGGCCTTGGTGGGGGCGTCGTCGAGGGGGGCGTGATATCGATCCGGTTCCCGTTCGTCACGGGCGGCGCGCACGCGCCTGGACAGCGCGTGGACCAACGCTTCGATCCCCTCCCCAGTCGCCGCCGAGATCCAGAGGATCTCCTCGACCTCACCCTTGAGTCCCTTGCGGAATTTCTTGAATATTTTCCGGCGCGCCTCTTCGTCCAGGAGATCGCACTTGCTCAACACCGCCCAGCGGGGTTTGGCCGCCAGGGTCGGGGAGTAGGCGGCCAACTCCTCTTCGATCTTGCGGAACCGTTTCAGCGGTTTTTCCTCGGCCATGGGGGAGGCGTCCACCAGATGCAGCAGCAGCGGACAGCGCTCGACATGCTTCAGGAAGGCCCGGCCCAATCCCCGGCCGGATTCCGCCCCTTCGACCAGTCCAGGGATGTCGGCCATGACAAAGCCGTCCCCATCGCCGGAACGCACCACGCCGAGATTCGGGGTCAGGGTGGTGAAGGGGTAGTCGGCGATCTTGGGACGGGCCGCGGAAACCTTGGAAAGCAGCGTGGATTTTCCGGCGTTGGGCATGCCGATGATCCCCACATCGGCGAGCAGTTTCAATTCCAGCCACACCCACCGTTCCACGCCGGGCTCGCCGGGCTGGAACTGTCTGGGGGAGCGATTGACCGAGCTTTTGAAATGGGTGTTGCCCAACCCTCCCCGCCCGCCCGGAGCCAGCACATGGCGTTGACCGGCCTGCCACAGATCGCACAGGATCGAGCCATCCAGATCGTCGCGGGCCACGGTGCCCACGGGCACGCGGATTTCCAGATCGGGTGCCGAGGCTCCGGTCCGGCATTTACCCATGCCCTGGACGCCTCGTTTGGCCTTGAAATGTTGCTTGTAGCGGAAATCGATCAGGGTATTGAGATGGGAATCGGCGACCAGGATCACATCTCCGCCGTGACCGCCATCGCCCCCATCGGGTCCACCGAGGGGAATGAACTTTT
>JADGBU010000206.1 GCA_015231295.1 Magnetococcales bacterium | reverse complement strand
GCCGCGCTCGGTGATCAGGCTGGTATCGGTCCGTTTCTTGATCACCTTCGGATCCATGGAAGTGGAGATGCGGGGTTTGAACCGATCCTTGAACAGCGGATAAAGACCGGCGCGCACCTGCGGTTTCACATCGAGCACCACCCATTCCGGCCACGTTTTACTCTGCGGCTTGCGACGCCGCAACAGCACCCGATACTGAATCAACCCCCCGGATCCACCGTTCTCCTTGGAGAACTTGATCAGGTCACACAGGTCATAGCGACTGCCGAACTCCTTGTCGATCTCGCTCCACACGCGGGAGCGTTCATTCTTGGCCATGCAATAGTTGCTGCCACAAGAGCCGTTGCGGATCAGTTTGCCATTTTCGTCATTGAAATCGTCCGGGTCGGGTTCGAAGCCCCGTTTCATATGTTTCTGGACATCTTTCCGGGTCGATTTCTTGACCCCACGATCCTTGAGAAAATCCAGCACTTCATCCAATTGATTGGGCCATTGATCATCCTTCAGCCCCTGGCGATAGGCATCCATCACCTGTTGCAGGGTCTGATCGACCTCTTTCTTCCGAATATCGATCTCCGAGCGCGCCAGACGGATGCCGGTCATGCAACGCAACAGATCCGTCGCCGGATCGCCGAAGCCGCCGTCATCCGGGTCGTTCATGGTAAAGAAGGTTTCGTTCCGACCTTTCTTCCCGCTGAACTGGGCCAACACCCCGAAGTTCTCCAGATGGGGATCTCCCGTACACCAGCATTGATACCGTTTTCCGGCGATCGCGAGACGGTTCAGAAATTTTTTCCGCTCCACCTCAAAATAGAAATAAGGAACAAAAGCGCGGAAAAACATGAAGGCACTGTTTTTCCCGTCCAGATCATCCGGATTGATCTTGTTCTTGATGTTTTCCCATGTCAGATGGGGATACAACCCGTTCAAACGATCCATGACCGATTTTTTATTCATCGTTTTTTCCCCTTGCACCTGTCTTTCCAGATCCGTTGATCCATCGGAACCATCGCTACATGATCGAAATCATCATTCAATCCTCCTGCCGAAAGGCATGATCCTGGATTGTTTGGCAGAATGCAAGTCGATCAATGATTCTTAAACGACATTTCATGGTCATGAAAAGAAAAAATATTCAATATTTAATTATTTAAATTGTTACATCTTGCACAAACAAACGACAAATCAACGAGATACCCCCCGCACGATGGTTATGACACCCAACCGACCACCGGAGGGGGGAGAGAACGCCCCTCCCCCCTCCGGATCCGCTCGCCGACGATTCAAGGCTCGATGGCATACACCTTGGGTGGATTCTCCAAAGTCAGGATGGTCAGGCTCTCCTTGGGTCCGGGCATCCCCGGAACCCCGGTGGGCATGCCGGGAAGCGCGATGCCGGGGATCGCCGGCTTCTCCTGCAACAGACGCTGCAACGTCTTCAACGGCACATGCCCCTCCACCACATACCCCCCGATGCGGGTGGTGTGACACGACTCCATCTCTTTGGGCACCCCGAGTTCACGCTTGACCGGATCCATGTCGGCCACATTCTCGACCTCGACCGCATAGCCCTCACTCTTGAGAAACTCCACATAACCGGTACAACAACCGCACAACGGCGACTTGTAGACCTTGGCACTCACGCCTGCGGCAGGGGATTCGGCCTCGGCCCACGCCGGAACCGAAACCAAGACCATCACGGCCCACATCAGAGCCAACCAACCGGTTCCAACCATACTGTCGAATCGTTTCATCGTTCAGGACTCCGCTCCGGTCAAGTGATCGAATAAAGTGCTCGGGAACATCAGGATGAATTCATGGCGACCGATCTTGATCCTGTCCCGATCAAACAACTCCCGCTCGACGCGGTTCAACGCCGCGCCGTTGACGAACACCCCATTGGTGGAATCCAGATCCTGAATGGAATATTGTCCGCTCTCGCCGAAACGAATCCGGGCATGCTGGTTGGAGATGGCATCATCCCCCATCACCAGATCGTTTTCCACCGCCCGGCCTATGGTCAGATGTTCGGCGAACCCCTCCTCCAGCCGCTCCGGGTGGATCAAGGGATAGATGGAGCGTCCCAACACCCGAAAAGGCACCGCCCCGAAGCCATCGGAGACATCAGGCAAAAAGCCGTGCGTGGCCTCCGGATCGGTGCCGGGCATGCGACTGGCGTAACCGCGAAACACCCCGGAACCCACCAGACTCGGATAGCGCATCAACTGGGAAAAGAGATCCACGTTGTGTTTGGCCGCATACTCTTTCAGAGCCTTGTAATCGGCCTGCCCCAACGAGTTGATCCATTGACGGATGCGCGGTTGCGGCTTGATTCCCTTCAGGCGCAGATACAGAGCACTCGGCGCGAGCAGCAGAAAACGAAACCGTCCCAATCCGATCACATCCCCTTCACGCACCAGTTGTTCCCGCTCCAGGGGGTGATCGTTGACATAGACCGGATTGGATCCCCCCAGGGAGCGAATCCGGAACCGATTGCCCCGAAAAACATGAATCACCGCCTGCGTGCGGGATATCGCGTAATCGGGCATGAGGAAGTCGTTCTCATCGGTGCGGCCCAGGGTGAAGGAGCGCACCCCGTCCACCGGCAGCGTCGGTTTGTGGAAGACATAGATCACCTCGACCAGATTGCCTGGAAAATTCACGGACAACGCCGCCATTCGACCGGGTTCGAAGCGGACCGTTTCGATCTCTCGGCTCGCGGCGGGCGTGATCTTGCCCGAAATCACCCGATCTCCGGCCAGCACCCAGTGACCCAGACAACGGATGAAAGCCTGTTCATCCTGTTCGTTGGCCAGTTGCATCAAGGCGCGATAGTCGAGACGCCCGCCGCTCCCCAACAGATCATAAATCCCGGTGATGGATGTTCGTGATGCGCTCATGGCGAGGTCCGTGACGTGAAGAATGGAAGGGATTCAAGAGACACAGTGCCCCTGCACGCAGTATACCGCAAAACCGTTCCCGAAAGCGATCACCGAATCCGGGAAAAACGTGATGACTTGCCAACCGTGCGTCACCTGGATTATGTTCTGGAAAATGCGTCAATCCGGACGCCATTGAAAGGAAGACTCCCGTACATATCATCGAAGGAGAATCAATTCCATGCTCGAAGCCTATCGTCAACACGTCGAGGAACGCGCCAGGCAAGGTGTCCCCCCCCTGCCTCTGACCGCCCAACAGACTGCCGAAGTGACCGCTCTGTTGCTCAATCCCCCCTCGGGTGAAGCGGAGTTTCTGAAAAGTCTGCTGGTCAATCAAGTCCCGCCCGGCGTGGATGACGCGGCCAAGGTCAAAGCAGCATTCCTCGACTCCCTGGCCCAGGGCAAAACCAGTTGCAGCGTCATCGACCGTCAGGAGGCCGCCCGTCTGTTGGGCACCATGATCGGCGGCTTCAACGTCATGCCGCTGATCCGCCTGCTCGACGACGCCGAACTGGCGGGCGAGGCCGTGAACGCCCTCTCCAACACCCTGATGATCTACGATGCCTTCGAAACCGTCGCCAACAAGGCCAAAAGCAACGCCAACGCCAAACAGGTGTTGCAAAACTGGGCCGATGCCACCTGGTTCACCTCGCGTCCGCCGATGGCCGAAGAGGTGACGGTCACACTGTTTCAGGTGGCCGGCGAAACCAATACCGATGACCTCTCCCCGGCCTCGGAGGCCTGGAGCCGTCCCGATGTGCCCGTGCATGCCCTCTCGATGCTGGTCACACGTCAGCCCGGCTCTCTGGAAGAGATCACCCGTCTCAAGCAGAAGGGTCATCCGCTGGCCTATCTCGGGGATGTGGTCGGCACCGGCTCCTCGCGCAAATCCGCCGCCAACTCCCTGATCTGGCACATCGGCGAAGACATTCCCTACGTCCCGGCCAAGCGCACCGGCGGCGTGGTGATCGGCAGCACCATCGCGCCGATCTTCTTCAATACCGCCGAAGATTCGGGCATGCTGCCGATCCAGTGCGACGTGAGCGCGCTGAAAAATGGCGATGTGATCACCATCAACACCCGCCAGGGCACCATCACCCGCGACGGTGCGATCGTGACCCGCTTCGAACTCAAACCCGATACCCTGGCCGACGAAGTGCGCGCCGGTGGCCGGGTCAACCTGATCGTGGGCCGCAAGCTCACCGCCAAGGCGCGGGAAGCCCTGGGTCTGCCCCCCACCGACCTGTTCCTCGCCCCCGAAACCCCGGCCGATACCGGCAAAGGCTACACCCTGGCCCAGAAGATGGTCGGCAAGGCGGTCGGCAAAACCGGTGTGCGCCCCGGCGAATATTGCGAACCCACCATGACCACGGTCGGCTCCCAGGATACCACCGGACCCATGACCCGCGACGAAATCAAAGAGTTGGCCTGTCTCGGCTTCTCGGCGGACTTCGTGATTCAATCCTTCTGCCACACGGCGGCCTATCCCAAGGCGGTGGATGTCCAGACCCACAAAACCCTCCCCGCCTTCTTCGAGGAGCGGGGCGGTGTGGCCTTGCGTCCGGGGGATGGCATCATCCATTCGTGGCTCAACCGCATGTGTCTGCCCGATACCGTGGGCACCGGCGGCGACTCCCACACCCGTTTTCCCATCGGCATTTCGTTCCCGGCGGGATCCGGTCTGGTGGCCTTCGCCGCCGCTACCGGCGCCATGCCTCTGGTCATGCCGGAATCGGTGCTGGTCCGCTTCACCGGCACCATGCAACCGGGCGTCACCTTGCGGGATCTGGTCAACGCCATCCCCTATGTGGCGATCCAGAAAGGTCTGCTGACCGTCGCCAAGGCGGGCAAAAAGAATATCTTCTCGGGCCGCATCCTGGAAATCGAAGGCCTGCCGGATCTCAAGGTCGAACAGGCGTTCGAATTGAGCGATGCCTCGGCGGAACGTTCTGCGGCGGCCTGCACCGTGCTGCTGAACCCGGAACCGGTGATCGAATATATCCGTTCCAACGTCACGCTGCTGAAAAACATGCTCAATCAGGGCTATCAGGCCGCCAACGCCATCACCAAACGCATCGCCGCCATGGAGGCGTGGCTGGCCAATCCGGTGCTGCTGCAACCCGACCGGGATGCGGAATACGCCGCCGTGGTGGAGATCGATCTCAACGAGATCAAAGAGCCGATCCTGGCCTGCCCCAACGATCCCGACGATGTGAAACTGCTCTCCAGCGTCGCCGGAACCCCGGTGGACGAGGTTTTCATCGGCTCGTGCATGACCAATATCGGTCATTTCCGCGCCACGGCCAAAATTCTCGACAATCAGCCCCAGGTGCCGGGTCGGTTGTGGCTCTCGCCCCCCACCCGCATGGATGAACGGCAACTGATCGCCGAGGGGGTCTACAGCACCTTCGGCAAATCCGGTGCCCGGATGGAAATTCCCGGTTGTTCGCTGTGCATGGGCAATCAGGCCCGGGTCAAGGACAACACCACCGTGGTTTCCACCT
>JADGBU010000205.1 GCA_015231295.1 Magnetococcales bacterium | reverse complement strand
GCGTCAATTCCCCTGACCGCTCCGCGATTGGACACACCTCGGCACCCAACAAGCCATCCAGATCCCAGGCGGCTTGTTCCAGTTCCACCGCTGCCACCACGCCCGCCCCCCCCTTGAGACCATGAATCGACGCCCTGGCTCCCTCGGGATCGCCCGCCAGCAGGGCGGCACGCGCCAAAGCACCATCCCCGGCGTGACGCCGGATGAAACCGCTCAACGCCTTCCAATGGGCCGCTTCACCGCCCCACCGCCTGATTCCGCTCTGCCAGTCGATCTCCGGAAACGCCGTCCGCTCCCGCTTCTCCGGCGACTCCGCCTCCTCGACAGCTCCCATCCGCTGCGGCTCGGGGCGCATCGTGCGAACAACGCTCCGGCCCA
Organism: Magnetococcales bacterium; assembly: GCA_015231295.1. Taxonomy (GTDB): domain Bacteria; phylum Pseudomonadota; class Magnetococcia; order Magnetococcales; family Magnetaquicoccaceae; genus Magnetaquiglobus. The sequence continues at coordinate 5,091 of JADGBU010000205.1, read as the reverse complement.
TTTCCGAATCGTGAATGATACTCATCTGCAATTATAGGCGCACATCGAACACGATTCAACCGAGACGCGCGCCCCATCGCAGAAAATCGTACCGTTCATGACGATCTTCGCGCATGGTTGTTGAATTTTTCCAGCAAAAGGATTAAGTTCGATCATAGCTTCCACTTCTGTCGAAGAGAGGGCTCGCGCCGCTGTCCTCTTAAACCGGAATCCGCTCCCGGCTCCGGCTTTCCACCGGATCCGCACGACGAACCCAGGCACCCCGCCCCCATGGCCGTTTTCCCCAGATGGACGGGATACAGGAAATTCACAAAAATTTCAACATGCGCTGAGGAATCATAACCAATGGCCGACGAATCCGAGGAATCCACCAACAGCGACGGTGAAGTTTATATCTACCAGCCGGGAGAGCATCCCATTCTCGGCATCATCCATGGGGCCATGCCTCTCCTCGACCCCTCCGAGGCGGGCTCCGGAGAGCAGCCCGATCCCCGACACGATCTGCAGGTGCTTCTGACCAGCCTGTTCGACGTCGGCGAAGACGAACCGGAAACCCCCTTCCAGTCCATGGAACACTTCATCTCCGGGGCAATCGGCACGGCACTTCCCGCCTCCGACTCCTTTCTGTTTCACTACAACGCGCTCGGCGCGGAGGAAACGCCCCCAGCCCCCGACCTCCACTTCGGCTGGGTCGTCAACCTGAACGCCACCTCCGACGATCCCAACGACGACGAAAATGACGACGATGACGACGATGGCGGCGACCAGGACGACGATCCCCTCTCCGGCGAACCGACGATCTACGATGCTTCCGTCATCCAGGCCGATCTTTCCGGCACCTTGACCTATACCCTGTCCGGGAGCGACGCCTCTCTGTTCACCCTCGACGCCACCACCGGAGAGGTCACCCTGACAGACCCGGAAACGCTCGTCGCCGACACCAGCTACACCTTCACGGTGACGACCTCCGACGGCACGCAGCAACTCTCGGACGAAGTGCAGGTGGAGATGGTGACACCCAATCTGTTGTCCACCTCCGTGACCCGGATCATGGCCCCCGACAGCCTGACCCTGACCCTGAGTGGCCGACTCAATTTCAACGCCACCGGCAACGCCCTGGACAACGCGATCACCGGCAACAGCGGCTCCAACGCCCTCCAGGGCGGCGACGGCAACGACACCCTGAGCGGAGCCGGAGACCATGACATTCTCCACGGAGACGGGGGGAACGATACTCTCGGAGGCGGTTCGGGCAACGATCTGCTCTACGGCGACGACGGCAGCGACACCCTCACCGGCGGATCCGGCAACGATCGCCTCGACGGCGGCGGCGGCGCGGATGCCCTGGCCGGCGGACGGGGCAACGATCTCTATCTGGTGGATGATCTGCAAGACACGATCGCGGAAAATCGCAACGAAGGCACCGATCGGGTGGAAAGCACCCTCAACTGGACGCTGGGCGAAAGTCTGGAACATCTCACCCTCAGCGGCGACGGCGACTTGCAAGGAAACGGCAATCGTCTTTCCAATCAGATCACCGGCAACGGCGGAGCCAACACCCTCGACGGCCTGGAAGGCAACGACACCCTGCGGGGCGCGGATGGCAACGACATCCTCCACGGCGGCTCGGGCAACGATCGTCTCTACGGCGATGCCGGAGATGACCAGTTGTTCGGCGATTCCGGCAACGACGCCCTCTACGGCGGGGCCGGAAACGATCTGCTGGATGGCGGCAGCGGTGACAATCGCCTCTCCGGCGGCAGCGGCGACGATGTGTACATCCTCCACGGCAGCCGCAGAAACGAAGTGATCGAATCCTCCGGAGGCGGCATCGACCGGATCGAAAGCGCGGTCAGTTGGCAATTGCGGGATTACATCGAACAACTCACCCTCACCGGAGAGGCCAACCTGAAAGGCACCGGCAACCGTCGGGACAATCTGCTGCGGGGCAACCTCGGCAACAACATCCTGGAAGGGGAGTCCGGCAACGACGAACTCCATGGAGAAGCGGGCAACGATACCCTGATCGGCGGCTCGGGGAACGATCAACTGTTCGGCGGCCTGGGCGATGACCTCTATATCGTGGACGCCGGGGATATCCTCGGTGAAGAGCTGGATGCGGGCATCGATCTGGTCAAAAGCAGCCTCTCCTGGACCCTGGGCAACCATCTGGAAAATCTGCTGCTCACCGGCTCCCGGAATCTCCAGGGCACGGGCAATCTCCTCGACAACACCCTGACCGGCAACCGTGGCGCCAATGGGCTCCAGGGTGGCGACGGCCACGATCGGTTGCGCGGAGAGGAGGGACGGGACGAGCTTCAAGGAGACGCGGGTGACGATCTCCTGATCGGCGGCAGCGGCTCCGATCGCCTCACCGGCGGCGCGGGTGCCGACCGGTTCCAGTTCCTCCAGAAGACCGACGGCGGCGATACCATCACCGACTTCGATGCCAGCCAGAACGATCAACTGCTCTTCGTCAGTCGTCCATTCGGCAACCTCGCCACCGGAACCCTGGATGCGGCCCGGCTCTCGGTAGGCACCACCGGTCGGGCCACCACCGCCGAACAACGCTTCGTCTTCAACACCAGCAACGGCGTTCTCAAGTATGACTCGGATGGCAGCGGCTCCCGCGCCGCCGTGACCATCGCCACCTTGACCCAGGTGAGCGCATTGTCCGCCGATCAGATTCTGATCGTCTCCAACTGACGCGCCCGCGCTCCGGAGTCTTCTTTCCGAAAGGAGGGGAGATCCGGAGCGCGTTCTTTCCTTCCTCGATCCGCCTTTCGGTGCGCTCCGCACGCGACCTTTGGTATCCGATATGGCCAACCGGCTTGACCCCGCCTCCGGGGAGCCCTCCGCCCCGGAGGCGAACAGCGATCAGCGACTGACGCACGAGACCCGTTTTCAGGGATTGCGGGAGCATCTCGCGCTCCACGATCTGGTGGAACCCCGTCTGCTGGCCCGTCTGCTCGGCCATCCCCCCACCGAAGAAGAGATCGGGCTGGTACAACTGCTCACCCAGACCCGACTCGTCACCCCCGAAGAGCTCAAAAACGCCAAAGAGCGCAAACGGCTCCGTTCCGAACTCTCCCTGGCCGACGCGCTGATCCAATCCGGAGCCCTGGGCGAGGTGGCCCTGGCCATGGCCACGGCGATCATCGCCCGTCTGCCCTATTTCTCCTTTCGGCCCGAGAGTGCCGATCGGGTCGCCATCCGCCGCCTCGACGCCAGAACCGCCCTCTCCTGGCGCGCCTTTCCGGCCCGTTTTCAGAACGGCGCGCTTTTGCTGGCCGCCGCCGATCCCCGCCGCATCGATCCCGAAGAGGTGGCCACCTTCATGGATCATCCGGTGCGGGTGGCGGTGGCCCCGGGCTCGACCATTCTCCAGGCGATCGAACTCTGGTACGGCGGCCCCAAACACAACCCCCACGACCTGATGCCCGAAGAGCTGGATCTGCGTTGCGCCACCGATCCCGGCGACGGGAGCATCTCCGGAACCGATGCCACCACCGTCATCAACCGTCTGCTGCTCAGTGCCGCCCGCATGAAAGCCAGCGATATCCATCTGGTTCCCGACTCCCACGCGCTGCGGGTGGATTTCCGGCTCGATGGTCAGATCCAGCCCCAGACCAAGATTCCCCTGAATCTGGCGGGGCATGTGGTGTCGCGCATCAAGGTGCTGGCGGGGCTGGACATCTCCGAGCGTCGTCTGCCGCAAGATGGGGTGATTCGGGCCCGTCTGCCGGATCGGGAGCTGGATCTGCGCATTTCGGTGCTGCCGTCGGTTCGGGGCGAGGCGGTGGTGCTGCGACTGCTGGATATGCAGGTGGGGATCGTGAAACTGGAAGATCTGGGCTTCGCCGCGCTCGAACAGGAACGGCTGCGACGGGCCTTGAGACTGCCTCATGGGTTGATTCTGCTCACCGGTCCCACCGGCAGCGGCAAATCGACCACCTTGCGCGCCGCGCTGGATTTCATTCAGACGCAGGGCAATCGTCACATCCTCACCGTGGAAGATCCGGTCGAGGTCAAGATGGATGGCATCACCCAGGTGCGGGTCCACGAGAAGATCGATTTCACCTTCGCCCGCGCGCTGCGACACTTTTTGCGCCACGATCCGGATGTGATCATGGTGGGCGAAATCCGCGACGGCGAAACCGCACGCATTGCGGTTCAGGCCGCGCTCACCGGACATCTGGTGCTGACCACCCTGCACACCAACGATGCGCCGGGGGCCGTGGCCCGACTGCTCGACATGGGAGTCGAGCCCTATCTGGTCTCCTCGGCGGCCACGCTGGTGATCGCCCAGAGGCTGGCCCGTCTGCTCTGTCTTGCCTGTCGGCGCGGCGTGCCCGCCACCCACGAGGAGCATCAGATCTTGCTCTCCATGGGGTGGCAGGGTTCCCTGCCCGAGCGGTCATGGCATCCGACCGGTTGTCCGGAGTGCAATCGCACCGGCTTCAAGGGACGCACGGTGCTTCACGAAATGTTGCCCATCGATGAGGATCTGCGCGGGAGGATCGCCCGACGCGAAAGCGCCGTCGCCTTGAGAAACGCCGCCAGAACGCAAGGCTTTCAGCCTCTGATCGCCTCCGCGCTCGACAAGGTGCGCCAGGGGCTCATTCCCTTGAGCGAGGCCACCGCCCATCTGGAACTGCTCTCCTGACACCCTGAAGCCCGATGGTGTCAGGCGTGATGGCTGACCCAACGAATCGCATCGGTCGGCAGGATCCGCTTGTTGCCGGCCTCATCCAGATAGCCGATGCGACCCGATTTCAGCAAAGCCACCACCCGTCTGCGCGCCTCGTCCTCGTTGAGGCCCGAAACCTGACTCAGCCAATTCATGTGATAGCGAAACAGCCCGATCAAGAAATCAGGGGTCAGTCCCACCGGCAGAATCCAATCGGTTTCGGTTTGCATATTTTCCTCACGCCCCTCGACCAGCGGCCATTGCCCCCGCACACCCGACCAGTTGCCCGACAGCACGACATTGGAATCCCGACGAATCAGTTCCATGGCACACCCCCACTCCACCCGCAAACGCTTGTCCGTACCCCGTTCCACCCTGGATCGGGAGTCCCTCTGCCTTGC
>JADGBU010000204.1:1377-5479 GCA_015231295.1 Magnetococcales bacterium | reverse complement strand
GGGTCTGGTGGTCACGGGAGACAACGAACTGGTCAGCGTGCTCCACGCCCCGGCCCGGTGCGACAAGGCACGACAATTGCGGGGCGATACGCCAACTCCAGTCACCGAGGCCGGATCCCATCACGATCGGGTGCTGGTGGTGGACGACTCTCTCAACACCCGTGAAATCGAAAAAGATATGCTGGAAGCCTGCGGCTTTCGCGTCACCCTGGCCGAAGATGGACTCGACGGCCTGCGTCAGGCCCTGGAACACGACTTCGACGCCGTGCTCACCGACGTGGAAATGCCGGGCATGGATGGCTTCTCCCTCACCGAACGACTGAGACGGGAGGAGAAATATCGCCACAAACCGATCGTGATTCTGACCTCGCGCGAACGGGAAGAGGATAAACGACGCGGCCAGCAGGTCGGCGCGGATGCGTACATCGTCAAAGGGGATTTCAGTCAGGGCAATCTGGTGGACACTTTACGCAATCTGCTCGGTTGGCGGGTCGATTGACAGGAGATCAGGCATGAACATTCTGGTGGTGGATGATGATCCGGTGGCGGGTGAAATGACCCTGGCGGTCCTCGAAAGCCTGGGACATGCGGCCCGATGGGTGGAAAATGGCATGGAGGCCCTGAGCGCACTGGACTCGGAACCGCCCTTCGAGATGATCATCAGCGACATGAACATGCCCTTGATCTCCGGCATCGATCTGTTCCGGGAGTTGCGGGATCAAGGCAATGCGATCCCGTTCATCCTGCTGACCGGGATCAAGGCAATGCGATCCCGTTCATCCTGCTGACCGGCGATGAACCCGAAGGACCATTGGCCAGGGAACCGCGTCTGGATGGGTGTCTGGTCAAGGATTTCACCCTGGAGGAGAGTCTGCCGAACATGATGGCGGAAGTGCTCGCTCGATATACGCATCCCTGATCCGTCCAGCCGCACTCCCCTTGGAGCCCCGGAAAGCCATGAGTACACCCAATCCCACGGTTCAGGAACGAATCGCCAAACTTCGTGCCACCTTCATCGAACAGTTGCCCGAACGCATCGCTCAGGCCCGCGATCTGCTCTCCCGACTCCGGGACGCTCCCGGAGATCCGGCGACGCTGGAGGAGATCCATCGTTTTTTTCACAGTCTCAAGGGGACCGGTCGCTCGTTCGGATTGCAGAAACTGGGCGTGGCCGCCTCTCAGGCCGAAAGCTGGACCGCCTCGCGCATCGATTCCCCTGTGGAATCGATCACCCCCGAATGGCTGGAACAACTGGAAAGATATCTGGATCTGCTGGCCTCCATGGCCGATCGGGTGGATGCCGAGAACGGTGGACGTCCGGAACCGGCACGGAAAATCCAAAAGGAATACAACGAGGTATATGGCATGGACCGGCGGGGTCGTCTGGTCTATCTGTGCGACGACGATGTGTTGACCCTGGATCAATTGGCCAGTCAACTGCGCTGTTTCGGTTTCAAGACCATGACCTTCACCGATCCGAACACCCTGCATGCCGCCGTGATGAATCGCAAACCGGATGTGGTGATCATGGATATCATGTTCCCCCAGGGACACGAGGCGGGAACCGATGCCATCTACGCCTTGAATCAGGAGATCGGTTGCAATCTGGCGACGATTTTCCTCTCGGCGCGGGGCGATTTCGCGGCCCGCCTGGGCGCGGTCCGGGCCGGAGGCGAAGCCTATTTCCTCAAGCCGGTGCGCGCCCTGGAGTTGGTCTCCGCCCTGGATGCGATGACCTCTCCGCAACAATCCGATCCGTTCCGGATTCTGGTGGTGGACGACGAACCCCAGGTGGCCGAATATCACGCCCTGATCCTGGAAGGCGCCGGCATGGTGACGCGCAGCCTGACCGATCCCTCCCGCATCCTCGACGAATTGCGCGAGTTCCGCTCCGATCTGGTCCTGATGGATATGTACATGCCCAGTTGTCACGGGCAGGATCTGGCCCGTCTGATCCGACAGATGCCGGATCATGTGGGTTTGCCGATCGTCTTTCTGTCGGGCGAAACCGATCGCAAAAAACAGGATACCGCCATGCGGATCGGGGCCGAGGGATTCCTCACCAAACCGGTCAATCCCGATGATCTGGTGACGGCGGTGGCGGTGCGGGCCGAACGCATGCGGGCCTTGCGCTCCCTCATGACCCGCGACAGCCTCACCGGTCTGTTCAATCACACCACCACCACGCAACTGCTGGAAAGTGCCATCGCCTCGTTCCAGCGCGGCGGCGGAACCTTGTGCTTCACCATGATCGATATCGATCGCTTCAAGTCGGTCAACGACACCCACGGTCATCCGGTCGGGGATCAGGTGATCATGGCCCTGGCGCGGGTGCTGCATCAACGTCTGCGCAACTCCGACGTGGTGGGACGCTACGGCGGAGAAGAGTTCGCGGTGATCCTTCAGGATACCACTCTCGATCGGGCCGCCCGGTTGATCAACGAATTGCGCCTCGATTTCGGACGGGTGCAGTTTTATTCGCCCAAGGGCACCTTTTCTTGCACCTTCAGTGCCGGCATCGCCAGCGTGGCCCGTCACGCCTCCCTGGAGTCGCTGCGGGAGGCGGCGGATCGGGCGCTGTATCTGGCCAAAAACAACGGTCGCAACCGGGTGGTGCTCGACGGATGACGACCCCCTCCTCCCCTCTGGAACAGATCGTGGCGCAGCGGCTTGCCTCCCGTCGGGAGCGGATCGAACTCGACGAACCGATGATCAAGGTGGTGATCGTGGCGTTGGCCGATCAACACTTTGCCTTTCCGGGGGAAGGGATCCGGGAAATTCTCGCCCGGGCGCGGGTTTTTTTCGTGCCGGGATGCCCGCCGTCGATGGAGGGAGTGGTCAACGTGCGTGGCGACATCGAAACCGTGATCCGGCTGCAAACCTTGCTGCGACTGCCGGAATCGGAACCCGGTCCCGCCTCGGCGATCCTGATCGCCCGGGGAAATGGCGTCGTCAGCGGGCTGCGGGTCGATCGGGTGCTGGATGTGCTGGATGTGCCACGCAGTTCCATTCTGCCGGTGCCGGCCACCTTTCCGACCCGATGGAGCACTCTGGCTTTGGGGGTGATTCATCGGGAGGAGCAACCGGTGACGCTGCTCAATCTGGATGCGTTGCTGGGCGACTATGCCCGTGGTCTGGAGTGATGAGCAGTGGCATGACGGAATCGGAGCGATTCGCCACGCTGGAGGTGGTGCTGTTTTCGGTGGGAGCGTGGCGGGTCGGGATGGAAGCCGGACGGGTGCGGGGATGTCGCTGGCGATCGGCCTCCGATGCGCCCGAATCCGCCGACATCCGGCTGATGTCAACCTGGATGGCTCTGCCTGCGGCAGAGTGCCACGAACGCCCCATGCTGCTGGAGACCCTCGATGCCGGTCAATCGGTGACGTGGCAGGTGCAAGGACCGGTCACGTTGCACGCCTTGCCGGTCGAGACCATTCATCCCCTGCCTCCGCTGTTGGCCGCACGGACCACCATTCCGGGTTTGCGGGCTCTCGCCCTGACCCCGGAAGAGGGCTTGATCCTGTTGATCGATCCCTCGATCCGAGCCCAGGATCAGGAGCGACCCTGACGAATGACCATCTGACGGATGACCATCTGAGGGATCACAATCGGCTCTCACCGTTTCAGCCTTTCTCCTCATTGCGGATCATGTCGATAAACTTGCGAACCAACACGGGATCCCACTGTCCCGAGTCCCGTTCCCGCTCCAGAATGCCCAACGCTTTTTCTTTCGGCATCCCCTTGCGATAGACCCGATCTCCGGTCATGGCATCCCAGGTGTCGGCGATCGAGACGATCCGGGCCAGCAGAGGGATGCGTTCTCCGGCCAGGCCATCCGGATAGCCGCTGCCATCCCAATGTTCGTGATGCCAGGCGGCAATCTCCAAAAATTCGTGAAAGCGATGCAGAGGACGCATGATGGTGGCGGTATAGCGGGCGTGACCCCGCATGATGGTGAACTCTTCATCGGTCAGGGGGCCGGGCTTGTTGAGAATGGAATCCGGCACCCCGATCTTGCCGAGATCGTGCATCAACGCCCCTTTGGTCAGAACTTTCAGGCTCTGGGGCGGCAGGCCCATATGCCGGCCCAGCATGACCGCAT
>JADGBU010000204.1:0-1367 GCA_015231295.1 Magnetococcales bacterium | reverse complement strand
CTTGGAAACCCGCGCCGAATGGCTCTGGGTATAGGAATCTTTGGCTTCCAGGGCCTTGCTCAGGGATTGCAGGGTCTGGAGATAGCTCTCCTCCTGATCCTGCATCAATTGCCGGATGTTGTCGGCCATATTGTTGATCGATCGCCCCAAGGCTCCGATCTCATCCTGGGGCAGCGGCAGCGGGATGCGGGCATCCATGGCTCCGTGGCCGAATTCGGACATGGTGAGAGCAAATTGATTCACATGACGAATCGCCAACCGATGCAACAGCCACCAGATGAACAGAAACAGCACCAGACCACAGGCCGAGGTCAAGACGATGATACGCTTTTCATAGGCATCGTCGTTGTTTTTGATATGTTTCATCAACGCATGCATATCCAGTTCCGCCTCCAGTCCGGCGTTGACCTCCGTGCCTCCCAGCCGGACCGGTATGATGACGTCGATGGTGGGATGGGAATCGAAGTCATTGCTTTCCACCACACGGGACAGGTCGGAGGAGATGACCGGCTCTCCGTTCCGGATCACCTGACCGTAAACGCCATCCATCTCTTTGTCCGGATGGGGTCCGGCTTCGGTATGACCGAGCACCCGACCGGACGCGGAATAAAGATAGATCTCCCGTGGCGTGAAATGCAGAAAATGATGCCGTTCCGGAGCCATGGCCACCCGCAACTCCTGGCTGTACTGTTCCGGCGAGGAGTCGGTGGGCATGGCCTCCAGATGATGGGACAAGCCGATCAGAAAGCTCTGCGCCTGCTTGTAAACCTGATCGAGCATGGCATGTTCCAGTTGAGACTCGGAGATATCGACCAGAAAGACGATCGTCAGCAAAAATCCCCCCAGGGCGGAGAAAATGATTTTTTGGGTCAGCGAGGCTTTTTGGAAAGGTATCATCTCAATTTTCCGGCGGATGGAGATCAATATCGAAACCCAGTCAAACGGTCACTCTCTATCCTGGCTGAATTCCACTCTGCCGACAACGGTTGCCGGTTGCATTGAGGGACTCTTTCCAGGAAAATCTCGTTTCAAATATAACACCTCATGATCGATTCAGCCGAAAGGATTTCTCACCCTTGAGCATGTCGCCGGATTGGGATGTCATCATTCTGGGAGCCGGAGCCTCCGGATTGATGTGCGCAGCCACCGCCGGTCGCCGGGGACGACGGGTGCTGGTGCTGGATCACGCCCGGCGGGTGGGAGAGAAAATTCGTGTTTCCGGAGGCGGACGCTGTAATTTCACCCATCTCGACGCCCGAACGGATCATTATCTTTCCGGCGATCCCGCATTTCCCGGCCCGGCCCTCTCCGCCTTCACGCCGAAAGATTTTCTCCGGCTGATCGAACGGCATGGTATTCGCTACCAT
>JADGBU010000203.1 GCA_015231295.1 Magnetococcales bacterium | reverse complement strand
GGCCGAGGAGGTCTCTTCGATGGAGGCGGCCTGTTCGGTGGCTCCCTGGGAGAGGTTTTGCGCGGCGTTGGAGATTTCGTTGCTGCCTGCCGACACCTGAGCGGCGGCCACCGACACTTCGCCGATCACCTCGCGCAGTTTGTTGGCCATCTCTTTGAGGGCATGGGCCAATTGACCCACTTCATCCTTCTGGTCCACATCGATGGTGGCGGTGAGATCACCCCGGGCGATGGTCTGGGCGAAGACCACCCCTTTGTTCAGCGCGGTGACGATCAGGCGGGTCAGCAGATAGGCGATCACCAAACCGATCAGCACGGCTCCGGCACTGGCCGAGGAGATCAGGGTGGTGGCGGAGGAGATCTGGGCGGTGGCCTTTTTGCCTTGGCCTGCGATCACGGCGTCCACCTTCTCTTCGGCTTTGCGGCGGGCGGCGATCATCTCCTGTTCGGCCTTGTTTTGCGACTGGATCGCCTCGACCATGGTGGTCATCTCTTTTTGATACTGCTCGATGCCCGCGATGATCTTTTTGGACTGGTCGATATTGGCTTGTGCCTTGAAACTGGACATCAGGGTCTGGGCATTCTTCAGGGCGGCGGCGGCACCGTCCTGGCTGCGTTTGATCTGTTTTTCATCTTTGCCCTGGGAGAGGAAAACCTCTTTTTCGCCGATGCGGGCATCCTTGAAATCGATCAGCATTTGTGAGGATTTGGCCACCTTGGTCGCCCGGTCTTCCAGTTTGGCGGTATGTTCGGCCTGGGCGTTTTTGTCCGCCGAGTTCACGTTGGCCTGCTGGGCGATCAGTTCGTGGAACTTTTTCGCCTGATCTTCTTGCATGGCGGTCACTTCGACGCGCACCACGTTGTCGGCGATGTCGCGGATGCGGGCGAGGCTTTCGTTGCGTTTCTTTTCCATCGACACATACTGGGCAAAGGCCTTGCCATAGTTTTCGGCGAGTCCGATCAGATCCTCCATTTCCCGCTTGTCGGCTGGGTCATGGAATTTTTGATCCCGGTCGATGATCGCCTGTTTCTTGAGTTCTTCCAGAGCCTTGTTGTTCTCCTCCACATGCTTATAATCTTTTCGGATGATAAAGTTCTTTTCCGATTGCATGGCGCGGGCGATCTGTTCGAGCAGGACGGACATGTCTTGGCTTTTGTCGATGCGGTCGGCCAGCCCCATCAGGCCATTGTAGCCACTGAAGGCAACAAATGCGGTCAATAGCAGCACCATGCCAAAGCCAAGCCCAAGTTTCAGGCCCAATTTCAAATCCTTCATGATATTTCTTCCTCCATGTGATATAAATTGCCGGATTTGCATAAACTGGATACAGTCTCTGTGATGGGGATCATAACGGATTCCAGTTTTGATGCAACGGTTTTTCCAATTTGTCACCGAATGTTATTGAATCTTGCATGGAGGGAATGGCTAGTGGCGTTCCCGGTTTTGGATTGGGGCGGGCAACGCCAGTCGGTTGTTTGAGGGGCCGGAGAGTTGGGGCGTCATCGGGCGCGGGCGTGAGCGCGGCGGCGTGGTGGATTGCGCGCCTGTGTTGAAGAATGCCACGGCGTTTTGCAGGGTATCGGCCTGGGCCGACAACTCTTCCGAGGTGGCGGCCATCTCTTCGGAGGTTCCGGCATTGCGCTGGATCGCCTGATCCATGGATTGAATCGCGGCGTTGATCTGTTCGGCGCTGCGGTTTTGTTCGCGGCTGGAGGCGGAGATTTCCTGGATCAGTTCGGCGGTTCTCTGGATGTCGGGCACCAGCTTGCCTAGCATAATGCCGGCCCGTTCCGCCACCGAGACGCTGGATGAAGAGAGTCCGCCGATTTCGCTGGCGGCGGTCTGACTGCGTTCCGCGAGTTTGCGCACTTCGGCGGCGACCACGGCGAAGCCTTTGCCATGTTCTCCGGCCCGCGCCGCCTCGATGGCCGCGTTGAGTGCCAACAGATTGGTCTGACGGGAAATTTCTTCGATGATGGAAATTTTTTCGGCGATCTGGTTCATCGCCTGCACGGCGTCGATCACCGCCTTGCCGGTTTCCACCGCATCCTTGGCCGCCTGTTGGGAGATGGCTTCGGTGGTTTGGGCGTGATCGTGGTTGACCCGGATGCTGGCGGTCATCTCTTCCATGGCGGCGGAGGTCTCTTCGATGGCCGCCGCCTGTTCGGTGGAGGATTGGGAGAGCCCCTGGGCCGCGTCCGAAAGCTGCTGACTGCCCTGGGCCACTTCGATGGAGGCGAGTTTGACCTGGCCGATCACCTCTTGCAACCGGGTGACGGTGCCCGCAAGCGAAGCGGCCATCAATCCCACCTCGTCGGTTTGACGAATGTCGGTGGTGACGGTCAGATCCCCCTGACCAAAGGTTTCGGTCATGCGTTGCAGCGCGCGCACCGGCGTCGAGATGGCGCGACCGATGATCCAGGCGAGCAGCACGCCGATGACCAGAATGATCAGGCTGATGGTCAGGGCCAAAGTGGCACTTTGGCGCGCGTCGTGATTGGTTTCATTGGCGGTTTCGGTCATGTCGCCGCTGGCCTCCTTCACCAGATCGGCGATGAGCGGTTCCATGGCATGAGTCGCGGCCCGCATGGTTTCCATGACCGTGGCGATCTCTTTGTCCTTTTCCACCAGGGCGGAGAAGGCGTGATGGTAGGCTTTCATCGCATCGGCGAGAATTTTCTTCTCTTCGTCCGGCAGGGCGGACTCTTTCCATTGCTGCGCGATGGTCGTCAACCGCTTGTCGATCTGAGCGATGTATTTCGCTTCGCCGCGCAGTTGATAATCTTTCTCGTCCTTGCGCAACTCCAGATAGAGCCGCCCCAGACCGGGAACGTAACGGCTCTGCAAGGCGGTTTCGATCTCGTGGGCCAGTTCCCGATAACTGCCCGAACCATCCCCTTTCCCGGCCAGCAGTTGCGCGGAGGCGGTCTGGAAGCTGTTCTGGTACAACTCGGCCTTTTCGGACAACGTTTTCTTGAGGTCGTCCGACAGGGTGGAGGTGGTCACATGTTCGAGAAACCGTTTGACCTGCTGCGTCACCTGTTGCTGATATTTCGCCTCCTTGCGCAGCAGAAAATCCTTTTCCGCCCGTCGCATTTGCAGCAGTATCAGGTAGATCTCTTCGGTGTCGTAGCGCAGAATCTGTTTTTCCATGGTGTGGGCCGCTTCCCGAAAGGCCCCTTGCAGCCCGGATTTGGCATCGAGTCCCTTTTCGGTCTCTTTGGCGGCGACGCTGCGAAAACTGGAAAAATACTCTTCGGTTCGTTTCAGGATCTCCGTGTCCAGTCGGGCACTTTCGGCGTCCTGATTCTTGGTGGCCGTCTGGAGCATGCTTTCGGTGGTTTGACGGATCATCTCGACACTCTTGGCCACCGCGTCGAGATGTTTGGTCTCCTTGCGCAGCAGAAAATCCTTTTCGGCCCGACGGGCTTGCAGCATCAGAATGTTGACCTGCAAGGCGTTGGATTTTTCCGCTTCGGCGCGTTCCAGGACATCGACCTTGAAACGATCCAGGGATTGGGTCAGAGTGCTCTGATTCAGCCCGATGACCCCCAGGAACATGACGCCAACCAGACCGAAGCCGGCCCCCACTTTGCTGCCGATGGTCAGGTTGTGCAATTTGTCTATCAAACTCATGAGTTTTCCCCCCTCTTGAGTGCGTTTCCGTCCCGCGTGAGCCGGATGGCGCGTGATTGTGGCTCTTGTTGCCGAATGGCTTCCGTTTCAGTAATAGGGTATCTGGATCGGTCGTGCAATCACTGTTGAAATGGTTGCAAGATTTTCATTGGAATACCAGGGTGATAAACCTTATATGCTGATTTTGAGGGGAGATGGTTGCGGTGATGGTCAATAGCGGTTTCTGCGCTCTCGTATGGCGGCGAATACCTGAGTCGGACTCTGGCCGCTCAGACCCAGACGGGCCGCCAGGGCGGGATCGTCGGCCCGCAGGAATGGATTGTGCCGTTTTTCCAGGAGCAGGGGATGGGGCAGGGTGAGCCGACCCGCATCGGCGAGCGCGATGAACGATTCACGCAGTCGGCGCGTTTCGCTTTGGTCGGGATCCAGATCGATGACGAAATCGAGATTGGCCAGGGTGTATTCGTGACCGGCGAAGAGGCGGGTGTCGTCGGGCAGCGCGCGGAGCCGGCAGAGCGAATGCCACATCTGGGCCGGGGTGCCCTCGAAGAGCCGTCCGCAACCGAAGCCGAACAGGGTGTCGCCGGAAAAGAGCGCCTCTCCCACCCGATAGGCTACATGTCCCAGCGTATGCCCCGGCACGCTCATCACTTCGGCGATCATCCCTTCGGCGAGGGGGATGCGGGAGCCATCCTCCACCGCCTGATCGAGTGGCGGCAGACGATGGGCATCGGCCTTCGATCCCACCACCTGCCCGCCGTGACGCTGACGCAATAACTCCACGCCGCCAATGTGATCCCCGTGATGATGGGTGATCAGCAGATGGGAGAGCGTGGCTCCGCTCCGGGCGAGAAACCGACTCACCGGATCGGCCTCGCCAGGATCCACCACCGCATAGCGATCGGGTGCGGTGGCGATCATCCAGAGGATGTTGTCCCGACCCGCCAGGACAGGCTCGACGCGGGGGATGGGTTGAGGCATAATGATTTCTCCTTCAGATTGAAAGGGTATCCATAAGGATGATCTTGGAAGCGAGCGGACTGCAGAGCTGGTACGGCACCCCCCTGGGGCGCACCGCCTCCCGGATGGTCGGAGAGGCCATGGCGCGCTGGCTGGTGGCCAACCCTTCGGAGCGGACTTTGGGTTTCGGTTTTCCGCATCCCTATCTGGAGGCTCTGTGTCCCTGGATCGGTTCGGTGCTTGGGGTGTCTCCCGCCGAAATGGGGGTGGCACCCTGGCCCCGGGGGGCGCGCAACCGGATCGCCCAGGTGCGTCCCGACGCCTTGCCCTTTCCCGACGAATCCTTCGATCGGGTGATCATGACCCATTTGCTCGAAGGGGTGCAATCTCCGCGCGCCACCCTGCGGGAAACCTGGCGGGTGCTGGTGCCCGGAGGCCGGGTGCTGGTGATGGTTCCCAACCGGGGCGGATGGTGGGCCAGACGGGATGCCACTCCCTTTGGCTGGGGTCGTCCTTTTTCTCCGGGACAGCTTCGCGCCACCCTGGAGGAGTCTTTGTTTCATTCCCGGCAATCCTGTTATGCCCTGTTCATGCCGCCTCTGGAAGGCAAACGTTGGCTCGCCGCCGCCTCGGCCTGGGAAAAGGCCGGTATGCGCTGGTTCGCGCCTTTGGGCGGCGTCATTTTGTGCGAGGCGGAAAAGGTGGTCTATGCGGTCCCGACGCTGGATGCCGTGCCTCGCCAATCGTCGCGCTCCTGTTGCATTCCCTTGTCGCTGGGCAACAATCGACGTGTTCACGAGCGGACCTTTCGGGAGTGATGCCCACCGCTGTCGTCCCTCTCCCTTCCGGACGATCTCCTGGAACAGCGGCGCGGATCCAAACGGATGCCG
>JADGBU010000202.1 GCA_015231295.1 Magnetococcales bacterium | reverse complement strand
GTGAGAAGATCGACCATCTTGCCTTTGCCTTCGTCGCCCCACTGGGCACCCAAGATGATGACATTGGCCATGGTGATTATGTTCTCTTCGCGAGGAAAATGAATGGGACGTGACAACGGGGCCGGTCGAGACGAAAACCGGCCACATGAAGAGTCAATATGACATCAAAACCGTATCGATGCCACCCGAAAAATCCATCGCACTGCAATTAAACGGCAGGTTGTCCCGAAAAGGTTATGCGGTCCGGAATTTGCATGGGGTTCGAAGCGTTTTTCCCATGGCTTTTGAGGTTCGAGGTGGCGGGTGATGAAAACGGGAGTGCGGATTGTCGGAATCTGTCTGCTGGGTCTGTTGATGTATGCCTGCGGCGGGGGTGGTTCGGGGAGTCAGAGTGGCAGTGGCTCTTCTTCTTCGTCCACCACCACGACCACCACGACGACGACCTATTATGGCACCTTTCAGGGTTCCAAGGTGGTCGGGGTTCACTATCGGGCGGAACTCGCCGGGGTGATCAAGGAAGGCGAAACCGATTCGGAGGGACGGTTTCAGTTTGTGAGCGATGGCTCTGCCGTCAGTCCCGTGACCTTCTCCGTGGGTGGGGTGGTACTCGGCTCCGTGACCCCTTCGGTCAATCTGGGAGCCTACAGCATGAATGTCCATGATCTGGTCTCCTCTTCCGACCCCGAAGCCGGAAACCGGGCGATCAATCTCTATCGTTTTCTGAGCAGCATCAACACCTCCACCACCAGTGGCATTTTGCGGGTCGGCGCGGCGACGCGCTCCGCTTTGGCCAGCGAAACGGTGACGCTCCACGAGCTGCCCCTGGATGAGTTCGACACCCGCGCCACCGCGCTGGTCAACCGTCTGATCAGTGCCAGCGCGCTTCCATCCGGCAGCACGCTGGCCTCGGCGGGTGCCGTGAACACCCACCTCCAGGAGACCAAGAATCTCATCGACGCCGCCCGCATCGACACCTTCGAAATCACCACCGGAGCCGATTCGGTTCTGGCCAACGGGAGCAGTCGGGTATTGGTTCAGGTTCGGGCCACCCGTCGGGATGGTCAGGCTTTGGTGGGGGGATTGGTTCACTTTTCCACCACGGCGGGAACCCTGGGGAGCGAAGCCGATCTGTGCGACGATGCCACCACCGTCACCACCGCCGCAGACAAGATCACCGATGCCAATGGCATGGCCTATCTTTTTCTGACTCCCCGCTGTCAGACCGCGAACGCGGTGGTTTCCGCCTCGCTGGGGGGCAAGATCGCCATGAAAACGATTCAGTTCACGCCGGGACCGCCCACCGCCGCCAACTCCCGGATCGATATGAATCCCCGCAATCTGCCCGCCGATGGGGTTTCGACCGCCACGGTGACGGTGGTGCTGCGGGATGCCCACGACAATCCGGTGGCCGATGAAACCACGGTCACGCTGCTCCACAGTGCCGGGACGGTTCAGGGCAATTCGGTCAGCTCCACGGTATCCGGGCGCGCCACCTTTACGCTGGTCGCCTCCGCCACCAACTCCCTCAACGCCACGCTCCAGATCGTGGAGTATGGCTTTTTATCGTTGGGTTTCAACATGGGTGGAGCCTCTTCCACCGGCGGCAAGCCCAACTCGATTCAGATGTCCGCCGGGCAGCAGCAGATTTTTGTGCGTGGCGTGGGCCGGACGGAGAATGTCAGCGTCACGATTCAGGTTCGGGATGATGTGGGCGATGCCATCGACGAAACCACCCTCGGTTATGCGAACACGATGAACAATTTGCGCGTCACCTTGCGGAGCCGCCCCCATGCCGGAGAGACTATCGCCGGAACCGGACGAAACGCGAACGGTGCCGAAGAGACCAAAACCAGCAGCGACAGCAACAACGCCATTCAGGTGCGCACCAGCAGCGGTTCGGCCACGATCATGCTGACGGCGGGCATCCGTCCCGGCATCGTGGAATTTCAGGTCGATGCCCTCGACGTGAACGGATCGGTATTGGCCAGCGCGGTTTCTCCCCTGGTGGCGATCGCCTCCGGACATCCGCACAGCATCGCCCTGTCCGAGGCGATTCAGGATGGCATCGTCAACATGAAGGAGTATGGACGCGGCGGAACCTATTGTCGTCTGGGTTCGGCGTTGGTGATGGATCGCTACGGCAACGCGGTTCCCGATGGCACCGCAATCTCGTTGAGCATGATCGATGCGGTTTTGGCCTCCGGAGCGGCGGGCAGCATCGATGGTCTGTATTTGTCGGACGCCTCGGCAGATTTCACTGCGGTCAAATATTTCGACAACAGCGGCATCGGGAGAAAAATTCAACCCGGCGATCAGGTGTTGATCGAAAAAATCGACACGGCGGCGGATCGGCGACGTTTCGTCAATGGCTGGCCCTCGTTGACCGCTCAGTTGCTGGTCAACGAAACCTACTCCCAATCGGCCTCCAACTTGAGATATTATGTCGGCGCGTCGTTGCGTGGTGGGGCGATTCACGGTTATTCCAGTCAGGACGGGTGCGATCCGGCGTTTTTGACCACGGGTGTGGCCACCACCACTGGCGGCGTGGCCCCGATTCGCGTCACCTATCCGGCCAACAGCGATGTGTTGCAATTGGGCTGTCTCGGCTACGAGTCGAGCGGAGCCTATGGAATCACCACGGTGGATGCGGCCCGTTTTCCAAATCAATCGGGACAGGTGATGATCGTCGCCTCGGTGAACGACACGAACGAAGTCGATGCCAGCGGCATCAATCTGGTCACGAAAGGGAAATTCTGTTTCACGTTTGCGGCTCCGGTCACGGTGACGACTTTTCCTCTGAAGATCAGCGGGTCGGACAGCGGACAGATCGTCGAATCGTTTACCGTGAGCGTGAAGGATAGTGGTCTGATTCCGGTTCCGGATCTTGCGGTGGAGTGTTCCCGGTTCAACAACAATTCGGAAACGGTCCTCATCGAACTGGCGGAATCGGCGGCCACTACCCCCACCACAGGCAGCGACCGGCTGACGGTACGCACGGATGACTCCGGGGTGGCGCATTTCGTGGCTCTGGTGACGGGGCGGGGATCCAGCACCGATTCCGGCAGCATCACTTGTACCAGCGTCAATGTCACCGGATCGATCACCGTCTATTAGGGTGCGGTCATCATTCATGGAACCACTCTCCACGACGGGAGTTCAGCACCTCCTGAGCAAGCTGGGCAGCCGGAAGTTCGCCCTGCCGGAGCTGAATCCCCAGGCCTGGTTGACCCGTCTGCGGGAGCGTCTGGCGAAGAGGTCGCCTCAAGGCATGGCCGCGTTGTACGCCACCGCCGAGGGGGTGGGTCTGGTGCATCTGGTGCCGGGCGAGGCGGGACGCAGCCGGGTGGCGGTCGGTGTGTTCAAGGAGGTCGGCAAGGGAGAGTCGCCGGGACGGGTGGCCCAGGGTCTGATCAAGGCCCATCAATTGGGAAAGACTCCCTTCGTCGGAGTGCTGGATCGGGGGGCCTATGTCCTGTTGCCCGCCGAGGCTCCGGATGTGCCCCGCGAAGAGTGGGCGGCCACCATGAAGTGGCGCATCAAGGATCAGATCACCTTTCCCGTGACTCAGGCGGTGTTGGAGGTGTTCGACATGCCCGGCACCGGCTCCAGCGACGCCGACTCGGGACGCATTTATGTGGCGGCGGCCAAGGAAAACGAGGTGCGGCGTCATCTTCAGTTGTTTCACGACGCGGGCGTCGATCCGATCGCTTTGGATATCCAGGAGTTGGCTCTGCTCAACTTCACCCGGACCCTCGAAGATGTCGCGGAAGGGGTGGCTCTGCTCCATCTGGAAGCCAAAAGCGGGCAGGTGATGATGATCAAGAGTGGTCGGTTTTATCTGGCCCGACGCATCGAAAGCGGTCTGGAGAGCCTGATGGCCTCTCTGGACGCGGATGGCTCCGGAGTCGATCGGGCACCCTACATGGATCGGGTGGCGTTGGAGGTCCAACGGACCATGGATTATTTCGAGAGTCATTTCAGTCAGGCTCCGGCGTCGAGTCTGTATATCGCGCCGTTTCCGCAGGTCATCGAGGGGGTCAGACAGGCTCTGGCCCAGAGGTTGGGCATGCGGGTGCGCTATCTGCCCTTGTCGGAGAGCCTGGAAATGCCCGAGGGGTGGTCGGAAGTGGCGTTGGCCCGGGCACTGCCCGCCATCGGAGCGGCCATGGGAGCCTGCCGGCACCGGAGTGACGACGAATCATGATGCCGCAACGGGTCAATTTTTATCACGAGGCGTTTCGTCCGCGCTTTGATTTTCTGGCGGCGCGGAGCATCGTGCTGTTCGCGGCGGGCCTGCTGGGATTGCTGGTGGTGGTCAGCGGCTTGATGCAGTGGCGATTGTCCGCCGAACGGAGCGCAATCGCCACCCTGCAGAAAAACAAGGAGGCCGCCACGACACGGGTGGCGGAGCTGTCGGTCCGTTATCCGGTGCGTGCGCCTTCCGAGGCGTTGAACCGGACCGTCACGCAACTGGAACGGGAAAAGTCGCGTAAAAATCGTATGCTGGCATTGCTCGGCAAGGGTGAGATCGGCAACGTGACGGGTTTTGCATCCATTTTCCGCGAATTGGCCCTGGCCCATACCGAAGGGGTGTGGTTGACCGGCATCGGGGTGTTCGAGGGCGGCAAACATCTGCTGATCGAAGGCTCGGCCAATCGCGGCGGCTCCGAACGGATTCCGCAATGGATTCAGGCGATCACCGGGCGTCCGCTCTTTCAGGAGAGAAATTTCGGCCAGTTGCGGGTCTCTCAGGCCGAGGAGGGGGAGAATCTGTTGAAATTCCGCATCAGCACCGAAACCGATCAGGAGATCGAACGGTTCTGGGAAGCGTCGCAAGAGCCCAAGGTGTTGCAGAAGGCCAGACAGGATATCGAAGAGTCCCGGAAGGATATGCAGCGGGCGGGAGATCCTTTCAATCAAAACGATTCGAAAGGAGAGAAAAAATCCGCTCAAAAAAAAGGGGCCAAACCATGAAATCCGGTGCCGGGGCTCTGAAAAAACAGTGGGAACAACTGCTGGCCAAGGTGGATCGTCTCTCCCGGCGGGAGCGGGGGCAGTTGGTGGTCATGCTGGTGGTGGTGCTCGGTGCCGGTTGGTTTCAGGGGGTGTGGGAGCCGTTCCGCAAAGAGCAGATCCAGTTGCGCAAACAGCGCGTCCAGGTGGAAGGGGGCATCCGGGAGATGTTGTCCCTGGAGCAGGAGGTGTTGGCGCGCAAGGAGACCAATCCCGATCAGGCGGCGCAGGCGCGGGTGGAGAGCCTCAAACAGGAGATGGCCACCCTGGACCGGCAATTGGGAGCGGGCATGCACGGCATGATTTCGCCCGCCGAAATGGTACAGGCTCTGAAAGGCTGGCTCGACACGGAGAGCGGGCTCTCTCTGGTCTCTCTGGAGGCCCAACCGCCGCGCAATCTGCTGGCAGAGGAGGAGGGGGCTTCGGTCTATCAACACACCTGGGTGTTGCGTTTTTCCGGGACTTTCCCGTCGGTGTTGAAATATC
>JADGBU010000201.1:775-5503 GCA_015231295.1 Magnetococcales bacterium | reverse complement strand
GGGGCGAGCGGATTCTGGTGGCCGACGACAACCCCGGGGTGCGGGCCTCTCTGGAGGGATTGCTCCAGGATCTGTATCTGGAGCCGGAGCTGGTGTCGTCGGGAGCCGAGGCGGTGGCGCGCCTGCTGGCCTGCAACACCGGCGGAGACGGTCCGCCCTTTTCGCGGGTGCTGCTCGACTGGCGCATGCCCGGCATGGATGGGGATGCCACCGCCGTGGAGATGCGGGCCGCGCTGGAGTCCCCCCTGCCACGACCGCAGCGACCGGTGATTCTGCTGCTGGCCCCGTTCGGAGTAAGCGAAGCGATCAGCCGGATGGAAAAATCCGGCATGGATGGTTTCATCGACAAGCCCGTGACCCGCTCCCGGCTGATCCGGGGGTTGTCGGAAGGGGAGGAGTTCGACGCCGGTCAGTTGGATCGGCGACGGGAAAAATTGTTGGGTCAGGAGGAGGAGACCGGAGCCCGCATCGGCGGCGCGCGGGTGCTGTTGGCCCAGGCCGGGGATGTGACTCCGAGAATCATCCGCGAACTGCTGGAACGGGTGGGCGTGGTGGTGGAGTTGGCCGGGGACGCGGCCACGGCGTTGGAGATGGCGGCGCGTTATCCGTTCGACGCGGTGTTGCTGGACTATCATCTGCCGGAGCTTGGCGGTGCTTCGAGCGCGCAAAAAATCCGGGAACTGCCCGGATGTCGCGAGTTGCCGATCATCGCGCTGCTCTCCCACGCCGGATGGGAGGAGAAGAAACACTGTCTGGACGCGGGCATGCGGGATCATCTGGAGCTGCCCCCCCGCGCCGAACGGCTCCACGGCCTGTTGACCAAATGGATCACGCCTTATGTCCACGGGGAGGAGCCGGAAGGCTTTCCCCGGCAGGATCATGTTCTGGGACGCATTTCCGGTCTGGATCTGATGCTGGGACTGGAACGGATCGGCGGCAATCGGGGATTGTATCGTCGTCTGCTGGTGCGGTTCCGTCGGGATTACGAAGGGATCGGCGAGTGGATCCGCAGCCGGTTCGCAGCCGGGGCGTTTCTGGAGTGCGTGCCGATGCTCCACAGCCTGAAAGCGGCGGCGCGCAATCTGGGCATGATCTCTTTGGCCGAGTCCGCCGAAGCCCTGGAAGGGGCGTTGACCTCCGGCGAGGCGGTGTTGCGTCAGGCGGCTCTGCCCAGCGGATGCGGGTGATTCTGATCGGGCTCGGGGTGGGACTGGCCCCCGCCGCATCGGAAGAGGGACGGCTCAAGGGGGAGTGCGTCGGGGTGGATGGGGAGGAGTTGCATCGATTGCTCGCCCTGTTGCTCGACCGGTTGATGAACTTCAGCATTGAGGTGGAACCCTGGCTCTCCTCTCTGGGACAGATGTTGCAGTCCACCGAAGCCTTTTTTTCGTTTCAGGAGTTGTCGCGGCAGATCGAAGCCTATCATTTCCAGGAGGCGGAGGAGTTGACCCATGCGCTGGCCCGCGCCTTCGGACTGGAGCTTGCGCCGATGTCGCCTCCGGCGGAGACGGTTCCGATCAGCCGGGTGTTGATCGTCGATGATCAGCCGAGCAATGTCGATCTGCTGAAGGAGTTGCTGATCGAGCATCATCGCCTGGTGGCCCTGAGCGGTCCCCAGGCTCTGCGGGCCGCGCTCTCCCGGGAACCGCCGGATCTCATCCTCTTGGACATCATGATGCCGGAGATGAATGGCTATGAGGTGTGCCGTCAGTTGCGGGAGAATCCCCGCACTCGGGACATTCCGGTGATTTTCGTCACCGCCAAGAAGCAGGTGGCGGACGAAAGCGAGGGTTTCCGTCTCGGCGGGGTGGATTACATCACCAAGCCGTTCCAGGGAGAGATCGTCAAGCGTCGGGTGCTGACCCATCTCGAACTGAAACGGAGCCGCGATGCCCTGGAGCGGGAAATCCGTGCCCGGACGGCGGATCTCAACGCCGCCCGCGAGGAGGCGGAACGGGCCAGAGCCGCTGCCGAATCGGGCAATCGGGCCAAATCGACCTTCCTGGCCCACATGAGCCATGAGATTCGCACGCCGCTCAACGCCATTCTCGGGGTCAACGAACTGCTGATCGAGGCCGATGCCACCCCGGAACAGCGTCGCTATCTGGAGATGGCCCGCAAGGCGAGTGAATCCCTGTTGGCCCTGGTCAACGATGTCCTGGACTTTTCCAAGATCGAGGCCGGACAGTTCGATCTGGAGCGCTCCTGCTTCGATCTGCCCGCCCTGATCGCCGGAGCGGCGGAGATTCTGGCCATTCCGGCGCGGGAGCGGGGGATCCGGCTCAGCCGGACGGTCGATGTCGCCTTGCCCCGGCATGTCTCCGGGGATCCCAACCGGCTGCGGCAGATTTTGTTGAATCTGTTGGGCAACGCGGTCAAGTTCACCCGCGAGGGGGAGGTGGCCCTCACCGTGACCTCGGCGGGAGGAGGACGGATCGCCTTCGAGATCGCCGATACCGGCATCGGCATTCCGGAAGAGAAGCTGGCGACCATCTTTCAGCCGTTCCGACAGGCGGATCTTTCCACCACCCGTCAGTACGGGGGCACCGGTCTGGGGCTGTCCATCTGCGCGTTGCTGGTGGAGCATATGGGTGGCACCATCGGCGTGGAAAGCGTGGTGGGTCAGGGGAGCCGGTTCCATTTCACGCTGTCGCTGCCGGTCGCCGACCCCGACGCCCCGTTGGTTTTGACCTCCGTGATCCGTCACGGCGTCCGGGATGCTTCGGTCGTCCACGAGGGGGAGGAGCGGGGACTGTCGATCCTGATGGCCGAGGATTCCGAGGACAATCGCATTTTGATCAAGGCGTTCTTGAAAAACAGTCCCCATCGTCTGGAGTTCGCCGACAATGGCGCGCTGGCTTGCGAAAAATTTCAGCAAGGGCACTTCGACATCGTGTTGATGGATATCCAGATGCCGGTTCTGGATGGTTATGCGGCCACCCGGCGCATTCGCGCCTGGGAGAAGGAGCAGGGGGTGCTGCCGACGCCGGTGGTCGCCCTGACCGCTCACGCCATGCAGGAGGCCTCCTCCGAGGCCATGGCCGCCGGATGTGACTATTACCTTTCCAAGCCCATCGCCAAGAAGCGGTTGCTGGAGGTGTTGCGGGAGTTCGCGGCGGCGGGGCGGTGAGCGCAGGGAAGGGACGGGAACGGTCGTGGCCGCGTGATTGATTCGACCACCGGCGATGGCATTTCCCGGTGCGTTTTCGCGCCGTTTCGGCGCAATTCTGGCAAATTCCGGTGGCGGTCTGGATCCGGGCGCGCGGTTTCCGAAAGAATTCGAACGATCGGCATGATTTATGCTCCCTAGTGATGTGCGTGAAATCGTCGTTCACGTTACGTCAATGAGTTGACATCAAGGAGCACGAGCATGGCCGATTTCGGGTTGCTGGGTAGCGATGGGGCCTTCAAGGCCAATCTGATGAATCTGCGGCATCGGCGGCAGGAGATCATCGCCTCCAACATCGCCAATGTCGATACCCCTGGCTACAAGGCGCGGCGTCTGGAGTTCGAAGACGTGTTGCGCGACTCCATGCCCCTGGGCGACGAACTGCCCATGGCCCGCAGCTCCCGTCACCATATGCCCGTCTCGCTGCAGATGCCGGTGGAAGGGGAGCTTCAGGAGATCGAAACCCCCATCCCCAAAGGGGATCAGAACAGCGTCGATCTCGAACAGGAGATGGCCCGTCAAAGTGCCAATCAACTGCTCTACAACTACGCGGCGCAATCCATGAACAGCCAGATCACGCAAATGCGCATGGTCATTCAGGGCAGCACCTCCCAATGATGACCCAAACGAGAACGGATCGGTATCGTAGACATTCACGCCAGGAGAACCGTCATGGATGATTTCTTGACTTCGTTTCGCGTCACCTCGTCGGGATTATCGGCACAAAGGTTGCGTCTGAACATCATTGCCGAGAATCTCGCCAATGCCCAGACCACCCGTACCGCAGAAGGCGGACCCTATCGGCGCAAGGATCCGGTCTTTTCCTCCAAGCCGTTCGACGAGATGCTCAGTCGCGAACAGCGGGCCGCCACCACGGGCGTGGCCGTGGAGCGGATCCAGGTGGATGAACGGCCACCCCGGATGCAATACGATCCGTCCCATCCCGACGCCAACGCCGAAGGATATGTGGCCATGCCGAATGTCGATCCGGTCGCGGAGATGGTCAACATGATGGCCGCCAGCCGCGCTTATGAATCCAATGTCACGGTTCTCAACGCTTCCAAGGCCATGGCCATGAAAGCGTTGGAGATCGGTCGTTAAGCAGAATCTGTAGAGTCAGGGAGAACGCATCATGTCGATCAATCCGGTTGGACCTTCGCCTTTGCCGTCGCTCAATCTCTCCACCCCCGCCGTGATGGGCGGCGATGGGGCGGGTGGATGGGAGGATTTTTCCGTGACCCTGGCGCGCCAGATCAAGGAGACCGACAAAATGACCAAAGAAGCCAAAGATTTGAGCGACAAGGCTCTGCTCGGCAATGCCGGAGTCAGCATCCACGAAGCCCAGATCGCCGGCTCCAAGGCCGAGTTGCACATGCGACTGCTGATGCAGGTGCGCAACAAGGCTCTGGATGTCTACCGCGAAATCATGAGCATGCCGGCTTGATGTCGGAGTGCTGGCTTTTTGGCGCATGGTTGGGCCGTCATTTCATTGAGTAAGGATATCAGATCATGGCAGAGGCGACGAGCGCGATGGCTGCCCGCTCCGAGGCACCAGCGGA
>JADGBU010000201.1:0-457 GCA_015231295.1 Magnetococcales bacterium | reverse complement strand
GATTTTCGACAAGACCAATCTGGTGGGCATGACCGACTTTCTGCAACGCATGAACTTTCAGCGCGGTCTGCAGGGGGAGCTGGCCCGGACCATCGAAAGTCTCGATGTGGTGAGCAAGGCGCGGGTCCATCTGGTGTTGCCCAAGAAATCGCTGTTCGTCTCCGAGGACAAGAAGGCCACCGCCTCGGTGGTGATGGAGCTTTCCAGTCCCCTGACCAGCAAACAGATCGAAGGGATCGCCCATCTGGTGGCGTCGGCGGTGGAAGGGCTGGAAGAGTCGGATGTCACCCTGCTCGACCATAAAGGCAATCTGATCGCCGGTGGACGCAGCCCCACCGCCGATGGCCGCATGCCCGCCGAAGAGAGCCTGGGTTTGCAGCGTCAGGTGGAAAAATCCCTCGAAGATCGCGCCCAGGCCATGCTGGACAAGGTGGTGGGCGTCAACACCAGCGGCGTG
>JADGBU010000200.1:2887-5510 GCA_015231295.1 Magnetococcales bacterium | reverse complement strand
CAAGGGCTTCGCCCCTGGACCCCACCAGGGGCCAATGGCCCCTGGACCCCAATGGGGTGTGTCGGCTCAGTCGTTGGCCGATTTGCGGAGATCCTCTTTGGCCCGATGGAACTCTTTTTGCGCGCTGTGAAGCTCCTCGTCCGCAGCGACCAACCGCTGCAAGGCCTGTTCGACGTCGGTGCCTTCCATCATGCGGGAGATGCGTTCCACCTCTTCGGGCGTGCCCTCCAGCAGATTCAGGGATTGCATCGCACCGGTCAGCACCGCGAACAGATGGGTACAGATCGGTTCCTGAGTTTCGGATTCGCAGGTGCAGGAGATGGTCATGTTGGAGCCTTCGCGACGGAAATTCAGGCGGTAGGTCTCATGCAACGCGTCCTCCTGGACCAACAGGCTGATCTCCTGCAAAGGTTGATGGAGCGTCTCGAACGCCTCGACCGCCTTCTTGACCGAGACGTGAAATGGATGATTGCCCAGAGTCTCCGAAATGCCGACCTTGCCCAACTGGACGCGCAGGGGATGGGGCGCATCGGCGATTTTGATCTCGATGCCCTTTTCCTGCATCTCCCGGAGCAGTTCGGCGAAACGTTGTCCGGCGGTGATATCCATATCGGTGATGGCTTGGGCGTCGAGGATGATCCACTGCAGGGGCGGATCGGCGGAGGCCACCAGTTGGCGCAGTCGGTTGGTGACATGTCGGGCATTGGCGAAGATCAGCGGCGCGTAGAGCCGATAGACCAGCAGACCGGGAATCGGAACCGCTTCGGCAGGAATTTCGGAGCCGAAATCGTGATGTTTCTGCCCCGGCCCGAGTCGATGCAGAATGGCGTCTCCCGGTCGGGAGATCTCCACGATGATGCCGATGAGCGAAATCAACAATCCGAGAATGATGCCAGGCACCACGCCCGCCACCAGGATCGCCAGGGTCACGGCCACCGACATGAACCCCTCGAAGCGATCCATGCGATAGAGATCCCGCAAGGCGCGGATTTCCAGCATGCCCAGGGCGGTGACGATCAGAATGGCGGCCAGGGCCACCTTGGGCAGAAACATCAGCAGATCGGTGCCGAAGTTCAGGAACAGCAGCAGACCGCCTGCCGCGATCAGTTGCGCCAGTTGGGTCTTGCCCCCCGCCGAATCGACGATCGAGGTCCGGGACTGGCTGGCGGATACCGGAAATCCCTGAAAGATTCCCGCACTGATGTTGGCGATGCCCAGTGCGGTCAACTCCCGGTTGGGATGAATCTCGTAGCGGTTTTTGTCGGCGAAGGCCTGAGCCAGCAGAATGCCATCGGAAAAGGCCAGAAACGCGATCGCCAAAGCCGCCGGAGCCAACGCGGGAATATCGGTCCAAAGCATGGTGGGGAGCACGAAATCCGGGGCTCCGGTGGGCACCTGACCCACCAGCGTGATGCCCATTTCGTGCAGTCCGAGCCACCGGGTGATCAGAATGGCCACCATCGACACCGCCAGCGCGCCGGGGATCGAAGGAAAGGCGCGAGCCAGGACGATCATGAAGAGAATCAGGGCGATGCCGAGCATCAGGGTGGGCGCGTGGGTGTTGGGCAATCCGGAGATGATCTGCCAGAGGATCGGAAAGAAATCTTCGCCCTGCGTCTTGATGGCAAACAGTTTGCCCATCTGGGTCGAGGCGAGGATCAGGGAGGCTCCGTTGAGATAGCCCACCAGAACCGGACGGGAGAGAAAATCGGCGATGGCACCCACCCGCAGACGGGCGGCCAACATGAGAATGATCCCGGACAGAATGCCCAGGGTGGCGGCCAGCATGGCGGTCCGGCCCGGGTCGGAGGAGGTGAGGGGCAGAATGGCCGCTCCGGCGAGCAGTCCGATGGCGGCATCGGGTCCGGCGATCACCTGGCGCGAGGAGGAGAAGATCGCATAGCCGATCGCCGCCGCCAGGGCGGCGTAGATGCCGGAGATCGGCGGCATGTGGACCAGTTCGGCGTAGGCCAGCACCGACGGGATCATCACCACGCAGGCGGAAAGTCCACCCACCATGTCTCCCTTGATCCAGGAAAGTTGATAACCGCGCAATTGGGTAAACAGAGGGGGGATCAACCGGTTTCCCGGCATCCATGAGGACGGCATGAAACGTTTTCTCCTTGGTTGAGGCAAAAAGGAGCCGAACAATCGCTCGGCGAAGGGGGTGGATGAGAGTGACTGTTTGGGGAGTATAGCCTGCTTTCCTGAATCTTTCATGAATTCTTGAACAGTTTTTGTGCGGATGTTTATCAACGATCGATTTTCCTTATGACTATTGGAAACGGCAGGGGTGCTGAATTTAAAAGAATATGGCTTTTTTGGCATTGATTTTTCATGTTAACATGGTTGACTGCTGCGTTGTGGGTCCATATTCTGACACGTCTGCAAGCCGGGTGTGTTGATTCGGGAGGGGGGAACAGATGGATTGGCGTCATGGTTTACGCTTCAAAATTATGTTAGTGATCGTTTGTTCAATGCTGTCGATGGGTGGCATCTTGAGTTATCTCGACCACCAGGAGGCTCATGAAGCTTTGGTTCATCATGCCGGGGAGAGTGCCCGTACCTTCGGAGATATCGTGGCGCATCAGATCGAGACCCGTGGCGTGGATCTCTCCCTGGC
>JADGBU010000200.1:2294-2827 GCA_015231295.1 Magnetococcales bacterium | reverse complement strand
GATCGGGATGGCTTGGCGAAAATGACCGCTCCCTTCTATAAACAACGTCTGGAACCGCATTATAAAATCGATCAATTTCAATTTCATCTGTCGCCTGCGACCAGTTTTCTCCGCGCCCACAAGCCGGAACAGTTCGGGGATGATCTTTCGGCGTTCCGCAAAACCGTGGTGGTGGCCAATCAGACCCGCAAGCCGGTGGTCGGCCTGGAGGTGGGACGCGCCGGACCAGGATTGCGGGTGGTCTATCCGGTTTCCCACAAGGATGAGCACATCGGTACGGTGGAACTCGGGGGGAGTCTGGCGGATATCTTCGCCGTCGCCCGCAAGACCACGGGACTGGAATTTGCCATCGGCATTCAGGAACCGGTGTTCCGCGCCGCCAAGCGGTTCGCGGACGAAAAGAGCGATGTGGTGGCCAATGGCATGATCTATTATGATTTCTCCGATCCGTCGATCCGTTCCATGCCAACCTGTGCCGCCATCGGCGAATCCGGAAAGATGATCCCGTTCGCGGGCAGAAGATGGATGGCCTC
>JADGBU010000200.1:0-2284 GCA_015231295.1 Magnetococcales bacterium | reverse complement strand
GTATCCCCTTGAAGGATTTCAGCGGTCAGGAGATCGGTGCCGTTCTGGTGCTTCATGATGTCACCGCCCTGATCGCCGACTCTTCGGCCACCATCTGGCGTCAATTCTTGCTGGTGTTGGCGGTGAGTCTGGCCATCAGCGTCGGGTTGTTCGCCATGATCCATCTGTTGGTGCTGGTGCCGGTGAGTCAGGTGGTGGCCGTGACCCGTCGTCTGGCCGACGGGGATCTGACCGTGCAGATGAAACATGGCAGACAGGATGAGTTGGGTGTCCTGTTCTACGCCATGCAGACCATGGTGGATCGCTTGCGCGTGTTGATGTCCGGAATCGTGGAGCATTCGGATCAGTTGACCGGCAGCGCGTCGGAACTCAGAAGGGTCGCCGATGCGTTGGCCCAGGGGGCGGATGAACTGCGGGACAAGGGAGAAAAAGGGAAACATTTCGGCGTTCAACTGGATGGCGATATGTCCGGTGTGGATCGGGCGGTTCACGCCATGGCCGGTTACATGAACGAAGTGCTCTGTTCCGCCCAGGAGATCAACGTCAACATGGGGACGATTTCGGCGGCTGCCGAAGAGGCGAGTGCCAGCCTCGGCACCGTGGCCAACTCGGCGGGAGCGTTGTCCTCCGGCATGAGCGGCGTGCTGGGGGCCTCGGAGCGTTCCAGCGATAACATGAGTTCCGTGGCGTTGGCGGTCGAGGCCATGAATACCTCACTGGTTGGAGTCAAGGAGCGTTGCTCGGAGGCGGCGACCGTCTCCGAGGAGGCGCGTCGGGCGGTGGAAACCAATGGCGAGGTGATGGTCCGTCTGGTGGAGTCGGTACACGAGGTCAGTGCCGTTGTGGGTTTGATTCAGAGCATCGCCGAACAGACCAATATGCTGGCTCTCAACGCCGCCATCGAGGCGGCAGGCGCGGGAGAGTCGGGCAAGGGCTTCGCGGTGGTGGCCAACGAGGTCAAGGAGTTGGCCCGTCAGACCGCGCACGCCACCGAGCAGATCCATGGCAGTATCGAATTGATTCAGGATCATATGGAGCAGGTCAGCCGGGCGATGGAAGGGGTGGATCATCGGGTGCATCGGATCCGGGAGGTCAACGGGGAAATTCTCGATGCCATGGTGGAGCAATCCCGGACGGTCAATGAAATTTCCGGCTCCATGGATGCGGCGGCGGGAGAGACGGAATCGGTGTCGCGGTTGGTGGGCGAGATCACCCGTGAGGTGGCCGAGGTGAGCCGCAGTGTTCAGGAGATCGCGTTGGGCATCGACGAGGTGACACGCAATGTGTCGTCGGCCTCCCAGGGGGTGGATGGCATGACCCGTTCGGTGGAAAAGACCTCGGCCCATGGCGCGGTGATCGGTGATGCCGTGGAAGGCACGGTGCTGCGAACCTCGGAGTTGTCGGGTCACATGGAAGAGGTGTTGGTATCGGCGGAACGGATGCGTCAGATCAGCACCACGGTCACGGAACGGGCCCATGTCGCCGAGGAGATTGCCGCCCGACTCGATCAGGAGTTGCACAAATTCCGTCTATAACTCCATACATTGCGGGTCCAGGGGGATCATCCCCCTGGTGGGATCCAAGGGCGAAGCCCTTGGTGGGGCGGGGGGCGAAGCCCCAAAAAAAAACAGCCGACAAAATCGTATTGACTCTCCCCGCCCATCCATGAAACACTATTCACCATGAACCGACCGATTCTTTCCTCCCTTCCGCGACTGCGTGCCATCCTGCTATCTGGCCACGCTGGCCCATGGGCGCGAGGAAAAGGGGGATAATCCCGGTTCGTTTGTCACGAAACGTTTTTCCAAAGGCCATGGGCTTCTGCTCCATGGCCTTTTTTTTGTGCCCCGATCACGGTTGCATTCACCACGACTTTAGCACGCTTTGGAGGTTCACGATGAACACGCTGCTGAAACGACTTCTTCGACTGCGGGACGGTCGCCGGATCATGGCCCTTTCGGGTATCGGCGACCGGGATTGTCTTGTGATGACCCTCACGCATCCTCCGTTCCGAAGGAGTTCGCAACGATGTTGAATACCCCTGCCGTCAAATACCGTCCCGTTCCCCCCGTTTCTTTGATGGATCGTCAGTGGCCCTCGCGGGTGCTGAAGGCTCCTCCGATCTGGTGTGCCGTGGATCTGCGCGATGGCAACCAGGCACTCTCCGCGCCCATGTCACCGGAACAGAAGGGGATTTTCCTGAAAATGCTCCGCAGGATCGGCGTGCGCGAAATCGAGGTGGGTTTTCCCGCCGCCTCGCGTGATGATTTCGACTTCGTGCGCG
>JADGBU010000199.1 GCA_015231295.1 Magnetococcales bacterium | reverse complement strand
ACCTTGAAATCGTGCAAGCCCTGATCGCCAAGGGGGCGGATGTCAATGCCAAGGATGACGAGGGCTATACATCCTTGATGAAGGCCTCCAAAAAAGGACGCCTTGGAATCGTGCAAGCCCTGATCGCCAAGGGGGCGGATGTCAATGCCAAGAGGGACGATGGCTGGACAGCACTGATAGATGCCTCCTCGGGCGACCACTCTGAAATCGTGCAAGCCCTGATCGCCAAGGGGGCGGATGTCAATGCCAAGGGTGCCTATGGCTGGACAGTATTGATGCATTTCTCCAGCAAAGGCTACCTTAAAATCGTGCAAGCCCTGATTGCCAAGGGGGCGGATGTCAATGCTAAGAGTAACGATGGCTGGACAGCACTGATATTGGCCTCCTCGAACCACCACGTTGAAATCATGCAAGCCCTGATCGACAATGGGGCGGATGTCAATTCCAGGAATGCCCAGGGCTGGACAGCACTGATACATGCCTCCTCGGGAGGCCACCTTGAAATCGTGCAAGCCCTGATCGCCAAGGGGGCGGATGTCAATGCCAAGGAGGGCGAGGGCTCGACAGCACTGATGGGGGCCTCCCGGAAAGGCCACCTTGAAATCGTGCAAGCCCTGATCGCCAAGGGGGCGGATGTCAATGCAAAAAACAAATATGGCTTAACCGCGCTGGATATGGCCTCCAACGACAAAATCGCAAAGGCCCTGACCGCCAAGGGGGCGAAAGCTGGGAAATCAGCCAGTCACTCCGAACCATCTCTTGATATTAAGTAGTATTGCACAAAAATGGCGAGGGCAGCGGGGGGCAGTTACAGCTTAATGGAAACCTGTGTCGAGAACGAAACGAAGGCAAGGGATAGACTCAGGAATCGTTGAGCCTGATTCGGATGCGCGCCCGGCAGCCTGCTGAAACCGTCGCTCTGTCGCTCATCTCATGGTAAAATGCTCGAAACCGGCACCTGTGGCGGGGGATGGCGTTTGCTCCGGGCCAGACGAGGCTCCCTTTGTCACGGACCGGAACCGTCATGATTCACTTTTTGGGCTTCGCCCAAACCCACCATGGGCTTCGCCCCTGGACCCCACCAGGGGGATAATCCCCCTGGACCCGTGAACCTTGGAGATTCGGGTCGCATGATGCAATTCCACTGGCTGATGGGCTTGATGCTCCTGGCAACTCCCCTGCCGGGATTCGCGGATGAAACCTGTCGCATCGCTTTCGATGTCGGCTCCTCCGGCATTCGGGTGGGGGCATCCAAACAGGATGAACAGGCAAAAGTTTCCATCGATTATCTGGAAGATGTGTGGCCGGATCGCATCATCGATCGCACCGTGACCCCGACCATCGAGGCTTTTATCTCCCTGCCCAAGAAAGCCGGGCTTCCCACCGATTGCCGGGCGGTGGCCGGGGGATATTCCGCCTGGAGATTCGCTCTGCAACAAGGGGATCCGACCCGCCTGATCGACACGCTGCGACAAATTCACGAGCAAACCCAGGTTCCGTTATTTATCATTCCCCAGGATATCGAGGGGATGCATGGACATCTGGCGGCCCGAAACGCTCTGGGAGAACGGTTGAAAACGCCCTTCACGCTGGATATGGGCGGCGGAAGCCTTCAGATCGCCAGTCAGACTTCGGGATGGGGCACCGATCTGGGACAAAAGGCGTGGCGCAAACTTTTCTGCGAACAGATCAAAAAGAGTCTCGATCCGCTCTGCGCGCCCAATCCCGTGGGTCGCGCCTCTCTCACCGAGACGGCCAGACTGCTCACCCCGCGTCTCGCCGAGGCCCAGAAAATGGTCGGGGTCGGGATGCCGATCACCGCCATCAGCGCGCCGGTGGTCAAGATGATCCATCCGGTGTTGCGTTTTCTGGCCAGCCGCCAAGCTCTCATCCCTGCGGCGGGGGTCGATGAAACCGGTTTCGATCGTGCCGCGCTCACCGCCGCCATTGCTCTGCTCGCGCCCATGGATGACGCGGCTCTGGCCAAACTGCTGACCCTCCCCGCCGACGAAGGGACGCCACCCGTTTGCGAAGCCCGTTTTCTCCCCACGCTCGTCACCGACATGCTGCTGATCCACACCCTGATGACCGGCCTGGAGATCGAACGCCTGGAGGTGGCTCTGGCTCCCGTGACCAACGTACCCGGATTGCTGGCCGATCCTCACGCCGCCGCCTGGGCCGATCACTATGCCTGTTATCTGCGCACGTTGGGCACGTTGGGCATCGAGGCGTTCCGGGGCGATCCCGCCTCCTGCCCCGCCGAACCGGAGAGCGCGACCCGTTAAAGCAACGTTCAACCCTTGCCAATCGTGCGGCTTTGGGGCACTCTGTCGCTCCTGCGCTTCACGAATCCAACGCCAGCGAACGCCAAAAGAGCATCCAGGGAAACAAAGACATGGCCGATACCGACGACCTGAAAGAGACTCACGACTATCATCTCGACATGCCGCAAAAGGCCGAGCCCTTTCCTCTGAAAGGATGCGACTCGCTGGATTGGGGCATGAAGAATCGGCTGGCCAAAATTTTCTCTCCCGCCACGGGACGAACCGTGATGCTGGCGGTGGATCACGGTTATTTCATGGGTCCGACCACCGGACTGGAACGGATCGATGTCACCATCAATCCGTTGCTGAAATATGCCGATACCCTGATGTGTACCCGTGGGGTGTTGCGTTCGCTGATCCCGGCCACCTTCACCAAGGGGGTATCGTTGCGTTCCAGCGGGGGACCGAGCATTCTCAAGGAGCTTTCCGACGAACGCATCGCCGTGGATATCGAAGATGCGTTGCGGCTCAACGTGGCGGCGATGGCGGTTCAGGTCTTCGTCGGCGGCGAATTCGAGACACAATCGATTCACAACATGACCCGTCTGGTGGATCAGGGATTGCGCTACGGTCTGCCGGTGCTCGGTGTCACCGCCGTCGGCAAGGAGCTGGCGCGGGATGCCAAATACATGCGTCTGGCCACCCGCATCTGCGCCGAACTGGGTGCCACCTTCGTCAAGACCTATTATGTCTCCAAAGGCTTCGAGAGCGTTACCGCCTCCTGTCCGGTCCCCATCGTGATCGCCGGAGGAAAAAAACAGCCCGAAGCCGATGCCTTGACCATGGCCTACAACGCCATTCAACAAGGGGCCGCCGGCGTCGATATGGGGCGGAACATTTTCCAGTCTGACGCCCCCGCCGCGATGATCCAGGCGGTCGGCAAGGTGGTTCACGAAGGCTTCACCCCCAGAGAAGCCTTCGAATTCTATCAGGATATCCAATCCCGCACCTGATTTCGGTTCCGCATCGGGGCTCCAGGGGGATGTTTCCCCCTGGCCGGGTCCGGGGCGTCGCCCCGAAAAAAAACAACTCAACCATCCCGCATCGGATGGCCATCCATCGCGTGACAATACCACCATGAAAAACCGTTGGTCAGATTCGGAGGCCGCCGCGTTCATCGCCCGGCACGCCCCCCGTTGGGGAGAAGCCCTCGCCCTGCGTACCTATACCAGCCGCCTGCTCGGCAGCGAAAAGGGATTGGTGCTGCATGGCGGTGGCAACACCTCGGTCAAGGGGGTCAGCCGCACCCTGCTGAACGAAGAGATTCCCGCCATTTACATCAAGGCTTCCGGCTGGAGCCTGGAAACCATCGAGCCCGAAGGTCATACCGGTCTGGATCTGTCCGCCCTGCGTCCGCTGATCCGATTGGAGCACCTCGACGACGCCGCGATGGTCAACGTCCTGCGCGCCCGTCGCTTCGACAGCGAAGCCCCCACACCGTCGATCGAGGCTTTGTTGCATGTTTTTCTGCCGCACGCTTTCATCGATCATACCCATGCCGATGCCATTCTCACCCTCACCAATCAGCCGGACGGAGTGCGATTGATCCGCGAAGCTCTCGGGGATCGGGTGGCGATTCTGCCCTATGTCCACCCCGGATTCGCGCTGGCCAGGGCCGCCGCCGACCTTCAGGCCGCCTCTCCCGGCTGCGTCGGCATGGTGCTGATGCATCACGGTCTGATCACCTGGGGGGAAACCGCCCGACAGGCCTACGACACCACCATCTCCCTGGTGAACCGCGCCGAGGAGTTTATCGCCAAGCAGGCACGCGCCCCCAAACTGCTGCGCCGGGTCACGGCCCTGGCCGTCGCGCGGGAACGCTATCTGGAGGCGGCCCCTGTGTTGCGGGGCTCTCTGGCGATTGCCACCGATGAGGCGGATCATCCTTTTCAACGTTTCATCCTGATGCCGGTGATCACCCGCGAAACTCTCAATCTGGTGGACTCGGAACAGGGCGCGGAGTTGGCCATCACCCCGCCGCTCACCAGCGATCATCTGATTCGCACCAAGCATCTGCCCCTGTGGATCGACGATATCGACTCGATTCCGACCGCCATCGCCGGATATCAGGCCCGTTATCGGGAGCGGTTCGAGCGGTGGGCGCATCCGGAACGACGACCGGTTCCCTTCGATCCGAATCCGCGCATCCTGTTCATGCCCGGCATCGGCGGCATCTGCGTGGGGCGCACCGGTGCCGAGGCCGAAATGGTACGGGATATCCTGTTGCAAACCCTGACGGTCAAAAACCAGATCGCCGCCATGGGAGGAAGCTATCGGGGGCTGGAGGATCCGGACCTGTTCGCCATGGAATATTTTCCGCCCCAGATCAAGAAACTGCAATCGATCCGCGAGGCTCCTCTCTCCCGTCAGGTGGCTCTGGTGACGGGTGCCGCCGGAGCGATCGGTTCCGGAATCTGTCGGGAACTGTTGGCTCAGGGGTGTCACGTGGCCGCCGCCGATCTGCCGGGCGAATCCCTGAACTCCCTGGCCGCGGAGCTTTCATCCCTTCATCCGGGACAACTGCTGCCGGTGGCCATGGATGTCTCCTCCCCCGAGGCGGTGAGCGCGGGATTCGCCGCCGTCGTGGAGCGGTGGGGCGGAGTCGATCTGCTCATTCCCAATGCGGGGCTGGCCCACGTGGCGAGCCTGGAAGAGCTGAAACTCGCCACCTTCCAGAAATTGCAGAAGGTCAATGTGGAAGGAACGTTGCTGATTCTGGCGGAGGCGGCCCGTCTGTTTCGGCGTCAGGCCACCGGGGGGGATGTGGTGCTGATCTCCACCAAAAATGTTTTCGCGCCAGGAGCCCGTTTCGGGGCTTACAGTGCCACCAAGGCGGCGGCGCATCAATTGGCGCGCATCGCCTCGCTGGAACTGGCCGAAATCGGAGTGCGGGTCAACATGGTGGCTCCGGATGGGGTGTTCGCCGATGGAGCGCGAGCGTCGGGACTCTGGGCGGAGGTGGGACCGGATCGCATGAAAGCCCGAGGACTGGATGCCGATGGCTTGCAGGAGTATTATCGAAACCGTAACCTGCTCAAGGCGCGGATCACGGCGCAGCATGTCGCCCGTGCGGTGATGTTTTTCGCCACGCGGCAGACGCCGACCACCGGTGCCACGTTGCCGGTGGATGGTGGATTGCCGGACGCGACCCCGCGTTGATGGGGTCCAGGGGCCATTGGCCCCTGGTGGGATCCAAGGGCGAAGCCCTT
>JADGBU010000004.1:51981-53764 GCA_015231295.1 Magnetococcales bacterium | reverse complement strand
TGCCGTGACAGGGGGCGCAGTTGTCGCCGAACAGCGCCTTGCCACCGGAAATGGAGTATTGCAACAACTTGTTGTCCTGGCTGATCTCCTTCAAGGAGAGCTTTTCCAGTTTGTCGTTGAACTCTTTCTGATGGGCCTTGGCGGCACTCATCTCCTGCTGATACTCGCCATGCATCGACCAGTTCCAGATCCCCTTGGTGGAACCGTTTTCCAGGGGCCAGGCCGGATAAAGCACCCAGTAGATCACAGACCAGATGATCGTGGCCCAGAAGGTATAGAGCCACCATTTCGGCAAGGGGTTGTTGTATTCCTGCAACGGGAAGCCTTCGTCATCGTCCCATTGGTGGCCAGTGGTATCCACGTCTTTTTTGTCCGCCATGTTGAAATCTCCTTAGTCTTTTCAGCGGGCCTGGGCCTGTTGACCGGAAAAGTCCACCAGCGTGCCCAGCATTTGCAGATAGGCGACCAGGGCATCCAGTTCGGTGAGTTTCTCAGGCTGACCGTCGAAGTCCGCCTTGGGAACCTTGTTGCCGTAGCGTTTGGTCAGACCGGCCCCGTCGGCTGTCGGGGAGGCTTGAGCGGTCAGATCCTGCTTGGCATTGGCAATCTGCTCGGCACTGTAGGGGACGCCGACCATGGACAACACTTGCATCCGTTTTTCGATGTCATCGGCTTTGAGATCGTTCTTTTGCAGCCAGGAATAGGCGGGCATCACCGATTCGGGGACCACATCCTGCGGCTTGAGCATGTGGGCGCGGTGCCATTCGTTGGAATACTTGCCGCCGATGCGGGCCAGATCCGGACCGGTACGCTTGGAGCCCCACTGGAACGGATGATCGTACATGCTTTCCGCCGCCAGAGAGTAGTGACCGTAACGCTCCGTCTCGTCGCGGAACGGACGGATCATCTGCGAGTGACAGTTGTAACATCCTTCCCGAATGTAGATGTCGCGACCCTTGAGCTCCAGAGGCGTATAGGGGCGCATGCCCTCGACTTTTTCGATGGTGCCCTTGATGAAGAAGAGTGGAACGATTTCCACGATTCCGCCGATGGAGACCAGCACCAAAGTCAGAATGGCCATCAGGGGAATGCTTTTTTCGATGGTGGAGTGTTGCATCGGAATCCTCCCAATCAAGCGGCCGTGGCCGAGGTTTGTCTGGCACTGCCGCGCACGGTCATCACCAGGTTGTAGACCATTACCAGCGCGCCCAACAGGAACACGGCTCCGCCGACGGAGCGGATCAGGTAGTAGGGATGCATGGCGGCCACGGTTTCGGCGAAGGAGTAGCTCAGATTGCCGAAGCTGTCGAAGGCGCGCCACATCAGACCCTGCATGATGCCCGAAATCCACATGGCGACGATATAAATCACCACGCCGATGGTGGCGAGCCAAAAGTGCAGATTGACCAGACGGGTGGAGTAGAGCGTCACCCCCCACAATCGGGGCATCATGTGATACAGGGCGCCGAAGGAGACCATCGCCACCCAGCCCAGCGCACCGGAATGGACATGTCCGATGGTCCAGTCGGTGTAGTGGGAGAGGGCGTTGACCGATTTGATCGACATCATCGGCCCCTCGAAGGTGGACATGCCGTAAAACGACAGAGAGACGATGAAGAAGCGCAGAATCGGATCGGTACGCAGCTTATGCCAGGCACCGGAAAGGGTCATGATGCCGTTGATCATGCCACCCCAGGAGGGGAGCAGCAGCATGATGGAAAAGGTGGCTCCCAGGGTGCTGGCCCAGTCGGGCAGGGCGGTGTAGTGCAGATGATGGGGACCG
>JADGBU010000004.1:43894-51639 GCA_015231295.1 Magnetococcales bacterium | reverse complement strand
CACGGTGATCAGCAGGTCGATGGGCCAGATGGGTTCGGCGTACTCTTTGCCCTGACTGATTCCCAAAGGATAGGTGATCACCACCAGCACCACCACCAGATTCCAGCCCCAAAAGGTGAGATTGGAGAGGAAATCCGAAAAGAGGCGGGCCTTGCAGGTGCGCTGCACCACATAATAGCTGGTGGCGAAGAGCACCGATCCCCCGAAGGCGAAAATCACCGCCGAGGTGTGCAGGGGTCTGAGGCGTCCGAAGGTGATGTAGGGAATGTCGCCGTTGAGCCCCGGAAAGGTCAACTCCAGGGCGAGAATCAATCCCACCAGGAAGCCGACCACCGCATAAATGACTGCGGCAATGCTGAACTTTTTGATTACTTCGTAGTCATACGTTCGTGAGAGGTTTTGGTCCACTTTGTCCTCCTTGTCAAAGGGAAAGAGAAAAAAAAATTGACCCCGGCCTGAATGCGTCATGATCCCGAGACATCGGCCTGGATCCGTTATATATACATTCTTGACAGTGTGCAATCAAAAAAAATCGGCTCGCGCATTTCTCTTTCAGATGAGTGCTATCACCATGG
Organism: Magnetococcales bacterium; assembly: GCA_015231295.1. GTDB lineage: Bacteria > Pseudomonadota > Magnetococcia > Magnetococcales > Magnetaquicoccaceae > Magnetaquiglobus. The sequence continues at coordinate 51,064 of JADGBU010000004.1, read as the reverse complement.
AAACGACCTCGCTTTATGCAGACTGGAAAAAAATTTATCCCCGTCACCAGGAAGGTTTCTTCCGAAAATTACGCTACCGAATTTATGGCGTGGAACTGGCGATTTTTTTCCTTCTGCCCTGGGTGAGATGGGAACGACCCGAAGGCATGCCCAATCAGGCGGTTTTATTTGATTTGCCCGGTCGAAAATTTTATATTTTCGATTTGGCGATCTGGCCGCAGGATATATTTCTGTTAGCCTTTTTGTTGATCGCTGCCGCCATCGGCCTGTTTTTCATGACCGCCCTGGCGGGCCGGGTCTTTTGCGGTTACATGTGCATGCAAACCATCTGGACCGACTGGTTCTTGCTGATGGAACGGTTGATCGAAGGCAATCGCAATGCGCGACTGAATCTGGATCGCTCCCCGATGAGCGTGAACAAGATACGACTCAAATTGCTCAAACACGCCTCCTGGCTGCTGATCAGCGGCTGGACCGGTTTGACCTTCGTGCTCTATTTTTCCAACGCGCCGGAGATGATCCGGCAGATCGTCACCGGATCGGCACCGTTTCCCGCCCTGTTCACGATGTTGTTTCTGACCGCAACCACTTATGTGATGGCTGGCCTGGCCAGGGAACAAGTTTGCATTTATATGTGCCCCTATGCCCGCTTCCAGGGGGTGATGTTCGACGAGGATACCATGATCGTCGCCTATCATCCGGAACTGGGGGAGCCCAGAGAATCCAATCGGCGCAAACGGACCGAAATGAAGGAACGGGTCGGATCCTGCATCGATTGCGACTCCTGCGTCACCGTCTGTCCCACCGGAATCGACATCCGCAATGGCCAGCAATACGAATGCATCACCTGCGGAGCCTGCATCGACGCCTGCGACGACGTGGCGCAAAAAGTGGGCATGACCGATCGCCTGATCCGCTACACCTCGCTGCGGGAGATGCGCGGCGATGGCAAAACCCGCTGGATCCGAGGGCGGATTCTGGTCTACGCCACCTTGCTGACGATCTTTCTGGGTGGGATCGTGGTCTATCTCGCCCGGCACGTTCCATTGGATTTCACCGTGATCGGACATCGGCAACCGTTGTATATTCTGCAATCGGATGGCAGCATCCAGAACAATTACACCGTGCGGGTGCTGAACATGACCGAAACCGGTCAAACCTATACCCTGTCGGTCTCCGGTCTGCCCGGGATCACCCTGACGGTGGCGGCGATCAATACCCATACCTCCGAGGGATTGCCGCTGCTCACCGTGCCGCCGGGTTCGGTGACGCCCTATACGGTTTATGTGCGTCAGAAGCAGCAAAATGTGGAAACCGGTCGGCACGAGGTGCTCTTCACCCTGAAGGCGATGTCGTCCACCGGTGGTGAATCCAACTATAAAAGCGTCTTCATGAGGCCATGATGGAACCCTCTCAGGAAAATCGCACCGGGCGACCCTTTTTTCGGCTTGAGCCCTGGCCGACCGCCATTGTATTGTTTTTCGTGGTCGTGGTGGCGGTGAATGTGGTATTTATCCGGTTGAGCATGACCTCCTGGACCGGTGTGGTCACGGAGGGTGCCTATGATAAAGGCGTCGCCTTCAACAAGGTGCTCCAGGCGCAGAAGGTGCAAGACGCCCTCGGCTGGCGCGTCACCCTGGATGACTCGGCGTTGCTGGCCGGAGCCGATGGCGTGCTGCGATTGGAGGTGCTCGATCGTCAAGGAGGGGCGGTGGCGGCGGCCCGGGTCACGGGGCAACTGGTGCGACCGATCCAGCAGGGCAATGACTTGACCTTCACCATGACCGAAAGTCGTCCCGGTCACTATGAGGCTCCTCTCCACATCGCGCTGCCCGGCGTGTGGGATCTGAAATTGCATGTCGAGGGGGCCGGAGGCGAATACCGACTGGCCCGTCGCATTCAAACCCGTTCTGCCGGCTTGGGAGGCTGATATGGATTTCGATACGTTGGTGAGCTATTCCAGACAGTTTGGTCTGGTGTGGTTTTTCTTGTTGTTCGTGGGAATCGTCGCCTGGGCCTATTGGCCGGGCAATAAAAAGCGGTTCGAGAAAGAAGGGCAGAAAATTCTGGAGGATGGGGATGATGAGTCGTGAGGCTCGGAAGATTCGTTTCGGATGGATCGTGATTCTGGCGATGTGGATCTGGGGTGGCGGAGTGGCCACCCCGATTGCATTTCAGGGGGTCGGTGGCGGAGCGGGAGTCGTGTGGGCCGATGCCACCTTGCCCGCCGGTGCCGTGCCCCTGGGCACCCTCAACGCCGAAATGGGCGAACAGGGCAAATTGGCGGTGGAACAGCAGGCCGCCGATCTGGCTTATCAACATATCAAGGATTTCAGGAATTTTTTCATTCTCTGGATCTTGATGATGCTGATCGGATTTCTGATCTGGAGATTCCGGCCCCGCAAGCCCTGGGTCGCCCCATCCGCTCCGGCCAAACCGGAAGTGGAAGTCGAGGTCGAAGAGGATGAAGAGGCGGCGGTCATTCGTCCGGTGCTGGCCGATACCCACTCCAGACGGACCCGCGATGCGCTCGCCACCATCGCGCTCGGCTGGGAGGAACGTTATGGGTTGTCCCCCCTCGATCTCTCCGTGATCGCGGCGCGGGATGCCGCCCTGTTGGTGGGCATGTCCGATGAACGCTATTCGTTGCACATGCAGGATCGGGTGTTCCCGGCACCGAGCGATGTGGATTTCATCTACAATAAAAAGAAATATGTGGTGCGTTCGGTGCGTCAGAGTCCCACCAGCGATGCCCATCAGGTTGCCAAGGTGCCTGCGCAAGGGTGGGATTTTTTGGTGTTCGTGATGTATGACGCCAAATATGTCATCACTGGAGCCTGGCAGATGCCCAATGATACCTATCTGGCGCAATGTGCCCGGAAGGAACGGCTGACCCCGGAGGATTGTCAGCTCGGGAAGAGCCTGCTGGCCCCGTCGTCGCGTTCGTCGTGATGGGATCCAGGCGTTTTGGACGAAAAGTCAACACCCTGGGGGATGAATCCCCCAGACCCTCTCTTTTTTTTCACCAATCCGCCAACCGCCATATCCCTAGAAACCGCTCGTGACGGGATTTGCCATCCGGAATTTTCAGCAGTGGCTCGGGCAGGGAGAAGGGGGGCGCGTTCAGATTGATCCGATGCCAGCTGCCGAGCTTGGCGTTTTCGTTGACGGCGCTGGGAAAGGTGGTGGCGATCAGATAACGCGCCTCGCTGCGCTTGAAGAGTCGCAAGGCCTGCAAGGCCATTTCGTTGGGCAGATGGGTCAGGGTGTTGCGACAGATCAGCGCGTCTCCCCGTGGCAGCCGTTCCTGACTGATCTCCGCCACGTTGAAGAGATGACTCTTGCGCTCGGCAAACAGAATGCGATTTCGTGCGATCACCTCCGGCACCACGTCGAAACCCAGATAGAGATCCCAATCTTCCGAAATCAACGAAATCCAGTTGAGATCCCCGCAACCCGCATCCACCACGGTGCGCACCCCCAGTTGACGCAACGCATCCCGCAAACGCAAACGCATTTCGATGGTGGAACTCACCAGTGAGCCGGAACCGCAACGGGTCTCCTGGGCTCCCCAGCGGTTCTCCTGGTGAATTTTCGTGAACAGTCGTTCGATCTCCACCCGCAGGCCGGAGGTGGGCGGATGGGCGGGAAAACGACCATCCGCGCCCCGCGTGCCGATGCGATGCCGACGCAGATCCACATCGGCATAGTTTTCGTAGTCCGCCAGGGTGCGTATCGTGCCCAGACCATAACGTTCCAGCTCCAGCAGCACCTCCGGATCGGTCGAGGGGCGAATCTCCAGCAGATGTTCCAGGCGGGCCACGGAGATTTTTTGCAATTTGCCCCAATCGACCTTGTGATCATCCCAATGTCTGGGTCTGGTCCGGTCGGTGTAGTCGTGATAGAGAATCACCGCGTTGGGGCTGTAGAGATCATAACCATGGGTCCACAGACGCGCCGACAGGGTGATCTCCTCCCCCTGGAAATAGAGATGAGGATCATAGGGAACCTCCCGCACCAGGGAGCCGGGACCGAACAGCAATCCGCCTCCCACAAAGGCCGAGGGCCGGGGCGTGTCGGGTCGGTCGTCGAGGTCGATGTACTCTCCCTGGGGAATCAGGATTCCGTCCCGGTTGAACTTTTTGGCCCGCAGATAGGGAAAGCCACGGGGAAAGCGTTCATCCGGCGGCAGGTATTTGTTGGGATGGGTCGAGAGTACCGCCTTGGCGGAGGGACAACGGTGCAGCATGTCGATCAGTTGCACATCCCATCCCGGATCGAAACGGGTATGGCTGTCGATTTGCAGATAATAGGTTTCGTCGCGGTAGAACTCCACCTGGATGCGATGGCGCGCCCAGCAGGCTCCGCGACTCTCCGCGACGTGGAGAGTGCGACCCCGTACCTGATCGCGCCGTTCCGGGGGAACGCGGGTATATTCTTCGCCATCCTCTTCCGGGAGAATCTGCCACAGCACGCCCACGGTGATACGATCCGGATGGCTCGCCTTGGCGAACAGATCGATCAGGGTCCAGGGGCATTCGCTGTCCCGGTAGCTGGCGATCGAGACGAACAGGGAGGCGGTCTGGGGGGAGGGGGGCATGGCAAGCTCGATCAGGAGTGAACCGCACGGCGGAACCAGAGATACTCCTGGCCCATGCGGGGGTGAAAGCCGATGAAGACCGTTTGTCCGATCAGCAGTCCGAGTTGAAGCAGGGCGATGGCCCGATGATTGCCGTCGATGATCACAAACGGGCCTTCGCCGGAAAAGGCGGTGAAGATCAGGGGTTCGAAGCGATCTCCCGTCGCCAGGGCTTTTTTCATGCGCACAATGCGGGATTTATGCCGATAGTCGTCCGTGCCCTGACAGGGATCGGCGGCGATGGTTTGCAGGCGACAGGTGCCGAACAGGAGTTTCCAGTCCCGTGAACCGATGACGTAGAGTTTATCGCAATCTTCGGGCTCCACGCGGCAGAGAAACCAGCAGACTCCGGCGGGCAGCGGTTGCCACACCTCCGGCCTGGGCAGAGGCTTGCCTCCGGCTGAACGACGCCACGATGCCAGCACATCGTGTTCCCATTCCACGGCGCATCCGATATGCATGTTCGGTTCCGACCATCCTTCCGACGATTGGGGTCCAGGGGTCATTGGCCCCTGGTGCGGTTCAGGGGCGAAGCCCATGGGATTTTTAACACGAGGGGCCGCTTGAAGGAAACCGCCGGCGATGATAGTCTTGCCTGCACCGTGGCATCCCTTCCGTCTTCAGGAGAGTCGAGTGCAGCGTTTTCGTGGGTTACTCCGTGAGCTTGTTTTTCTCGCTGCGATCGGTTGGGCGGTTCTGGCCGGGGATCCGGCCTGGGCACTCGACGCGCGCAGTGGGCGCGCTCCGGCGGCCTCGCTGGAGCAGGTGCGCTTGGTGGAGCATCCCCCCTGTGGTCCGGATCGGGTGTGGATCGAGGAGTTTTTCCGCGTGGAAGGGTTCGATCCGGCGGATCTGCTGCTGGTTCGCACCTCCGCGCTTCGGGAGGTGACGCGCGCCGCGCTGTCCGGAGTGGATTCGCAAGGTCGGGTGGTCTATGCCCATTGTGGACCCCGCGCCTCCCAGGAGCGGGTGGAAACCCGTTTCCTGACCGTGCAGGGGGAGTCCACGCCAGCGCTCACGCATCCCCTCATCCCGGCGGAACAGAAAGCAGACGCCAAGGTCACACCTCTGTTGGGTCTGCATCAAGTGACCCGCTATATGCAGTTCGCCGACCAGAGCAATCCCGAAAAAAAGGGAACCTGCTGTTGGCATCATGTCTATGTTCAGTATCCGTGGCAGGGATCCGGGGAGATTTCCGAAATCACGCTCCCCATGCGTTTCGATCCGGTGCCTAAACCCGAATCCCATCATCTCTATTATTTTTTTTACTCTGCCATCAACGATATCAAATTCTATTTCGGATTGCAGACCAATCTGAAATTGCGGGGCAAGGATCATGGGGTGGGGGCGATTTTCTCCCGGTGGGTTACCCAGGATCCGAAGGATTTGCAGGCGGTCGAAGGGGGATTCCACGAGATCGGCGATTATGAGGGGCAATTCGTCAGTGTGCGCAAGCCGCTCGCGTTGGAGTCCGCGCCCATGGCCCTGCGCTTGACCTCCCGCGCGGATCCGGCGGATGCGAGCCATGTCTGGTTGGAACTGGCGGTGATCCATCAGAGCGACGGGGCTAAACGGATCGAAAAGATCGGTGCGTTGCGTTTTCCGGGCTCTGCGGCCCGCCTGACCAAGAAAGTGAAAATCGCCGTCGAAAGCTACTCGTTGCGCAGTGTTTCAAAGGCGAGTGCCTGGCGGGTGCCCTTTTTCGACTGGTCGATCGAGGCCCCGCGTATCAACGGTAAAACCCTGACCCAGAAGCCTGAAGTGATCTTTCCGGAACGGGCTCCCCGGGTGGTCCGGGCCACGCCCCGTCCCGATGGGGGCGTGCGTCTGCGGCGTTCGGGTCTGATCGATCTGGATGCCACGGAGCCGGAATCGGGCGAGCGACCACCTGGATGATCCCCGGAATGGAGGCAATCCCATGAATGAACCCCAGGCGACTCCGGTGGAGGTGGCCGATTATGACGCCATCGCCGCGTTGATGCTCCATTATCGGGGGGGAAAGCGAACTCATGTTGAGTGGCTGGAGCGGTTCGCCTTTTGGTGGGAGGAGAATCCCTGTTTCGCCGAGTCGATGAATCGGGGATGGGTGTTGCGTCACGAGGGACGACTGGTTGGCTTCATCGGTCGGATTCCGATTCCTTTTTGGTTCGAGGGGCGGGAGTGGATCAGCTTCAGTCCGGTTTCCTGGCATGTGGAGCCGGAGTTCCAGGGCAGCGGGTTGACTCTGTTCTTGAACAATACCGAGGAGTCCAGCGATACCGTGCAGTGGCATACCACCGGCAATGAGCGCACCCGGACCATTTTTATTCGTTTGCGCTATCCGTCGATTCCCTATCCGTGCAGTCGTCGGGTGACGGTGTTCACCAACGGGGTGACGGCCTTGCATGAACGGGCGGATCGGCAGGGATGGCCGACTCGTCTGTGTTGGAGCCTGTACAATTTGCAACAGCGGTGGCGCGGCACCGGGGGGATCTTTCAGGTGGACGGGATGCGGGTGCAGCGATTCCGGTATGCCGATGCGCGGTTCGATC
>JADGBU010000004.1:33617-43884 GCA_015231295.1 Magnetococcales bacterium | reverse complement strand
GGGAGCGGACCCGACAGCTTCATGTGGCCACCCGAGTTCGTTCGGCCCGGTGGTTGAACTGGTACTGTTTCGGTTGGCGACCCGGTTTGAAAATTTTGATCGGTTGCCTGCGGGGAGAAGAGTTGGAGGGGTTTGCCGTTTTTCGGCCTCGGGTCGTGGGTGGCGGGCTTTATTGGGAGTGCCTGGATTTGTGGTGCGATCCGGCGGTGTCTTATTGCGGTGATCTTTTATTCTCGTTCGCGTTGGCGGAAAATGGGCGCGAGGGAGGACGTGGGGTGATCACGCATGACTATCCGGCGGTGCGGGGATGGCTGGATCGGCGGCTGTGGAAACGGGTTGTTCATGAGGATCCGGGCGGTTTCATGACCGGACGCAAGGCGTTGATGCGGAGAATTCGTGAGGGGGCGACCTATTTCACGCTCGGGGAGGGGGATCAGGGGATGTGAGGAGGTGGGATTCGGGGGTCAATGACCCCTGGACCCCATCGCTTTTTTTATCTATTCGGGATAGAGCCGTTTCAGAGTGTTGCAGTCGGTTTTTCCCGCCGGGGACTTGGGCAGCGCGCCCAAAAAAGTGATGCCGTGGGGCATCATGTAGTGCGGCAGCAACGTTTTCAAACGGTCGATGATCGCCTCGGCGGTGTCGTCATATCCTTCCCGCAACTGAACGAAGGCCTTGATCCGGTTCTCCAGCAACGGATCCGCCAGGGCCACCACGGCGGCATCCGCCACGCAGGGCAGTCTGAGCAGATTGTGATTGATGTCGTTGAGATCGATCCGGTATCCCGCCGACTTGATGGTTTCATCCTTGCGCCCGGTGAAGTGATAGATGCCCGCCTCATCCATGCGGGCATAATCCCCGGTGAGATAAACCCGTTGCTCGCTGTCTTCCGGATCCGGAATCAGGGCGGCGGCGGTCTCTTTGGGCATACGCCAGTAACCCTGCATCACCTGAGGGCCGCGCAGGGCCAGAATACCAAGTTCCCCCGGAGGCACCGGTTGCGCGCTGATCGGATCCAGAATCAAGGCCTGGGTGGTGTCGAACGGAACGCCGATCGGCAAGGGACGGTCGATGTCGATGGGACGATCATCCACCCGGTGCAAAAAACAGTAGACCGTCGCTTCCGTGGGCCCGTAAATGTTGAAGATACGGGGTCCGACACCGAGCAACTCCCGGAGTGCCATCACGATGTGCGGCGAAAAGACCGCTCCCCCCCCGAAAATGGTCTGCAACGATCCCAGATCGAAACGGTGCAACAGCTTCGGTGTGGTGGCCAGCACGCTCAGAATATGAGGCACCGTGGAAAGAATATGAATCCGATGGGTGTGGATCAGATAGGGAATGGTCAGAATGTTCTTCGGATCGTCCAGCACATGGAGGGTCTTGCCCTGCGCCAGAAACAGGGCGATGTCCAGCACCGACTGGTCGAAAGAGAAATTGGCGACATTCAGAATATTGGTCTGCTCCCGCAGATCGCCGAATACCCGATTGCACCATTCGATCAGGGTGGTCAGGGCGGAGTTGGCGATCATCACCCCTTTGGGCGTGCCCGTGGTCCCGGAGGTGTAGATGAGATAGGCCAGATCTTCCGGAGCGGCTTCGAGGATCGTCGGGTCATCGACGCCATTGGCCAGCATGTCGGCCTCGTGCTCCCGGGATAACGGAATGATCGGCGTGGCCAGTCCGACCGCCGTGCCGTCGGAGAGCACCACGGAAGGCTCGCAATTGTCGATGATGCGGTTGCGTCGTTCATCCGGGAGGGTGGTTTCCAGGGGAACGTAGGCGCAACCCGCCTTCCAGATGCCCAGAATCGCCGCGATGTAATAGGCGTTTTTCGGCATCAGGATGCAGACCCGGTGTCCGGGCGCGTTGCCCGTGAAGCGGCGAATGCGGGTCGCGATGGCCGACGAGAGCCGATCCAACCGCCGATAGCTGAAAGCCAGATCGTCGGATTGGACCGCGATTCGCTCGGGGTGCTCCAGGGCGGCCTGCAAAAAATATCGAATCGGATGCCGGTAGCGGTTCATGAAGCCCCCAAACGATCGAGAATTGACATGATTCCCTCGAAAGAGGTCATTTCGGTCAACATTTTCGGGGTGGCTTCGATGTTGAACTGCTCTTCGACCGCCACGATCAGATTGATGTTGGCCAGCGAGTTCCAGGCGGGCAGCGAGGCGAGACGGGTATTTTCGTTGATCAGGGCCGGATCGCAGCGCAGCACCTCGGCGATGATGCGAATCAATTTTTTCTGGTTCTGCTCGGTACGGGCATTCGACATCTCACGCTCCAGTCAAACCGGTCATTCGGCTGTTCAGGGGTTCGGGCAATCGCGGGTGGTGGACGGAAGAACGCGCTGTTTCCAGGATGCGCTTCGTTCCTGGAACGCCTCCACGCTCAGGGCGTGGGGATAGGGACGTGCGGTGCCGTGATGCGTGTTGATGTCCTGGGCGCGCAAGGTGTTGATCATGCGACGATAGTTTGCATAATCCTCCTTGGCGAGCCCCTTTTGCAGCAGATAGAGATACTCCCACATGGCGTATTCTTCGTTGACGTGGATCGGTTTGGTGACTTCGAAGAAGAGTTCGTCCAGCAGTTCCAGGCACTCATCCGAGGACATGGTATCATGTTTCCAGGTCATGCCCTGGCCGGAGAGCCCGAACTGTTCACGCTGCTGATGAATGGGGCTGTTGTGCAGATAGTAGAACGGCTGAACGTAGCAGTAATCCAACGCGGACTGGTTGAGAAAGGTGACGGTTTCTTTCACTGTTTCCCGGGTCTCTCCGGGAAAGCCGATGATGACCGCCCCGAAGGTGCGGATGTCGTATTTGGCCAGCAGCTCGATGCCCCGGAGATACTGGGTTGTGGTAGCGGCCTTGTTCATGTTGACCAGTATCGAATTGGCACCGCTTTCGAGTCCCAGCAGCACCCCTTCCCATCCGCAGCGTTTCATGGAGGCGACCATCTCTTCGTCGATGTGCTGACACCGCAGAAAAGAGAAAAAACGCATCCCTTCGAGATTGGCCTTTTCCAGCGCGGCGAGAAAAAGACGAAACCGCTTGACCGGTACATTGATGGTATCGTCGAGAAAATGGACCTGTCGCACGCCGGATTGGTGGATGATGGTGAGTTGTCGGATCACCTGTTCCACATCGGTGGGGGCGAAGATGCCACTGGTGACGGGATAGGAGCAGAAGGCGCAACGGAAGCTGCATCCCACGGCGGTCCGGACCGGCAGCACCCGATGGAGTCTGGTGGCTTGGGCGTAGTCGAGCACCCAGTCGTTGCCGTCGTAGTCGATGGGCCGCCCTTCGGGGTCCGGGGAGTCGAGACTCTTGAGCTGGACTCCGGCGGTTTCCAGCGTGATGACGCCGCGCAGGATATCGATCAGTTCGGTTTCGCCGAAGCGGGAGAGGACGTAATGGACGCCGGGTGGGGTGGTGGCCATCAGGGTGCTCTCTTCGGTGAAGAGCAGCTCCTTGGCCACGAAATGACCACCGGCAACCACCGGGATGGCGGGAAAGTGATTGTGCAGCCGCTCCAGCACCTGATTGAGATGGGGCAGGGTCAGGTAGAAGGTGGTGGAGAGCAGAATGCAATCGGGGGCGAAGGCCCGGATCTGATCGAAATAGTGGTCGCGGTTGTCGGCGGAAAGATGATTGATCAGCAGAATTTCCGCCTGAGGATTGGTGGAGCGGATCAGCGCGTGGAGATGCAATCCGGTGAACAGCGGCATCTCCCAGATGGTGAATGGCTCCGACGCCACGCCGGCGAGATGGGCGGCGAGGGAGAGTTCCTCCCAGAGGGCTTCCTGATGCGTCACCTTGTTCCAGCGATAGAACTGACTGAGCAGACGGGCGTGACGTTTGGGTTTGTCGGCCAGGGAGATGCGTCGCTCGACAGGATCGTCGTGGGCGATGATCACGAAACGGGATGGGGGTTGGATCATAGTCTCCACGCGATCAGGGGGCAACCATGGTTGAGTTCGATGCGGTGGATTGTCCCTGAGGTGCGGGGAACATGTCAAGTTGATCTTGGCATGGATGATTGAGAGAGAGGTGGCGCGGTCGGTTTTGGCGCGGCGCGGCGGCTCCGGCGGTGTTGCCTCCGGAGCCGCCGCGCGCGACTGGATCAGGTTTTTTTGGGGGGGACGAGAATCAGCCGGAAGCCGATATCGTCTTTGCCGATATCCGGATAGGTGCCTCCGCGATAGGCGGCGCGCACCAGAGCCGGCGGGGATCGCCAGGATCCTCCCCGTTTGATCCGATAGCCCAACAATCCCCGATTGACCGGATTGCGTTGTTTGGCCTCTGGGGTTTCGTAGAAGTGGGTATTGTAGAGATCCTCGCACCACTCCCAGACATTGCCATGCATGTCGTAAAGGCCATATTGATTGGCGGGGAATTGACCACAGGGGGTGGTTCCCTTGCGGGCCGGACCTGGCACTCCGGCCCCGTAGACTTCGCTGCCGTCGTAGTTGGCCTGTTCGCTGGAGATCTGATGGCCGAAATGGAACGGAGCGGTGCCGCCTCCATGACAGGCATACTCCCACTGGGCCTCGGAGGGCAACGCGAAAGCGAGTCCGGTTCGTTGAGACAGCCATTCGGCATAGCGTTGGGCGTCGAACCAGCTGACATGAATCACCGGATGATGATCATCCTGGGGATGACGGGATTTTTTCCACGCATGCCAGCCGATCTGTTTATGCAGACGGGCGTTGGTGCGCGCCGCGAACTGGGCCTGTTCCACATCGGTCAGATGCAGCGTCTCCTCCACGAACTGGCGGAACTGTCCACGGGTCACGACCTGGCATCCCATCCAGAAGCCATCCAGTTGCACCCGATGCCGGGGCAGTTCGCGGGCATACCACTTTTCGAAGGTCTGCTGGTCGCCGCTCTGGCGCAGCCGTTCGGTCTCTTCCGGCGACTGTCCCATGTCGAAGCCGCCCGGCGGAATCCAGGCCATCTGCATGCCGGTGACGGGCTCCTGCCACAGGGGCCATGGTGTTTTTTTGCGGCGGGTCGGCGGATCGATGAGCGTGAGTTGCGCGCGGGTCTGCTGCTCCTTGATCCGTTCCGAGGCGTCCCGATCCTCCCGCAATGCCGCCACCAGCGCGGCCAGATCCGGAAAACGTGCCTCCCGCGCCTCCGACAGACACCGTTCGAGGATGGCGACGCAACCCGGCATCTCCGCAGCGACCTCTTCGGACCAGTTCAGACTGGCCTGCTCCCGCAGTTTCACCAGCAGCGGTTGCAGATAGTCGTAATCGGCCACCGGCCAGCGACCCTCCAGAATGAAATATCCCGCCAGCCCGAAACTGAATTGCAGAATCTGGGCGTCGATGCGGGTCACGCTGTGGTTGTGGAGTTCCGGGGCCATGTAGAAATCGGTGGTGACGACCCGGTAATAGTCCGCCAGTCGGGCGGAACAGATGCCGCCCAGATCGATCAGAGCCAGTTCCATCGGGCCGGGATCCCGCGAGGCCACCAGAATGTTTTCCAGTTTCAGATCGGTGACGATCAATCCGGTATCGGCCAACAGACGGTGCAGCAGCGTGGCCAGATTGAGCAGCAGGGCCCGTTTGCGCGTCGCGGTGAATTTTTTGTCGCGGATCAGCCGCTTGATGAAGTCGTAGAGATTGATCGGCCAGTAATCCATGTAGATCAGGCCGAAACGCTCGATCGTGGAAGCGGGATCCGGAGCGGTATATTCGTGGAACGAGCGGATTCTCACCAGACTGGAATGATTCAGTCGATCCCACTGGGTGGTCAATTGGGTCCACTCGTGGTTTTCTTCGGAGTCGGGCTGCTGACGCATCTTCAGGGGGATGATCTTGACCGCTACCCGGGCCAGATCATCCTCCACCAGAAAGACCTGTCCGAAGCTGCCCGATCCCAGCAGGCGCACCATGCGCAGGCCGGGGGTGAAATGGTGAATCAGGATGTTGGCCTGTTCCGTGGTCAGATCAATGGTGCGGGGCATCGGCAGGCTCGATTTGGGGAAATGTGAACCGGATCATCAATGGACCAGATCGCTTTCCGGCAAGGTTTTGCGGATGGCGGCGCGCACCATCTCGTTGCCGAATGAAAGGAACCGTTCCGCGCCCCGTTCGGTGATCTTGAGGACGCCGGCCTGCTGGAGATGGAGCACGGAGGTTTCGGAGGTCTGCGGATCGCCGTGGAGATTCCAGGCGAGCAACTGCGTCATGGCGACCTCGTGATCGCTGGCGGCGAGGGTACGGATCAGTTTCCAGTCCATGCCCACCAGGGCGTTGAGCCGCTCCATCACCATGCACGAAAGCGACTCCGGAAACAGATCGTGGCTCCGGATCGTCTCATTCAGGGTTGATTTTTTCATGTCGGCCAGATGGTTGGCGATTTCCACGGCGAACAGGGGAACGCCACGGCTCCACTCCAGCAGCAGATCGATCTGCAGGGCGTCGAGCCGTTTGGCCACCGGCATCTGCTTGAGCAGTCGGAGAATCTCCCGGTTCGGCAGCCGCAACAGGGAGAGCGTTTGAATCTCCGGAATGTTGGAGAGGGCGCGCAACTCCGCTTTCCGGCCCGCGCCGAGCAGCCAGACATGGGTGCCGCGCAGACGATTGACCAGTCCCGGCATCAGCAGTCGGGTGCAGGCGTCCATCCATTGGAGATTGTCCAGATGGAGGATCACCGCGCCCGGCGGAGAGGGCATGATTCCGACTAAAAAGGTCAACAACTCCTCGTGGAGCGCATCCCCGACCTGCATGCGGGGCAGGGGAATCTGCTCCCGGACCAGGGCGAGAAATCGCTGACCGCCGCGACTCGCCCAACTGGGCAGATTCTGGATCCACTGTTCCAGATGCTGCCAGCGTTGCGTCGGCGTGTGACCCGGATCGGTCTGGGCCAGACTCTCCACGATCGGCAGGAACGGATGCAGGGGAATTTTTTGGGTGATGGTGTGACAGGCTCCGGTCAACCAGCGGGTATCCGGGCGGTTGGCGGTTTCCTGGCGCAACTGTCGCACCAGTCGGGTCGCGCCGAAACCGGCCTCTCCCGTCACCAGTACCGGTTCGGCGTTTCCTTTCAACGCCTTGGCCAGTTTGAGATGCAGTTCGTCCAGTTCGGAATCGCGTCCCACGAAGGGAGGTTCGTGAACCGGTTCATCGATGGTGAAATCGTGTCCATCCCAGGGCGCGCAGCCCGGGAAAAGCGAAGAGATGCGGCCATGACGCGCGAAGAGTTGTCCCAGGGCGCGGGCGGTGTCCGAGGAGAGCACGATGCCGCGACCCAGGGGGATGGCGCGTTCGGCCTGATCCCCCTCGGGATGGGAGAGTTCCCCCTGAATGGTGGTGGTGTTGCCGTCGGTACAGGTGATCACCTGCACCGAATAGAGGGTGATCTCCACCAGCGGAGGATCGAGGGGCAGGCCGAACTGGGGCTGATCGAGTGCTTCCAGGATCAATCCGGCGCAGCAGACCGCCCGGATCGGATCATCCTCATGCATGAACCGGGCTCCGAACAGCACCAGGGGGCCTTCGATGCTCCCCTGGACCACTCCGTCGCAGCGGCGGGCGGCCTGATCGCAGGCGGCGAGGAGATTCCGGTTGAGCTGATTGAACCGCTCTCCGCCCAGGCGATGCAACAGCTCCCGCGCCGAGCGGGGCCGGACGCGCACGCACTGCATCGGTTGCAGCGAGGCCGACGAAAGAGTGCCTTGAGTGGGCGTTTTGCCACCGGCGGGGTTCTCTTTCAGCGGGGAGAGGAACACGCTGCCCCCTTCGGCCTGCGTGACCAGTTGCGCCGCCTTGGTCCGGTTGTTGACCTTGAGACGCCGGAAAATCTCCACCAAATGTTGTTTGACCGTGCCATCGGAGATGTCGAGTCGTCTGGCCACCTCCTTGTTGCTGCATCCGGATTGGATCAGCTTCAGGATTTCGATCTGACGTTTGGTCAAGGGCAGTTGGTCCATGATGGATTCCCCGGCGATGCCGTCGTCTGATTAAGGAGTGGAAGCGAAATGATTTTTCAAGGTATGCCAGATCGACATCAGGCCGTCCATGGTGGAAATGTGACGTTCCGGACGGGTCAATGGATTCAGGATGTATGACAGGATCGAACGGCTGCCGGAGATGATGTCGGCATTGGCTTTCATGCCCGGCAGGATGGCGTGGCCCGCTCCCGGATCGCCGATGTAGGTGCGATCGGGCGTGACGATTCCCTTGTAGGAGACATTACCGTTCGGATCCATCTGGGTAAAGGGGGAAATCGAGATCAGGCGTCCGCCGATGCCCCCGAAACGGCTGAAATCGTAGCTGCCGACCCGGATGGCCACCTCCTGTCCGGGATGGACGAAGCCGACATCCTTGGGCGCGATGGAGAGGGCCAGTTGCAGATCGTCGGAGAGGGGGACCACCTCCATCAGCACATCCCGTGAGTTGAAGACCGCCCCCAGGGTATGCACTCTGGAATCCTGCACCCGGCCTCGAATCGGCGAGAGTACGTCGAGATTTTGCTTGCGATCGGATTGACGCTCCAGCAGCGTCTTGACCTGGGAGATTTCGTTATGAATGGTCCCCAGTTCCTGATTGGCCTGATTGTGCAACTCTTTTTCGTAGAGGTTCTTTTTGGCCTGGACCTCCTCCAGTGCGCCTTGATTCTGTTTGATCAGGGCGAGCAGGGTTTTGCTTTTGCCCGAGCTGTCGAGATAGACCCGTTGCGACTCCAGTTGCGAGAGTCGCGAAACCAGTTTCTTTTTGCCGAGATTTTCCTGCAACTCCATGAGATCGGCGTTGACCGCGACATTTTTCTCCATGTTGCGCAGATTCTGGGTGGAGAGTTCGATTTCGGTCCGTTTTTGTTGAATCTGGGTATCATAAACCCACAGGCTTTTCTGGCGCACCTGGTTTTGGGTTTCGAGGAGGGCGCGTTGTTCCCGGACCAGTTCGGCGTATTTGACCGGAATGGCGGAGAAATCGGCTTCCTTGCCCTGGATGAACGCCTCCAGGCGGATGGCGCGGGCCTTGAGCCCCATCAGTCGGGCTTCGATCTGACGCTCTTCGGCATCGGTGACGGCATTTTTCAGGCGGACCAGCAGGGCTCCCTGTTCGACGATCTGGCCGTTGACCGCTTGAATTTCGGTGACGATGCCGCCTTCCGGGGGATGGATGCGTTGCACGCCGTGGATCGGCAGAAACTCCCCGTCGGCCTTGACCGCTTCGTGGACCGTGAGGGTGGCGGTCAACCACAGCAGCGCGAGGGTGACGCCGAGAGTCAGCACCAGAATCGCCTTCACCTGCCAGGAGATGCCGGTCTCCTCCAGAATTTGCGCTTCGCTGAGATGACGTGAAAATCGGTTCTGAAACATATGCATCCTCTCAAAAGCCGGGGGTCGCGCGCCGAGGCGGAAAATCCCAAGGGCTTCGCCCTTGGATTCCACCAGGGGTCCATGACCCCTGGACCCCGTTGGTCGGGTGCGAGACGACTAAACGAACGATTTGGGCAGCAATTTTTCCACCTCCGCCGGTGGGGCGGCGGCGCGCAGATAACCCCGGTCCAGATACAACACAAAATCGGCCATCTTCAGATGACTGGGCCGATGGGTGACGATGAAGACCGTCGTCTTGCCGCGCATCTCCTGCACCGCCTGACGGAACAGGGATTCGCTGTAGGCATCCATGTTGTTGGCTGGTTCGTCGAACAGCATGATCGAACAGTTTTTCAACAGGGCGCGGGCCAACGAAAGCCGCTGCTTGAAACCCGCCGAAAGCTGATCGCTGCGGCTGTCTTGCAAACGGGTGTTGAATCCGGCGGGCATCTGGAGAATCTCGTCGAGCAGTCCGGCCCGCGCGGCGGCGGCATGCAGCTCCTCGTCGCTGGCGTCGGGACGGACCAGCCGGAGATTCTGCGCCACGGTGCCGAAAAAGATGTCGCACTGCTGCGGCAGATAACCGATGGCGTGACGCAACTGCAGGGCATTGGTCTGGCGGATGTCGTTGTTGTCGATCAGCACGCTGCCGGCCTGGGGATCGTAGAGTCCGAGGATCATTTTGATGAGGGTGGATTTGCCCGAGCCGTTGGCTCCGATCACCGCCACCACCGATCCCGGAGGCACCCGGAAGGTGACACCCACCAAAGCCGGTTCGGCATCGTTGGTATAGCGGAACGAAACCCGCGCAAAGGCGATCTCCCCCTTGAACTCCTTGCGGGCGACCGGAACCATCCCATAACCCCGTTCCAGCTTGAGATCCATCAACCGGTCGAGTTGGTTCACGCTGTTGGAGATGCCGACA
>JADGBU010000004.1:11271-33586 GCA_015231295.1 Magnetococcales bacterium | reverse complement strand
CGAAAGAATCCGCCAGGTGATCAGCATGGAGGCGATCACCGCGCCGGTATTCTGCAAATCGGCGGAGGCCACGGAGCGGGCGGTATCGTTCATCACCGCGACCCCGGCCATCATGGTGAGAAGACGGGCGGCGGTGGACATGTGATTGGAAATCATGCTGAGGCGAAACGAAGCCAGCGTCGCCTTGCCGGAGAGTTCCCGGAAACGGTCGAACCAGATCTCTTCCGAATGGGTGGCCTGAATGGTCTGAATCCGGCTGAGGGCCTCGGTGAGAAAGGATTGCAACTGGGAGTTGTATTGTCCGGCGATGGCGGAGCGACGTTCGATCACCGGCTTGAGGGCCATGGCCACCACCACCATGGCGGCGATCAGCAGGATCATCAGTGCGATGACGTTGGGACTGACGAAGCTCAACACCACCAGAAAGAGCAGCGTGGTGGGAATGTCGTAGAGCAGCATGGCCAGCGGTCCGGTGAGGATCTCCCGCACCACCTCCAGGGAGCGGATCCGGGAAACCTGATTGCCTGCGGAGACCTGTTCGGTGAGACTGGCGGGCAGGCCCAGAATCTGATTGAGAATCACGCTGCTCAAGGCCCGTTCCAGCTTGGTGCCGATGTAGGCCAGCAGATGGAGCCGATGCACCCGCAGCACCCCGTCGATCAGCAGGGCGAGCAGGGTTCCGGCCAGCATCACCAGTCCGGTGGAGATGGAACCGGTCGGGATCACCCGGTCATAGACCACCATCACGTAGATGGGCATGGCCGTGGCCATGACGTTGCCGATGATGGTGATGCCCATGAGATTCCAGATCAGGGCGCGAATCCGGGATAATTGACCGCGCACCCAACTTTGTTGCAGCGGCAGGGTTTGTTGATCCGGAGAGAAGAAAAAGGCGTGTCCCCGTCCCCGCAAGGCTTCGATGCGTTCCTCTCCGGTGTCGCCGTCTATGAACCGCAGTTCGGAACGGTTTTTCTTTTCCAGCACCACCACCAGACGACCGCTGTCGAACACGAACAGAAACGGCGTCAGACGCGGATCGACATGGCTCACCTCGCCCCGATCCATCTTATGCTTGAAGTTGAGATTGGCCATGATGTTGCACAGGCCGGTCAGATCCAGTTCATCCAGGAAATGGGGAATCGACTCGGCCAGTTGACGCCCGGTGCCCCGCCATTGCAGCCCTTCCAGCAGCCCGCGCAGACACCAGGTGAAGCGGTTGGTGGAGGGCAGACGATCCATGTAGGCGCGCCAGTCGGAGATTTGAAGCTGAGGGGTGGCCTGAAATTCGCTCGGCAACGCATCGTCGAGATCGCGTTCGGTCGGTGGCGCGCGCAGCGGAGCGGAGGTGGGTTCCGGGGTGGATCTTTCCGGGGAGGAGGCGCGCTCGGTGGAGGGGGGGCCGGCGGGTTTGGGAGGATTGAGGGCATCCATGAAGTGGGCCAGCGGCTCCAGTCCTCCATCCTTGAACTGATAACAACGATCCGTGATCCGCAGCAGGGAGGGGCGTTCCGAAACCAGCAGAATGGTGCAATTTCCCTTCAACTGCTCCAGATAGTTGCGCAGCAGAATGTCGCCGGTGGAGTCGATGGCGGTGTTGGCTTCGTCGAAGAGCAGAATCTTCGGCTGCATGGTGAGAATGCGAATGATGGCGATCCGCTGGATCACACCGGCGGGCAGAATGTCGGAAACCCCTTCGCCGATGGGGGTCTGATAGCCTTTGGGCATACGGGCCACGATGGCGTCGAGTCCCAGTTCCGTGGCGATGTGCAGAGCCAGTTCGTTGCGCGATTCGTCGAACAGGGTGAGATTTTCCAGCAGCGTGGCGTTGAACAGCACCCCGGTCTGCGGAATGTAGCCGATGGAAGCGTGCAGATGATGGGGCAGTTCGTTGCGATTTTTGCCATCGATCTGCACTTCGCCTTCGCTCGGCATCACCGCGCCGGAGATCAGTTTCATCAGCGTGGTTTTGCCCTCTCCGCTTTTGCCGATCAGACCGATGCATTCGCCGGGTCTGATCGACAGAGAGAGATTTTTCAGAATCACCAGATCGTCGCCGACCCGGCAGGTGACATTCTGGAGATCCAGAGCCCCTTCGATCTGCTCGTGACCGTCGGAGTGTTCCGCGAGGGGGCGTTGTGGCAGCGTGAACAGTTCATCGATCTGCTGTTTGGCCAGGCGGGTCGATTGCAGTCGGGTCCAGCCGCGCACCAGGGTTTGCAGCGGTTGCAGAATCCGACCGGCCAGCATGGTGCAGGCGGCCAGTCCACCGGTGGTCATGTCGCCATGGATCACCTGCATGGCACCCAGGCCCACGATCACGGCGGTGCTGGCCTGACCGGCAAACGATGAAAAGGTGGGAATCAGGCCGCCCCGGAAAATGATGTCGTAGGTGTGGCGCAGACTGGAGAGCTGCAACATTTCGTAGCGGCGCAGCATGAGGGGTTCCATGGCGAGGGATTTGACCGCATGGATCCGGCTCAGGGTTTCGGTGATGAAGCTGAAGCGACGCTGATTGACCCGCATGTCGGTGTCGAGGGTCTTGCGGAGTTGTTCGCCCACCGTCGTGGAAAAAAAGGAGATGATCGTCACGGTAAGGATCGGAACCAGCACCAGCACGCCGCCGATCTTGTAGATCATGAACAGAAACAACAACAAAAACGGCAGATCGAACAGGGCGATCATCGCCTGTCCCGAATAGAGCTCCCCGATGGTGTGGATGGCGTTCATCTGTTCGAGATATTTGGCACCATCGACCCGTTCGAACTCGCGGGGTTCGGCGAACAGCAGACGACGCAACAGACGACAACTGCCCCGATGGACAAAACGCGCGCCGATCCAGCCGACTACGTGAGAACGCAGCGTCTGAATGGCACTTTCCACCATCAGGGCGATCAGGACGGTGATCACCAGCATGGACAGGGTGTTGAGTGCCTGATTCGGAATGATGCGGTTGAAGACCTGCATCAGCAGCAGCGGCACCAGCAGACCCAGCAGGTTGATGAGCAGGGAAGTCACCCCGAGCACCATCACCGTGCCGAATCTGCCGGCCCCTTCCGGAAGTCCTCGGATATCTTTTGGCATGGGTTTCCCGAACGACCACGGCCACTCCCACGTCGGGGCGGCGTCTTTGTTAATGTTCTTTGAAGGCGTCATGGACGGTATTGAACACCGGTTTCCAGAGGATTTCGATCACCCGACGTTGATCCAGGGTGATGTCCACCTGGGCCAGCATGCCGGGCAGTATGGGATTTTTTTCCGGACTCTCTCCGAGATATTTTTTGTCGAGCGAGACGGTTCCCTTGTAATAGGCCTGTTTTTTCTCGTCGATCAGGGTGCTCGGAGAGATGGCGGTCAGGGTGCCGAAGACCCGGCCAAAATAGACGAAGGAGTAACTGCTCAATTTGATGGTCACGGGAGAGCCGACCCGTATCCGACCGATATCCTGGGGAGAGATGTGGATTTCGATCATCAGGCTGTCTTCCACGGGCACGATCTTGGTGAGCACCCCGCCCGGAGGGACCACCTTGGAGGTGATGTTCACATCCTGGGCGATGCCGGAGACCGGAGCGCGGATTTCCAGTCGCGCCACCCGATCGACCAGCTCCAGCCGTTGTTCCCGCACCTGGGCCAGTTCGTTGGTGACGCTGGTCAATTCGTCGCTGGCGATGCGCCGGGTGTCGGCCACCATCTGATTGAGACGACTGCCAGCCTCGGCGATGGCCCCCCGGATATTTTCGATCTGCTTGCTGATCCGCTTCACCTCCCCCTGAGCGGTTTCGCTCGCCTTGAGGGTTTCCAGGTAGACGATGCGGGAGACGGCTTTTTTCTCCAGCAGGGTTTTGCGGATCTCCAGCATGTTGGCGGTCAGGGCCACCTGTCCGCGGGCGGTTTCCAGAGCGGTCTGAAGGGATTGCAATTCGGTTTTGCGTTGGGCGATCTGCGACTGGATGATCTTCCGGTTGTTTTCCAGCGAGAGAATCTGATTGGCCAATACCTTGCGCTGACCCTCGGCCAAGCCCTGAAAGCGTTCCGGAATGCAGGAAAAATCGGCCTCTTCGTCTTCGGCGAAGGCCTTGGCGCGAATTTGACGGGCACGCAATCCGGCGAGGCGGGCATCGATTTGTTCCAGTTCGGCGTTGACCTGGGTGCCATCCATGCGAAACAGCACCTGTCCCGCCTCCACCAGGGCGTTTTCCCGGATCAGGACCGCTTCGATCACGCCCCCTTCCAGATGCTGAATGGTATGCACCGAACCGCTCGGCATCACCTGACCGGGCGCATGGGCCACCTCCTGCAACTGGGCCAGAAAGGACCACAACAACAGCGGCACAAAGGCGATCAGAACGATTTTCCAGGTGTCTGCGATCAGTTCGGGTACGGCGACATCCCGATCATTGCCCATGATTTCCAGCGGGCGAATGTGTGTGGGGATCGGTTTGGCGGGAAAAATTTTCATACCATGCCGGGTGGATCGAATAATGTGTTATAATGACTTCTCATTCATACGAGTGTTTACCAACCCTCGCATCCTATGCATTTTGGTATAGAATCGCGCCGTTTGCAAGGATTTCAAGCGATGTTTATATCTCTCCATGGCGCAGGTCGCTCCTCCTTTCGATCGGGAGCGTGTTTCACGGGATCAAATCCTCCAGAGTCTGAGTGAAACGCAGTACGATGCCATCCGGCTCGCCGCTCCGGGTCAGCACCGGAACCCAACCGACCGAACCCCCGGTCTGACGGTTGAGGATGGTCATCGCGGCCATCACCTGGTCGTGATTGGAAAAAGGACCGACCAGCAGGCGGATCATGGGGTGACCGTCCGGCGATTTGACCTCCTCCGACCAGCTCGGAATGCCCGCTTCGCTCAGCGTCTTGACCCGGCTGGCCAGGGGGGCGGACTCCATGAAGGTGCCCACATGGACCATGAATCGTCCGTCATCCCGGATCGGCGGAAAACGGGCCGGCAAGGGGCGCGTGGTTTGGTTGGCGGTCATGACGCTTTCGTCCACCTGGACCGGTTGCCGATGCTCCGTCGGATGGTGCAGCTCCCGCAAGGGACGACTCTGTTGGGCATGGGTTTCCGGTGGGGTTTCCGGAGTCAATTCCAGCTCCGCCAGCAGCAGGCGGAGTCCCTCTTCGGTTTCCGAGGAGAGGCCGCCCTCTTTCAGAGCGTGACGGCTCTGTTCCCGGACCGCCTGGAAGACCGTCTCCCGACCGGCTTCGGTATTCTGCACCGATTCGATATGCGTGCCGCTGCGGGCCGGTGAGGTGGGTTGCAAGGAGCGTCCGAGACTCTTCCACAGCCGCACCACCGCCAGTTGCGCCTGATAACGATGACGGACCAGATTGGTGCGCAGGGTATGCACCTCGAACTGGGAGTCGAGCACATCCAGCAGCGTGCGGGTGCCGGCGTGAAAGCTTTCGAGCAGTCCGGCGGAGGCCTTTTCGCTGAACGACAAGGCCTTCTCCAGGGCGACGATGGCGGCCTTGTGATTCTTGAGATCGTAACGGGCCTCTTCCACTTCGCGACGGGCCAGGGTGCGCAACCGGTCGAGTTCGCTCATGGCGGCCTCGTTGGCCGCTTTGGCCTCGCGGGTCTTGCTGACCGTCTCCAGCCCGTTGAACAGGGGCAGATTGAAGATCAGACTCACCGAATGGGCGTTTTCCTCTTCTTTGAGCGTGCGGCCCGAAGAGCCGCCCAGTTCGCTGTCCCAGGTGTGGCTGGCGGTATAGTTGAAATCGACCGTGGGCAGATGGGCGGCCCGTTCCATCTGAATCGCCAGGGAGCTTTCCGACAGACGGGCGCGGGCGGCCCAGATTTCCGGGCGATCCTCGATCCATTTCCAGAGGTGGCCGTCGAGGTCGGCGGGCTCTTCCCAGGTGTACTCCGGCAGGGCGAGATCGGCATCCGGATTGGCCCCGACCACTTCGCGGAAAAAGGAGGCCTCCTTTTCCAGCGTGTTGATGGCGTCCTGCAGGCTGGCCTCGGCCTGATTGGCGCGGGAGGCGGCCTGTTGGACATCGGTTTCGGTGGACTCTCCGGCGTTGAGACGCAGGGTGTTCTCGGCCAGATGATGCTGGGTGATCTTGATGTACTGCACCGCCAGATCATGCACCTCTTTGGCTTCGAGCCAGTTGGAGGTGATGGTGGCCACTCTCAGGGCGATCTCCTGCCGCATGGCCATCATGTCGGCATAGGCCCCTTCGATCACGAAATCGCTTTGGGAGTGGTCGATCCAGAACGGGGCGTTGAACAGACGCTGATCCACGGACAGGGCCACGGTGCGGGGATCGGAATGTTGCGTGGTGTTGAGGGATTTGTAGTGGGTGCCTTGACGCAGGACATCCACCGCACGCAGATTGACATGAGGCAGCAATTTGGCGAAAGTCTTGGGATTGTCCTCCCGAGAGGCCCGCAGGATCGCCTCGGCGCGATGAATCTGTGGATTGCGTGCCTGGGCGGTATCGACCGCCTTCCAGAAGCTCATGACATCCGCCTCTCCCTGGACCGGCTGAATCCAGATGGCCAGGGTGACAAGCGAGCCGGTCAGAATGGAACGGATCAATCCTGGACTGTGATCGGTAGGTTGCATGGTCGTCGATCCTGCTGTGGTCCCTGGTTTTTGCTTCCATTAATTTATGCGTGGTTTTGCACACATGATGGTCTCACTGTTGAGGCCGTATCGACCGGTTCGCTGCGGAACCTGAGTGAAATGTTGTCGTCCGATCGGGCGTGGTGGGGGGAAGCCATGCCGGAGGGCGGATTCTGATGCGTTGTTTTTCGTGTCTTGGTTGTCGATGTTCTTTCGGGGTTGTCATGAATATTTTCGTGGATGCCGATGCCTGTCCGGTCAAGGCCGAGGTGATGCGGGTCGCCGGGCGTCATGGTCTCACCGTTTACATGGTGAGCAATCAGTGGATGCGATTTCCGCCCAATCCTCTGCTGCGTGTGCAGGTGGTTCCCGGTGGCCTGGATCAGGCCGATGACTGGATCGTCGCGCAGATCGTGGCCGGAGATGTCGGGATCACGGCGGATATTCCCCTGGTGGCCCGCTGTCTGGCCAAGGGGGCGCGGGTGATTGGTCCCACGGGCAAGCCGTTCGATGCGGATGGCATCGGCATGGCGTTGGCCATGCGGGAACTCAATGCGCAACTGCGGGACTCGGGAGAGATTCGCGGCGGTGGCCCCCCCTTCGGCAACAAGGATCGCTCACGGTTTCTCCAGACTCTGGAAGAGGTGATTCAGGCCATCAAACGGGGCGGATAAGCCTGCGCATCGTTTTCAGCTCGCCCCATCGAATGGAAGTGAAGATCGAGCGCGTTCGTTCTGGAACCTGGACGGGAAGTGCTCCACGCCTGTTTTATATCTTATATATTAAAATATAGTGCTATTTTGCAACTCTTGCAACTCAAATACAATCAATACTTGTTCCGTGCGCCACCCCCTGTCGTCAGGCTTTGTCGCGGAATCCGCATTTTCATCCATTGCGTCTCGGTTCATAATGTGCAACACATGGTTTACAGGGTTTCTGTATTCGAGACGCATTCACAATAATACAGTATTGATTTGTTGTTTGTGCGCTTGCCGATCAAGAGGCCTTTGCAAGCGGAAGCCACTGGACTCTTTTTCCGGAATCAGGCCTGTTGTGGGGGTCATGCCATGATGTTGATTGATAAAATGCGGTTGAGAAACCGGTTCGCGCTGCTTTTGATTTTGCCGATTCTCGGCATGTTGTGGTTTGGTCTGTGGCAGGTGCGGGACCGGCAAGAGCTGGCCCGACAGGCGGATGCCATGGAGCAACTGGTCGGACTGGGTGTCCGGTTGAGTGCCTTGGTGCATGAACTGCAACGGGAACGGGGACTCTCTTCCGGCTTTCTGGCCAGCAAGGGAGCCAAGTTTCGCGATGAGTTGGGCAAACAACGCCAGGAAACCGATCAGCGCACTCAGAGCCTGACTCAATTTGCGACCGGGTTTCCGGTGGACGGCTTTGGCCCGGAGATGCAACAGGCACTGCGGCGGATCGATGACGAATTGAAAAAAGTCAAAGAGGTGCGCGGTCAGGTGGATGGATTCGCCCTGACCCCGCCGCAGGCGATGTCCTTTTACACCGCGCTCAATGGCTTGGCCCTGGAGCTGGCGGGACGTTTTCCCGCATTGACCCTCAACAGTGAACTCTCCACCCGGGCCTCGGCCTACGTCAACTTTCTGCTGACCAAAGAGCGCATCGGACTGGAACGCGCCACCCTCAATGCGGTCTTCGCCGCGAACGAATTCGCGCCGGGGGCGTTTGCCCGGTTCGCGCAACTGGTCGGCGAACAGGAGGCGTATCAGCGGGTTTTTGTGGGGCTGGCCACGCCGCAACAGCGGGCCGCGCTCGAAACCAAAACCCAGGATCCCGACGTGGCCGAAGCGACCCGCATGCGTCAGGTCGCTTTGGAAAAAGGAGAACGGGGCGGTTTCGGTATCGATCCCGCCCGCTGGTTTGCGGCCATCACCCGGAAAATCGATCGCTACAAGGAGGTGGAAGATCTCCTGTCCCAGGGGCTGGAAACCGAAGCCCACACCCTGAGCCGGGATTCCAATCGCACGTTGTGGATGGTTTCGTCGGCGGTGGGGATCATTTTGATTCTGGTTGCGTTCTTGTCGGTGGTGATCGTGCGGGCCATTCAGGGACAACTGGGAGGAGAACCGGAAACGGTCCGCAAACTGGTGGAACAGGTGGCCGATGGCGATCTCTCCGGGCGGGTGGACGATCGGGCGCGAGGGATTCTGGGCTCCATGGGCACCATGGTGAACAATCTGCGTGGGACCATCTCCACCATCGCCACCATCGGGGATCGGGTGGTGCAGGAGAGCGAAACCATCAGCAGCAGTTCGCTGCAGGTTTCGCAGGGAGCCAGCCGACAGGCGGCGGCCATCGAAGAGACCTCGGCGGCCATGGAACAGATGACCGCCGCCGTCCGCACCAATGCCGAAAATGCCTCGCGGACCGAAACCATGGCGGTTCAGGCCGCCACCGGGGCCCGTCGCAGCGGTACGGTGGTGGCCCAGGCGGTGGAGGCGATGAAGAATATCGCTTCCCGCATCACCATCATCGAGGAGATCTCCCGTCAGACCAATCTGTTGGCCCTGAATGCCGCCATCGAGGCCGCCCGGGCCGGAGAACATGGCAAAGGCTTTGCCGTGGTGGCCGCCGAAGTGCGGAAATTGGCCGAACGGAGTCAACAGGCCGCCGGCGAGATCAATCAAATCTCCTCATCGAGCATGGCGGTGGCGACCGAAGCCTCCCGGTTGCTGGAGCGTCTGGCACCCGATATCGAACAGACCGCCGAACTGGTCCGGGGAATCGCCCATGCCTCCCATGAACAGAGTCAGGGGATCAGTCAGGTCAATCAGGCTCTGCAGGAGTTGAACGATGTCATCCAGGGCAACGCGGGCGCGGCGGAAAAGTTTGCCCAGGGGGCCGACAGTCTCGCCGAACAGGCCAACAAGCTGCAAGGGGTGTTCACCTTCTTCCGTCTGGATGAAGCCTCCGGCAAGGAGGATGAAATCTTCCCCTGGAGCGATCGCATGCGGATCAACATACGCGAGGTCGATTCGCAGCATCAACGGCTCGTGGAGATGGTCAATCATGTCTATCGCCTGATCCGGAAGGGCAACTTCGAAGAAGCCTTGACCCAGGTTCTGCCGGAGTTGTTGGAGTACACCAAGTTTCACTTCGGCTTCGAGGAGCAGTTGTTCGCTCAATACCAGTATCCCGGCGCGACGGATCACGCCCGTCTGCACGTCAAACTGGTGGAGCAGGCTTTGGCCTTCGTTCCGCGCATGCAGGGCGGGGATCGGGCGGTCGCCTTTGAATTGTTGGGCTTCCTGAAACAGTGGCTGACCCATCACATTCTGAAGGTGGACAAACATTACGCCGAATTTCTCAACGGCAAGGGCGTTCACTGAGCCGGGAGGAGCGATCACCCGGAATCCGGAGAGTGGAAATCGGGGAGCTGCACGCTCCCCGGGCAGAGTGCGTGGCCATGTTCAGGGAGCCAGCATCACTTTTTTCAGTTGTTCGACATTGTGGCGGAACATCTGCGCATAGTTCGGGGCCGGTCCGCTGGGACCGGAGAGGGCTTCCACGAACAGCGTGCCTCCCGCCCTGGCTCCCGTCGCCTTGCCAAGCTGCTGCACGATGCGGGGATCGTTGGAACTCTCCAGGAAATAGACCTCGATTTTCTCCTGCCTGATCTGCTTGATCAATTGGGCAATCTCTCCGGCGGAGGGTTCCGATTCCGTGGAGATCCCCAATGGTGACAGAAATGTCAAACCATAGGCGTCGCCGAAATATCCGAAGGCGTCGTGACTGATCAGCACCTTGCGTTTCTGGACGGGAACCGCCTGCATCGTCCGACTCGCCCAAAGATCCAACTGTTGCAACTCCTCCAGATAGCGATCTCCCCGGGATCGGTAGGATTGGGCCTGCTCCGGATCCGTTTCCACCAGGGCCTGGATGATGTTGTGTACATAAATCATGCCATTGGCGGCATTGTTCCAGGCATGGGGATCGGGAATGGTCTGGTCATCCTCCGTCATGGTACGGGGGGTGACGCCTTTCGAGGCCACCACCAGCTTGCCTTGAAATCCGGAAGACGAGATCAATCGATCCATCCATCCTTCCAGCCCCAGGCCGTTCATGATGACGATTTTGGCATCCCGCAGGTGTCGGACATCCGCCGGGGTGGGTTCGTAGGTGTGCGGATCCCGGTCCACTCGGACCAGGGTCGTCACCTGGACCCGATCGCCCCCCACCTGTTGGGCCATGTCCCCGAGAATGGAGTGTGTGGCGACGATCTTTATCGTGTTGGCCTGTGCGTTTTGTATCGTTCCGATCAGCAGGCCGGTGACGATCATCATGATGATGCGTTTCATGCGCATACTTGCAACCCCTTTTGGATTATCCCGCCAGATGCGGAGGTGAGAAACAGCGTCTGATCCACCCTTCCGGACCGATCAGCAGCGACAATACGAACAGCAGACTGGAGGTGAGCACAATGGAGGGACCGGATGCCAGTTGTCCGTGATACGAAATCAACAGGCCGGCATATCCGGATATCCAGGCCACCAGCACGGCCAGAGAGATCATGAAGGCCAGATTGCGCGTCCAAAGGCGCGCCACGGCGGCGGGAATCATCATCATGCCGACGGCCATCAGGGTGCCGAGTGTCTGGAATCCGGACACCAGATTGAGCACCACCAACACCAGAAACAAAAAATGATAACCACGCCCACGCCCATCCACCTGACGCAGGAATGCCGCGTCGAAACACTCCGTCACCACCGGACGCCAGAGCCAGGCCAGCGTCAGGCAACTCAGCGAGGCGATCGATCCCACCAGCAACAGGGCCGGCGGATCGATGGCCAGGATGGTGCCGAACAACACATGCAGCAGATCGACGTTCGATCCTTGCGACGAGACGATCAGAACGCCGGAAGCCAGTGAGGTCAGATAGAAGGTGGCGAAGGCCGCGTCCTCCATCAGAATCGTGCTGCGACTGACCTGTCCGGAGAGCAGCGCGACGATCAGACCCGCCAGCAGGCCGCCCAATCCCATGGCCGGATAGGAGAGTCCCGCCACCAGAAAGCCGAGCGCGGCTCCCGGCAGCACCGCATGACTCAGGGCATCTCCCACCAGACTCATCCGGCGCAGCAGCAACAGCACCCCGATGGGACCAGCCCCCAATCCCAAAGCCATACAGGCCATCAGTGCCCGACGCATGAAGCCGAATTCATCAAAGGGCGCGATCAGCAACTCGCCGGGTGTCATGATGCCTATACTCCTGTTTTGCGCGTGGATGGTTCATGAAAGGGCTCTCGTTCCCGAACGTGTTGTTTCACGCACGGGGTCCAGGGGTCATGGATCCCTGGTGGGATCCAAGGGCGAAGCCCTCGGAAGTTCGCACCGGGGGGCCGATTCATCCCAACGCTCCGCCATGGCGCGGGCCCGTCGCAGGTTGGTATCGGATAACACCGCCGCGCTCTTGCCCCAGGCGATCCCCTCGCGGGCCAGCAGCAGGGTCTGGGGAAAGTGACTGCGGATCTGGTCGAGATCGTGCAAGATTGCAATCACCGTGCGGCCTTCCCGCTTCCAGAGGTGCAACAGGGAGAGCAGATCCTGAGTGGTGCGGGCATCGATGGCCGTGAAAGGCTCATCGAGCAGAATGACTTCCGCCTCTTGCATCATGAGTCGGGCAAACAGCACGCGCTGAAACTGACCTGCCGACAAGGTATCGATTCCGCGTTGTTCGAAGCCGGTCAGTTTCACGGTGTCCAACGTTCGCCGTGCCTGTTGCGCCAAGGGTCGGGTCGCGCCCGCGAACCCCCCCGTGTGACGCCAGGCTCCGAGCATCACCACCTCGGCGACGCGCATGGGAAACGAGCGATCCAGCGTGGCCGTCTGCGGCAACCAGGCGGTTTTCTTCCGGGACTCTCCTTGCCAGGTCACGCGGCCGCCGGACAGGGGCAATGCCCCTAGCAACGCCTTGAACAGACTCGATTTGCCCGCACCGTTCGGTCCGGTGATGGCGGTCATTTCCCCTTGCGGGAAGTGACCGCTCAGATGGTGCACCGCCGGATGACGCTGGTAACTCACCGTGACTTCACGCAGGGTGATCATGGCAAACGAATGGCCCAGGCGATGCCAATCCACAGAAGCACCACCACGCCACTGACTCGCATCAGTCGTTTTTTCGCGCTCATGCTCAACAGAGAATCCTGAAAGGGATCCCCGGAATGTTGACTCCAACGCCATGGCCACCTTTTCGTGGCCTTTGCTTTGGGCAGCGACATGTCGAAAACTCCAAAGTGAAACGATATAATGTATCAATATTTGCATCGTAAGGGGATACAGTATATCATGTCAAGCGATTTTCAGCCGGTCGGGGTTGAGGCCTCGCACCCGTTTCCACTTTCGTACTGGATGCATCATGAACACCGATCGCTCTGTCGAATCTCCCCATTTTCCGCAAGTCGGACACGATCACGCACGCTGTCAATCCTGGATTCTGCAACGGGCGGAGGTGCGCTGTCGTCAGGAGGGGATGCGTTTCATACCGCAACGGCGGGAGGTGCTGGAAATTCTCGCCACCTCGCATCGCTCCCTGGGGGCTTACGATATTCTGGAGCGCATGCAGGCGAGGGCGCGTCGTCCGCCTCCGGCGGCGGTTTACCGCTCGCTGGAGTTTTTGTTGGGCTTGGGTCTGATCCACCGCATGGCCGGACGCAACACCTATTTCGCCTGCACCCGGAGCGATCATGATCAGCAGATTCAATTCTGGATCTGTCGGCACTGCGGCATGGTGGGCGAGACGGAATCACCCGTCGTCGCCGGTGAATGGCAACGACTCTCCGACTCACTGGGCTTTCGGGTGTCGTCGGTCAACGTGGAAATCGAAGGAGAGTGCATCACATGTCGCAACCCCTAGAATCACCACTCCCGGACTCAAAAATGGCCCATGAAAAATGGATCGGCTCCCTTCTGCTGTTGCTGTTCGTGTTGGGAGCCTTTTTGCCGGTGTTGGGGCGGGACATCAACAGCGTGCTTCCGTTTCTGGACCGGGTGAATGCCATGCCCGGCACCGGTTGGCGTGAGAATTTCGCCACCTATTTCATTTCGATCGTGCTGGAAGGGGCCCCCTACATGATTTTGTCCGCTTGCATCGGGGCCTTGATCGAGTTGGTGGTGCCGCCGCGCTGGTTGCCCATGGCGGCGCAGCGTCTCGGGGGATGGGGGGTGCCGGCGATGATCGTTCTGGCACCGCTGTTTCCGATCTGCGAGTGCGGCATCGGCTTCGTGGCCCGCCGATTGTTGCGCATGGGCCTGCCGTTGCCGCATACCCTGGCCTATCTGTTGGCGGCTCCGATTCTCAATCCACTGGTGCTGGTCGGCACCTGGATGGCCTATGGACAAAACTGGCTCTATCCGCTGTTGCGTGCCACCGGTGCCATTCTGGTGGCGTTGGCGGTCGCCATGTGGTTCCGCAGGAGTGATGCCAGCGTGCTGAGCTTTCAGCCGCAAGCCCCGGCGCAAGCGTGTTGCTCCCACGCTCACGACTCCTGCACGCCCCGGAAGGTCCGGCATCCCGCCCTGGCGCGCCTGCATCACGTCCTGATCCATACCCGGGAGGATTTTCTCGAAACGGCTCTTTATTTTCTCTTCGGCGTTTTCGTGGCCAGTTTGATGAAGACGTTCGTCGATCCGGCCTGGATCGAATCCCTGGGGCAGGGCGGTCTCGCCGGACCCGGCGTGATGATGCTGATGGCGTTCGTGCTCTCCTTGTGCGCCGGAGCGGATGCCTTCGTGGCGGCCAGTTTCACCGGCTTCTCGATTCCGGCGCATATGGCTTTTCTGGTGCTCGGCCCCATGTTGGATATCAAGCTGTTGTTCATGTATCGGACGATCTTTCAACGTCTGTTCATTGTGCGCCTGAGCCTGGTCATCCTCCTCGGCGTGACCCTCTATGTGTTCGGGTTGCAGTTGCTGCCGGATGGCTGGCTGGAATTGCTCGGCTTCCCGATTCTCGGATAGGCAAGGAGAAGCGCCGATGAAACGTCATGGCGGAATCTGGAAAGAACTGCAACTGGCGGGCTGGTTGCTGTTTCTGGGATACATGATCCTCACGGGCAAGGATCAGAACTATCTGGCTCCATTGCAGCATCTCATTCTGCTGGCGGGCGGAGGCGTACTGTTTCTGGTGTTTCTGGTCGGTTTTCTGGCCGGGTTCCTGGATCCGCCCCAACCGACCGAAACGATCCGTCTCGACAAGGGCGGATTGCTCTTGGCTCTGGAGTCGGTCGGTCACTGGATTCCGATGCTTGTCGTCTGGATGATGGGCGTGACCACGCTCAACATGGATCTGGCGACCATGCGCAACAACATTCAGATGCGGGTGCTCGATGTCAACCGGACTCCGGAAGATCTGTCGGCCCGTCTGCGTCGTCTGAAACCGGGAGAGTATCTGGAAGTCACCCATATTCAGCTTTACAGCAACCCCCAACTGGAATCGAATGTCCGGATCTCCCTGATCGGCCGGGCGATCCGACTGAATGCCGAGCAGCATCAGAAAGCCTTTCCGGACGAGGTGTTCCAGGAGCACAGAGTCCTTTTTTATCGTTTCGCCATCGCCTGTTGCGCCGCCGACGCCTCTCCCTTGAGCGTATTCCTGGAAGGGGTTCCCGCCGTGGCCTCGTTGGCCGATGAAGGCTGGTATCGCGTGCAAGGCGTGACCCGAACCTCTCGGGAGTCCGGTCCCGTGATGGTGCTGGTGGATCATCTGGAGGAGATTTCCGCACCGGACAAGCCATTCCTGAGCTGGCTGGATGCGATGTGACCGATTTAAAGGTGATCACGATGACCGAAAAACCAAATGTCGCGACCATCAGCGGTGGACGCAAAGTGGACCGTCTGCTGCTGCTCGAAAAAATCGATGGTCTGGGTTCGATCAATGCGGCGGCCAAAGCGCTGGGCATTTCGTACAAAGCCGCGTGGGAAGCGGTCGATGCGCTCAACAATCTGTCGGAACAACCGTTGGTGGTCCGGAGCAGTGGCGGGAAAGGGGGCGGGGGAACCCGCATCACCGAACATGGGCGTCAGGTGTTAATGCTCTTTCATGATTTGGAAGGGGAGTTTCGATCCTTTCTGGAGGCCATGGGAGGCGATTCTGCCCGGTTTGATACGTTCTTCCGGGCGCATCAACTCATGCGGAGATGGACGATGAAAACCAGTGCGCGCAATCAATTTCTTGGCAAGGTCCAGAAGGTGACGAAGGGAGCCGTCAACGCCGAAATCATCCTCGATATCGGTGGCGGCGACTCGCTGGCGGCGATCATCACCAACACCAGCGTCGAGCATCTGGAGTTGGCACCCGGGGTGGAGGCCTATGCCCTGGTGAAAGCACCCTGGGTGATCGTCACGACCGATGAAACGCTGAAAACCAGTGCCCGCAACCGTCTGTGCGGCGTGGTGAGCCATTGTCGGGAAGGGGCGGTCAACGGTGAGGTGGTCATCACGTTGCCGGGGGGCAAGTCGGTGGCGGCGATCGTCACCAACGGCAGCATTCAGAGCCTGGGCCTGAAAGAGGGCGTGCGGGCCTGTGCCCTGATCAAGGCTTCCCACATCATCCTGGCCGTGAATGGCTGATCGGAAGAGGGAGGGATGA
This sequence comes from Magnetococcales bacterium, assembly GCA_015231295.1. Taxonomy (GTDB): domain Bacteria; phylum Pseudomonadota; class Magnetococcia; order Magnetococcales; family Magnetaquicoccaceae; genus Magnetaquiglobus. The sequence goes on along the minus strand of JADGBU010000004.1, from coordinate 17,380 downwards.
TCGTTAGGGTTCTCGCAGCCGTCTGCGCAGCAGGAAATATCCGCCCAGTGCCGACAGCAAAGAGCCGCACAAAATGCCGATCCGGTTGGCCATGACCGCATGGGTTCCAGCCTCCCCCGCCTGTTCGAAGGCCAGAGAGCCGATGAACAGGCTCATGGTGAAACCGACTCCGCACAGCATGGCCACTCCATGAAGGCGTCCCCATGTCATGCCCTCGGGCAGTCGGGCCGCTCCGAGTCGCACCATCAGCCAGACGCTTCCGAACACGCCGAGTTGCTTGCCGACGAACAGACCCAGAATGATTCCCATGGGAATGGGATCGAGCAGAACGCCCGGGGTGACTCCGGCCAGGGGCACTCCGGCGTTGGCGAAGGCAAAAATCGGCAGGACGCCGAAAGCCACCACCGGATGCAGATCGTGCTCCAGTTGACGCAGGGGGGGATGACCGCCGGGAGATTCCACCCGAAGCGGGATGGTCAGGGCCAGGACGACACCGGCCAGGGTGGCATGGACGCCGGATTTGAGCACGCAGAGCCACAGCAGCGCGCCGACCAATCCGTAGAGCGCGATGCTGGTGAATCGCAGCAGGTTAAACAGAATCAGCGCGGCCACGCAGAAAGCGGCCAGCAGCAGCGAGGTGGTGGAAAGATCGCTGCTGTAGAACAGGGCGATGATGATGATGCCCGCCAGATCATCCAGCACCGCCAGGGTCATCAGGAAGAGCTTGAGGCTGAGCGGTACCCGGTCGCCCAGCAGTGCCAGAATGCCCAGAGCGAAGGCGATGTCGGTAGCCGTGGGAATGGCCCATCCGTTGGCCGCCACCGGATCGCCATGGTTGAAGATCGTATAGATCAACGCAGGCACCACCATCCCTCCCAAGGCCCCGAACGCGGGCAGAGCCACCTGAGAGGGTTCGGAAAGCTCCCCTTCCAGAACTTCTCGTTTGATCTCCAGGCCGACCAGCAGGAAAAACAAGACCATCAGTCCGTCGTTGATCCAGAGCAACAGCGGTTTGGCCACGATCAACGCGCCCACCTGCACCACCACCGGGGTTTCCAGGAGCAGATTGTAATAACCACTCAGAGGTGAGTTGACCAGTACCAGGGCCAACAGGGAAGCGAACACCAGAATGATTCCGCTGGCCGCCTCCAGCTTCAGGAAATCCTTGAGTGAAATTTGCAGCATGCGCTTGATCTCCGGGCAGAGGCCGGGTGTTCCGGCTTTGATTGATGCTTGATTTCAGAAGATTGATTTTTTACACGATTTCGAAGAGGGAATCAATCGTGGCGCAGGTGAGAATCTTGGTGATGCGCGGATTGCAACGGAGCAGTCGGATTCGGGTTCCCTGCTCTTTGCAATGACTGTACATCAGCAGGAGCATCCCCAAGGCCGAGCTGTCGATCCGGTTGACCAGAGCGAAATCGATATCGTAGATCGATACCTGCTTCCGATGCAGATAGACCTCCCGGAATTCGCGATAAAGTTGGTACGAAAACTCCTCCGGCAACCGGATCGTCACTCGGCCCTCTTTTTCTGCGATTTCGATCATGCCATCTCCACCAGAGTAATGTCGTCCACGCGGCCTTGCTCTCCGCCGAAAGCTTCCAGAATCGACAGCAACTCTTCCAGGGCACCTCCGGCAAAAGCCACCTTTGTCAGGAAAAGTTCCATGCGTTCTTCGCTGAAGAATTCACCCGCTTCGGATCGGGTCTCCGTGCTGCCGTCCGAATAGAGATAGATTCTGTCTCCCTCCTGCCAATCGAGTATCGGCACCGACGACAGGTCGCACAACAGTTCGGGGCGTATGCCCAACAATGCAACCGATGGGCCGATGCGTTCCTGGACCCGACCGCTTCGCAACTGCAACACGGGCGGAAACGCCGCGTTCCAGATGCGCATTTTTCCCCGGACCCGATCCAACTCCACAAAAGAGGCCGCCAGGAACATGTTCAGCGGCAATTTTTGGAAGATCAATCCGTTCAACCGGGTGATCACCTCCCACAACGGCAGTTTCTGACGGGTCAAGCGATAGAAGGTATCCGACACCAACGGTCCACAGATCGCCGCCGCCAGTCCATGTCCGGCGAAATCTCCGGCCATCAGATATTGCACGCCATCCGGTCGGTATGCCGACAGCACGATATCCCCGGTGGTCTTGCCCAATGGCGTCATCAGCACCCTCAGTTTTCGTCCGTCGAACTGGTCGTCCAGGCGCATTTTGAGGATCACGTTTTCCACATCCAGCCGGTCGATGGCCAGTCGGTTGGCCAACTCCGCCCGCTGCAACCAGGCCTGGATCCGCGCCCGCAGGAGGATCGGACTGGGCGGTTTGTTCAGAAAGTCGTCGCCGCCGCAATCCAGACAAAGGGCCAACTCCGTATCGTTCTGCACCGAGGTCAGGAAGATCACCGGCACGAAAAAGCCTGCCATCATGCGTTTTTTCAGCTCCCGGCAGGTCTGATAGCCATCCAGAATCGGCATCAGGATGTCCATCAGCACCAGGTCGCAGGATCGCTCCGCAAACCGTTGCAACGCCTCCTCGCCGTTGGCCGCCAACAGCACCCGATAGCCCTCCTGCCGCAGCAACTCCTCCAGAAAGAGTCGTGTGACCGGATCATCTTCCACGATCAGGATGGTATGCATTCGATTTCTCGCGGCATCGCAGTGTCGATCTCCCGGAAGGGTTTCTCTTCTCCAACCTCGGCGAACTCTTCCTTGAACGCGAGGATTTTCGGCAGAACCTCGTCGAAGGCCGACACCACCGCCGGATCGAACACGCTGCCCGATCCTCGTCGGATCTCTGTCAGGGTATCTTCCAGGCTCCAGGCCCGTTTGTAGGGACGACTGGAGGTCAAGGCGTCGAACACATCCGCCAGACTGCAGATGCGTCCCATCAGGGGAATCTCTTCGCCTGCCAGCCCTCGGGGATAGCCGCTACCGTCCCACCGTTCGTGATGGGTCAGGGCAATGCTGTGCGCCGCCTTGAGCAGACGGGAGGGCTCCTGATCCAACAACTCTCCTCCGAGCACGGTATGGGTCTTCATGATTTCGAACTCCTCGCTGGTCAACCGGCCCGGCTTGAGCAGAATCCGGTCCGGAATGCCGATCTTGCCCACGTCGTGCATGGGGGCTGCGTTGAGCAGCAACTCCTGTTCGTTTGGGTTCAGTCCCATCCCCTGGCCGATGGCCGCCGCGTAATGGCTCATGCGCTGGATGTGCAGGCCGGTTTCGTTGTCCCGGTACTCCGATGCCCGTCCCAGACGACGCACGATTTCACCCCGGGTGCGCAACAGTTCCATCTCCCGTTCGACCAGAGCCAGGGCGGTGCGGGCCGAACGCAGAATATAGCGGATCCGATGCCCCAGCAAAGGCCAGTTGATCGGTTTGGTGATGAAATCCGTGGCCCCCACGTCATAGGCGTGCTCGATGGATGTCACGTCGTCCAGAGAGGTGGCCAGCACGATCGGCAGATGTCGGAAACGCGCCTCCCGGCGCACCGTGGCGCACCAGGAGAAGCCATCCCAACCGGGCATCACCACGTCGGTGATCACCAGATCCGGACGCATATGCAGCAGGTGTTTCCAGGCGTGGAAGCCGTCGCCGGCCTCCGCCACCCGGAAGCCGCTCTGTTCCAGCGACTCCCGCATCGGCAACCGTTGCAGGAGGTCATCGTCCACGATCAGCACCAATGGCCGCTCCTCGGCCTGAGGGGGCTCCTCCAGGATCGGTTCAAGGTCTGCGACACCGTTCATTCAACGCCTCCTTGACTTCATCAAACCGCATCGCGCACTGGCTCAGGCAATCGCGCACTTGCTGAAAATCGGCATGATGCTCCTCCATGATTCGCCCCAACTCCGCCAGATGGACCGCTCCGATCGTCAGACTGGAGGATTTCAGGGTATGGGCGGCCACCCGTATCGGCTCCGCAGCCTGCCCCGCGAGGGCCTCTTCGATCTCCCGGAACAACTCCCCGGTCCGTTGCAGATAGTGACCGACCATTCGGTTCAGCAGATCCGTGCCCCCTTTGCGGGCCAGTTCCTGGATCCGGTGCAGCGCGACCGGATCCAGCACCTCCGAGGGCAGCGTATCCGGACAGGGCAGGGGAGTCGGATCCGGAGTCGCAATGCGGTCCGTTCCCACCCCTCCCGGCAGCCAGCGGAGCAGCACCGTTCCCATATCCTCCTGGCTGAAGGGCTTGGGCAGATAATCGTCCATGCCGGCCAACAGACACTTATGCCGGCTCTCGTGGAACACATGGGCCGTGAGTGCCACAATCGGGGTGCGGGATCGCCGTTCTTCCGCCTCGATCCGGCGTATGCGCCGCGTGGTCTCGAAGCCGTCCAGCACCGGCAGTTCGCAATCCATGATCACCAGATCGAAGGGCGGATCGCTGGTGCGAAACCGCTCCAGGGCCTGCTGGCCGTTCTCCGCCAGGATGACCTCGCACCCGAAGAGTCGCAACGACGCCTCGGCCACCTCCTGATTGACCGGGTTGTCCTCCACCAGCAGGGTGCGTCCCTTGACGCTTTTCAACTCCTTTCGGTGTTGGATGCTGGATAACTCCTGGGCCTCGGTGGGACGCTGCCAAGCCAGGTAGTGTCGCCTGTCCCCAGGCTGCTGCTTGCCGAAACGGGCCGTGAACCCGAAACAGGAGCCCTGATTCGGGACGCTCTCCAGCCAGATCGTGCCATCCATCAGCAGCACCAGTTGCCGCGCGATCGCCAGTCCGAGCCCAGTGCCCCCGAAACGGCGCGCCACCGAGCCATCCTCTTGGGTGAAGGTCTCGAAGATCCGGCCCTGGCACTCCGGAGAGATGCCGATGCCGGTATCGGTCACGGTGAACTGCAACACGAGATCCGCTTCCCGCTCCTCGACGATCGCCACCGCCAGATGAATCGAACCCTGTTCGGTGAATTTTACCGCATTTCCCAGCAGATTGAACAGAATCTGGTTGATCCGGTATGGATCCCCCAGCAGTGCCGAAGGGATTTCCTCTTCCACTTCCATGTCAAAGGTCAATCCTTTCTGTTCCGCCTGCTGGATGAACAGATCCCCAATGTGCTGAATCACCTCGGTCAGTTCGAAGGCCAGAATCTCCAGATCGAACTGCCCCGAGCGGATTTTGGCGAACTCCAGGATATCGTTGATGATCCGAAGCAGCAGTCGGCCCGAGTGGTGAATGGTGTTGGCATAGTGCCGTTGCTGATCGTTCAAGGGGGTGCTCAGGATCAGGTCGGCCATGCCCAGTACGCCATTCATCGGGGTACGGATTTCGTGGCTCATGTTGACCAGAAAGCTCTCTTTGGCGCGGGCGGCGGTTTCGGCGGCATCCTTGACCTTCTCCAGATCCATCGTTCGGCGGCACACCAACGCTTCCAGGTTTTCCCGGTATTGGTCGAGCTCCTTTTCGATCCGCTTGCTCTCGGTGATGTCCCGATGGATGCCCAACATCAACTCCCCCTGATCGGCATCGGTCATGGCGGTGATCGACAGGTGACACCAGAAGGGTGTGCCATCCTTGCGCACATGTTGGACATCCCCGGCCCAGCGACCTTGACGGATCAGACTGGCGCGAATCGTCTCCGTGACCGGATCCGGATGGTCATCGACGGGACCATGCAGCACTTCGACGGATTGGCCGAGGAGTTCTCCCCGGGGGTAGCCGAACATTCGTTCGAAGCCGCTGTTCACATAGAGAATGGTGAAATTCACCGCCCGCACCAGACAGACCCCCTCGGACATGTGATCCAGGATGCGCTTTTGCAGCCGGGAGTCCTCCCGTTCCGTCCGGGCGGCTTCGATGCGCGGATGGCCATACCGTTCCGGCAGCACAGGATTGATGGCGCCGAACTCGCGGATGATGGCGAAGTGTCCCGACGCCTCGCAGCGGCTCAGATAGCAGTGGACCCGGGCGTGCTGGGTTTCCGGATCCATCTGCACCGGCCCATGGGGAGACTGAATCGATATCGTGGCCAGGGCCTGGAGCCATTTCTCCTCTTGCAGGCTTCCGGCCCGATTGACCGCCGCCGCAAAGGCCAACACGCACAGATGCGCCCCTTCGCCGAAATGGGTGACGATGGTGTCGCCCTCCGGCCAGAGACCGCGTTTC
>JADGBU010000004.1:1811-11245 GCA_015231295.1 Magnetococcales bacterium | reverse complement strand
GCCGGTTCTCTTCGGTATCGACGCTCATGAAATAGGTGTTGCAGGCATACAGTCCTTCCCGGACCTCCGGGGCGAGATGGCTGGCCATCATTTCGTCGAAATGGCCCATCACCACCGCCATTCGGTTTTTCAGGCCCAACGCGTGGAAACGCTCCAGCAGTTTGATCTGATCGCTGCCCGCGAAGTAGGGGACGAACACCTCCGCGCCGGACTCTTGCACCTGAGCGAGTAGCCGATCGATCTGCTCTGCGGTGATCCCGAGGGGCAGATACTCCTCCCCGACCATCTCTCCTTCCACCGCGACCAGTGCCCGTCGGGCGGCGTCGATCGAACCCCGGGGCCATTCGTAATGGTTGCCGGCAAAGAACATCCGACCGCCGAACTGTCCCCGCATGAAGGTGATCATCCGATCGATCTGCTGGTTGGGCAACGCGGCGAAGTGGAAAAAATAGCGGCTGAAGATGCTTCCTTCATAAAAGGAAAAGTTGAGCAGCGGCACCTGTCTGGGCTCTGCGACCCGGTAGGCGACCGCCATGCGGGTGTTGGAGAGCAGATTGCCGATCATGGCCTGGCAGCCATGGCGGTCCAGGAGCCGGTTGGCGGCATGGACGGCGGACTCCGGATGACTGCCGTCATCATCGATGACCAGACGCAGAGGTCGGCCCAGCACGCCGCCTTGTTCATTGACCTGTCGAACCGCCAGACGGGTGGCCCGCACGATCTCCTGGCCGTAGAGCGACGCCATGCCGCTCAAGGGGGCCATCAGCCCCAGAATCGCCGGCGGCTCGCCGTTCGGTGGGTATTTTGTCTTCACCCGGACGGCGTGTTTCGATCCGGATTGGCGGCCACGGCTTTTCATGCCGGATCCTGGCTCCCACGGAGTCCGTTCAGCAGACGATCCGCCTTTACGTGAGAGCGCTCCATGCGTTGACGCATGGCATCCAGGTGCTCCTGGATGCATCGGACCGACGCCGTGGCATGTTCGGTCAGATTCGGCAATCCGGCGGAGAGGCCATGCTTGCCATCTCCGGCTGCCGCGATGTCGAAACCGAGTTTGCTCACCAGTTTGCCGACCATGCTGCGTACACTCGGTGTGTCGTCCATCACCAGAATGATGCTATTAATAATCATGGAATGCTCATGAAAAATCTAATAATATATTCGGTTGTCTGGTTGCGTCGTCTGTTCCCGGCATTGCGAGGATGCCGGATCCAGGCCGACTTGACCGACCTTCGCGCCACCACCTCCGAGCAGGCGACGATGCGCCATTGTTTGCCGGATTCGAGAGCGTTCTTTCTTCCTGTTACCAGGAGTGGAAGAATGGACAGATCCACTTCCGATACCCTGACGAAACTCCTCGGCCCGTTTCACGGTTGCGCGTTCTTTCAGAGTCAACGGTTGTGTCGATTCTATCATTTTCTTTTCTCCCCTCAAGCCCTGACAAACGAACGGGCCGATTCGATCAAACGCCCGACACTGGTTTTTACCCCCGGAACGCTTCACCAAAACGATAACGCACAGGTGATGCCACCTGAGTCATTCGGCCATTCGGTCATTCTGTCCTGTTAACCGTTTGTTTTCATGGACTCTTGGCTGTGTCGGGAAAACAACCGGTGCGGTGTGCGCATCCGGAATATCTGCAACGTTCCAATCAGAGCATGGATGGTATATTGGTAATTTATTGATTTGTATATGGATATATCCATGCAATCTTTGGGGGAGGCTGCAATGTTTATTGCAGGGGGGGCTTCAGGCTTGGTCCAGGGTGGGATATCTTTGCATTCTGCTTTCGATTATGCTGACGCATGACCGGATACGCCGGTTGCCGGCCTTGATAACCAGGAGGAGAATTTTCGCATGCCTGCTGATCGCATCCGCGCCATCACGAGTTGGAACAGCTACATTCTGCTTTTTCTGCTGATCGTCGCCATGGGAGGAGGGGTGATCTTCCAAATGGAACGACTCGCCCATTCGACGGATCAACTGTATCAAAAATTGTTCATGGTCAATCTTGCCGCGCAGCATACCAAAAGCGCGCTGCTCAAGATGCAGATCATTCTGCACGACCTGATCCACGATGACTCGGATGAAGCGGTCCAACGCGCGCTTCAGGAGGCTCTGCTCCTGAAGGAATCGATCAACGTCAATCTTGAAACGATCGAAAGCCGTTTTTCCGGCAACGATGCGTTGCTTGCCGACCTGCGGGAGGCCTGTTCGCGGGGGCGCGTGATCCATCAGCACACCGTGGATTTGCTCCAGACGGGCGACCGAACCGAGGCCATGCGCAACATGAAAGGCATGCAGGAGTTGCGTCGTGAAAAACTGGATCCTCTGATCGATCAGGTGATTCGTTTTTCCGAGACCAAGGCCGATGAACTTTACCAGGAGGCACTGACCAGACAGAGTCATGTACTGTTTGGAAGTTTCATATTCGTCTCCCTGATGATCGTCATGTCGCTTTTGATCCTCCGTCAGCAGTACCGACATTTCCAGAATATAGACAAACAAAAGCAGGCGGCGATGAATATCATCCAGCAGAACATTCTCGATATGGAAAACAGCGAAAATCGGTTGTGGGGGGTGATCAACAATTCAAACGCCATGATCTCTCTGAAAGATCGTTTGGGACGTTATATTCTGGTCAGTCGTCGTTTCGAGGAGATGTTCGGCATCACTCATGGGCAGATTCGGGGCAACTCCGGTGTTGACCTGTTGCCCCGCGCCGTGCTTGACCAGTTTCTGGAGCACGAACAACAAGTCCGGCAGCAAGACAGGCTGGTGGAACGGGAGATCGACATTCCGCATCCCTCCGGCCTGCATACCTTTTTGTCGGTGAAATTTCCGCTGCACGACGGAGCGGGCGTGCTGCAAGGCGTCGGCAGCATCGATACGGACATCACGCACCGCAAGCAGATGGAGGCCTCGCTGCAACAGACCAACGACATTCTGGAAGCGCTGTTTCAAACCAGTCATATGGCGATGGTCATTCTGGATCGGGAGTTCAATTTCATTCGGGTCAATCGCGCCTACGCAGACAAGAATGGCGCAGAGATCGATTTTTTCCCGGGAAAGAACCATTTCGCACTCTATCCTCACGTCGAAAACGAAATCATCTTTCGTCGCGTGGTGGCCACCGGAGAACCGTTCAGCGTGATGGCCAAACCATTCGAGTTTCCGGATCATCCGGAGTGGGGCGTCACCTATTGGGACTGGACTCTGCATCCTCTGTTCGATACGGAACGTCAGGTGGTCTGTCTGCTCTTCACCCTGCTGGATGTCACCATCCAGGAACGCAATGCATTGGAACTCCAGAATACCAACGTCATGCTGAGGACGATTCTCGACACCATCCCGAGCCTGGTCTATTGGAAGGATGTCCACGCGGTCTTCCGGGGTTGCAATCGTGCTTTTGCCCAGCATCTCGGACTCGATGATCCGGAGCGGATCATCGATCGGCGCAATGACGAATTTCCGCAGGTGTACGGCAATGTGCTGCATGACCGGGATGATCAACAGGTGATCGCCACCGGAAATCCTGTCGGTCCTTTTTCGGAGTTCTTTCAGCATCCGGATGGAACCTCCTGCTGGATATCCACTACAAAGATTCCGCTCAAAAATACCGAAGGCCAGATCAGCGGCATGCTCGGCATCTCCGAAGACATCACCATCACCAAACGCGCCTTCGAGGAGCGGGCACAACTCCAGGATCAGGCCTGCCGGAACGATCGCCTCGCCTCCATCGGCTTTCTGGCCGCCGGAATCGCCCACGAGGTCAACAATCCGAACAACATCATTGTGCTCAACAGCAGCATGATCCAGGAGATATGGATCGATTCCAAGAAGATTCTGGACAACTACTATCGGGACAATGGGGATTTTTCCCTGGGTGGCATGCCTTATTCCGAAATGGCCGATTCGGTCTCGGTCCTGATACGCGGCATCGAGGAGAATGCCAGACGGATCCACAGCATCGTCAAGAATCTGAAAGCCCTGACCCAATCCCAGGACATGACCGAGATGCAATCGACCGATTTGTGCGAGGTTATAGAACAAGCGGTCTCTTTCTTGCAGGAGAGAATCAAACGCACGACTCGGTTGTTTCAAACGGAGTGGCAACCGGATCGTTACCTCGTTCAGGGTAATTCGGAAAAATTGTTTCTGGTTTTCACGAACTTGATCATGAACGCCCTGCAATCGCTTCCCGGCAACGATCGCGGCGTCACGATCGCCATGAGCATGGAACCGATGCGAGAAACCATTCGCATCGAAGTGCGCGATCAAGGATGCGGCATCGCTTTGGAACATATGGCCCGACTCGGCACGCCTTTCTTCACGACGCGTCAGAGTCAGGGAGGTATGGGGATCGGTTTGTCAATCATCCATAGAATCATCGAGTCGCATAACGGAACCCTTAAAATTGATTCCAATCTTGGGCTTGGAACGACCGTAACCATTCACCTTCCGATCGCCAGGCGACAGCCATGAAGACGACTCCCATCCCGGCTCATTCCGAAGCGGATCAGGTCCCACAGATTGTCGTGCTGGATGATGAGGAGGAGATCCTCGCCAGCATGAAATTTTTGTTGCGTAGCCATGGAATGGGACCGATCACCACGCTTTCCGATGGCCGCGAGTTGCTCCCCTTGCTGGATCGAACCCCGACCGCCGTGCTGTTGATGGATCTGCGCATGCCCGGCATCTCGGGACTCGAATTGCTGCAACAGGTGCAGACCACCCATCCGGCAATCCCGGTGGTCATCGTGACGGCGGTTCAGGAGGTCGATACCGCCGTGGAGTGCATGAAAAAAGGAGCTGCCGATTATCTGCTCAAGCCCGTGAACGTGGGCAACCTGATCGCTACCGTGCGCAAGGCCCTGGAACTCTACGAGTTGCGCCAGCATGCCAGTGCTCTCAAGGACTATCTGCTCGGCGGGCAGTTGAAATCTCCGGAGGCGTTTGATCAGATCGTCACCCGCAGCCATAAAATGCAATCCATTTTCAAATACATGGAGTCATCCGCCCGCACCGGGGAACCGATGCTGATCATCGGTGAGACCGGCACCGGCAAGGAACTGCTTGCCCAGGCGTTTCATCTGTTGAGGAAGAAAACCGGCCCACTGGTTCCAGTCAACGTGGCGGGTCTGGATGATCATATGTTTGCCGATACCCTGTTTGGTCATGTCAAGGGGGCCTTCACCGGAGCCATGAACGCCCGGGAAGGTCTGGTGGCCAAGGCCGCCCGGGGCACCCTGTTTCTGGACGAGATCGGTGATTTGTCTGAATCGAGTCAAATCAAGCTGTTGAGACTGCTCCAGGAGAAAAAATACGAGCCCATCGGCTCCGACATATCCCGCAACGCCGATGTGACCATCGTGGCGGCCACCAATCGGGATCTCAAGCAGCGGATTCGCGAGGGCAAGTTCCGGTCAGATCTCTATTTTCGCCTCGCCACCCACGCCGTGACCATCCCCCCCTTGCGCGAACGCAAGGAGGATATCCCGCTTCTGCTGGCCAAATTCATCCAGGATGCGGCCCAGGCCATTGGGGTTTCCCAGACTCCGGTGATCACCCGGCAGTTGATACAGTTATTGGAATGTCATGATTTTCCCGGGAATATTCGTGAACTGCGAGCCCTGAGCATGGATGCCATGGCCCATTACAAATCCGGCCCCCTGGGCATGGAAACCTTTCGCAAGGCTCTGACGCCCAACCGTTCGGGGGGAACGCTTGCCACCAGAAACGACTCTTCCGAATCTGGATGCCCCGCTGCCCCTCTGAGTTGGCCGGAAGGCCATAATCCGCCTACCCTCAAAGAGGCCGAAGAGTACCTGATCGCCCATGCGATCGACAAAAGCCAAGGCAATCAGGGCATCGCCGCGATGATGCTTGGTCTTTCCCGTCAGGCCCTCAATCAGCGTCTTGCCCGCAAGACGAACAAGCCGGTCCGATCGTAATCCTCCCCTGCAACATTCATTGCGGATTCCACATTGTTTTCATCTGTGATAACCAATTGTTTTCTATGCGATTTGATACCAATCCCACCTGATGAGACGCCCGAATGTTGCAGACATCCTTTCCGTCGTTCTCCCGGGACGGATGAAAGTCATGGTCAGTTCCCTCCTCGTTTTTAATCAACCGATTGATAAATAATAGATAATAGCTTTAAATCCGCAACGATATCCGTTGCGGAACATGGCATGGATTATGAGTATCTTTAATAAGAGCGAGAAGGCACCCGATGATTCAATCAACGACAGGAGAGGCTGTTTATGATCACCCAGAGAGAAGAATTTACCATTCGCAGTCTGGCGGGTCTGAAAATCCGCAAGGTGTCCATGACCGAACGAAACGCCAATGATCCGTATCGCTCCATGGAAATCCATTTCGATGATGGTACCTGGATGGAAATTTGTGATTCCGGGGGCTACATGCGGGTCTCGGGCATCCGGAATTCAACCAGCGTTCTCTCTTTGGAAACATCGGTGGAGTGATAGCTCTCCTGTTTTGTGATGGGGTGACAGGGAACGGGTCATGTTCCTCTCACGTTTGGATGAGGTGATCGGGCGGGTGCGCTGGGGCGCAGGGGGGGAACTGAGCGGATTGGATGCGCCGCGCATGGTGGACGAATGCGGCACCGCCGCCCATCCGGACTGCAGGTGATCGTCGTTGAACTGGAGAAGATCGAGGAGGTGATGAACTTGCTCAGGAGTGGACCGGGTACGCCTATCGGATAGCATTAGCCGGGTTCCGACGTTGTGGAATTCACTCTGGCGTGAAATGGATATACTGTCCCCGGATTTCCCGTTCCCGGATTTCCCGGACACTGTCCCCGGGTTTCCCGGACATCCTTCTTTGCAAGCGATCCGCTCTTTGGCTTTCCAGAGGTAGGGAAATGCAGTAAGGTATTCCGGATTCCCAGGAAAATAGTAATATGTATCCAGACTTTTAAGGTCGCCATTAAAATTCTGAAACTTTTTCCCAAAGAGGATCAGCTGACAAAGCCAGCTGACTTTTTATTAAGGCCATGCGTCGTGAATATCTGCGGACAGGTTTATAAATATTTCCATCATCTCCTGGTATTTTTTCAATCAATCCTTCACTATGTAATGTTGATAATATCTTTGAAAGTGTTTTATTGCTATACTCGCCTCCAAACCCCCCTTTAAACAAAGATCTTTCTTCCCTTCCGGCACCTGGCTGGAAAAAAATCTTATGAATCACAGAAAGGAACAACCTATGCGCAGAACTGAGTTCGCTATTTCTGATTTTTTTTGCATTTGATAAACTGTCATATTTTTCAACTTCAGTGTTTGAAATCCAATCCGGCAACCCTTCATCGCTAGAAATCCCATATATTTCAATAATCTGACAATCATCCACCTTGATGCGTGACTTCTTAGACTCAACCTCAGGAAGTAAGTTAAAATTTCTAATATATGATCTCTTAATATTTACATCTGACAATTGTCGCTCACCAACCACAAGACAATAAATATCACAACCGTCAAGAGTAATGTGAGGTTTTAGTGTGTCTCCTTTAACAGATGCCAACACAGAAAATATTTCACAATACGCCTGAATATTGCTTCCACCTGCTAATTTTTTCAAGTACGATTCAAATAATACTTTTTTTACTAGATAAGAATTCTGTAGAGAATCTAACAAAAGATTCCAACCCAATTTCATAAGCGGCTGCTTCCATTGCTTATTGATTATGCTTTTTTCCTGCTTATCAATAATATTGACTAACGATTCTGCCCTTAAACCATCTACAATATACTCATCAACAAATTGTCTTTCAGGCGATTCAGGGCCAATCCGACCAAGAGAACATAATCTCATAAGCATTAATTCTCCTGCTTGATCAGGAGTTTCACCAATAGCTCTTTCGTAGGCTTCCCGAATATCTTTAACAGAAAGCTTTCCTAAATACGCTCCTCCATTTCTAGTAATTTCAGCAAGAATTATTAGAATCTGTTGAACAGCATTGGCTTGCAACGATCCATGAATTTTTGCTTCACGCTCACATATTGTTGTAATAAATTTTCCCCAAAAAGAAAATTCTCCGTCATGACTTAAAAGTATGTTGTTCGCCAAATCCGTTTCTATGGTAGAAATCACTTGAAAAACTAAAGGTTTTCTTGGAAGCCAGTCAGGAACGGGAGCATTAACATTAATTTGTGCAAGATATTCTTTCGCTTGACTGTCAGAAAATTCTTCAGGGCAAACAACAACTTTTACCTTGTCATCTTTGAGTCCAATAGAAGCTATCATTTCTTCGTCACTATCAAAATAATGAGATCGACTCGTCACCAAGATTCCACCTTTATTCTTATTTATTAATTTCCTAACACCCTCAAGAGCTGATCGACGTAAGGTTCGTCTATTTTCCCAACTAGAACCAAACACCTGCGCACCAACCTCATCTATCCCGTCAAGCAGCAATATGACTCCGCCACTATTTATAATTCGCATAGCATTATCAACTTGTTCAGACAAACCAATTTCTTCCAAATGTCCTGCAATAATTTCAGATGCTGTTTTAGCTCCCCAATGATCTCTTAAATTAATCGCAAATACACTACGACCAATTTGTTTGTTTTTTACTGTCAAAATATCAAAGACCTCTTTTACACACCTACTTTTACCAGTACCATAATCGCCCACAAGCAATACATGCTCTCCGTTCACAAGTTCTTCTGATATTTTTAATGCGTCAAAAGATAATTTCGGTGATGTGTAGCTGACAGAAACATACTTTAAAGAGTCAGGCATTCCTGTAAATGGATTTAGTGCGCTCCCAAAAGGCTGTTGAGTCCTGTACATAACATAGGAGCTGAAATTAAAGAATTCGTCCGCAAAGTCAGACAGTGAACAAATTGTAATTTTGTTTTGACGAGCCGTTTCAATCATTGAATTGGTCGGCACATCTTCAAGCAAAATATAGGCCTTACAATAAACACCTTCGGCGAGCATTGAATGTCTAAAAGAATTTATTTTAGATATATTATCTCTAACATTTGACAGCCTATCATTCTCTGTCACTTCAATCAATATTAAATGGTCTGCAGACGGTCTTAATACTGCATCAAAATCAATCCCACCCAAATGCTCTGCGTTTGCATTAACACCCCACTTGGTTGATGCAATTTTCCGCACAGCGTTCTCTAAAGATCTCCAAGAATTCCCCATAAACATACTCCTATTATCTTTGTAGGCACAAACATCCTGCTCTAGAGAACAGAGATGTGGTTAGAGCAGGTTTTGGTCTGGGTGGATTACATTTAGCCGTCGCCGTAAGCTTTAGAATTTCTCGGAATTTTTGCATGCGAAAAGGGCCACCCTTTAGGTGCCCTTTTCAGATAACTTAATAACTTTAATTGGTGGAGGTGAACGGGATCGAACCGATGACCTCCTGCTTGCAAAGCAGGCGC
>JADGBU010000004.1:397-1570 GCA_015231295.1 Magnetococcales bacterium | reverse complement strand
AATTGAGCTACGTCGGCCAGTTGGCTGGTTCCAAGAATCAGTATATCCATGCGGTAGCCGACATGCAAGATTCCTTGCGGAAAATGGAAGAGAAAGCACGGATGGAAGGAGTGCTGGGCGGGAAATCGGATCGGTTTATGAGTGGGCAGGCGCGTTGTCACATCAATAAAGATATCGAAATCGGGGAGGGTTTTGCCGGTGGTTTGTGCATCGGGTGGCCATATGGGCGGAACAATGGCGTCAGAGAAATGGCAGATTGGGTGGGGCGATGTGGATATGGTGAGAATGCCGAAATATTAACTGTATGAAAAAAATGAAATATTTGAATGATGTGATGGATTTTTTATGATGGCTTGATTCTTGCATTAATGCGATCGTGTGCGAAGGTTTATGCTTGTCTCTTTGCGTTGACACCCTCAAGAATCCATTGGAGAACGATCATGCCTTCCGAGACATCGACAGGGGAACCGTTCTTGCCGAGTGAAACCATCACGAAATTGCCCAAAGCCGGACCTGTCAGCCTGTTGGCGGCCTTGCCCTACATGACCGGTCTCGCCTTGGCGACGCGACGGTGGAAACGGGATCCGTTCGGAGAGGTCATACGCTGCGTGCAGAAAGGGGGCTCCGTCAGGAAGCGGGGGCCGTTGGCCCCTGAATCCGCGAGAGTCGAACAACGCCTGCCGTGATCGGTACGCTTCAGGCGGCTTCGATCAGGTTGTACTGGCGCATTTTTTCCACCACCTTGTCGCGGGTGACGGGTTTGGCAAGGTAGTCGGTGCAACCGCCCCGGAAAAAGGCCTGCACGACATGTTCTTCGGTATTCAGGGCCGTCACCATGAAGATGATCGCCTCTTCGCTTTCGTTGATGTCGTGCTCCCGTTCCAACTCGCGAATTCGGCGTAACGCCTCTTGACCATCCATCTCCGGCATCATGATATCCAGGCAGACCAGATCGTAAGGAGCACCGTCGAGCAAGGACATTTCAAAGGCTTCCAGGGCCTCCTTGCCCGTGACCACCAGATCGCAATTCCCATAAGGGGAGAGGATTTTCTCCATCAGAAGGCGGTTGTGGGCTTCATCATCGGTGATCAGGATTTTCATGGTTGTTTATCCAAAGTCCGGTTCGATTCATTCAGCGAATGGGGGGAGTGCTCGATCCGGTATCATACGGTT
>JADGBU010000004.1:0-374 GCA_015231295.1 Magnetococcales bacterium | reverse complement strand
CCGCGCTGACTCTCAGAAGTTCATGGAGCACCTTGCCCAGCACCGAAGGTTTTTTGCCATCCATCTCCATGCTGATGACATAGATGTCGGAGGTGCGTCCTTTCCCTTGAATCGTCTGGCCATTGATTCCCATTTTTGCCAACAATTCGAGCACTTCCAGCAAGGCTCCCGCGCGGTGCCGGACCGTGAAGGTGATTTGCAGAGCCTCGGCGCCGGGTTGAATCGCCCACTGTCCTTTTTCCCACTGTGACCCTTGAATCTTGATGCAATCGGCGCAATGAACGATCCAGCGGCCATCTTCGGAGAGGCGTCCCACGATCGGCATGCCTGGCGTGGCCAGACAGCAGGTGGACCAGAGAATATCCTTTCCAGTC
>JADGBU010000198.1:4472-5658 GCA_015231295.1 Magnetococcales bacterium | reverse complement strand
TGGAACGATTCATGTCGTGTATGCTGTTCATGATCGGCCCCAGGGTGTTCATTTGCTGGGTCATGACATCCATCCGCCGGGAGACCGTATCCATTTTCTCCTCCATCCCCGCGACGTGGGGGGTGATGCGTTGGATGTCCGTCCGCATCAAATTGACGTTCTCCGACATGACAGACACACTCTCCGTCATTTTCGTCATACCTTCGGCAATAAGACGCATGTCCCCGGTCAAGCTCGCCATGTTCGTTCCCATTCTGGGATCCATGCCTGATGCCATGGTGCGCATGTCCGCAGTCAAACTGTAAATCAGGAAAAATCCATAACTCGCCAGAACCACGAATGCGAACAAAGATGGATAGACCACCAATTCCCAGCGTTTGGCACTCCGCTCGAAACGACTGGAAAATTCCTGCATGACCCTGGAAAGGCAACCCTCGCATCCTGCTGTCGGTTCTGGTGGGTGAGAAACCCCTTGTCCCGGAGGATCATTTCTGGAACTATCAATGGAGCTATCCGTCACGAGACACCTCCTGGCAGCAAGCGTGTGAAAGGCCTTTCTGATAATCAACCACATCTTTGATTTATATTCAACCAAAAAGCAGAACATAATGTCAAGCGATTTTTTCAAGCAGGAGTTGTTCGACCATTTGGCCCGCGTCGGCAAGGCGGTGGGGCAAGGACACCGGCTGGCCTTGCTTGAGTATCTGGCCCAGGGCGAACGAACCGTGGAATCCCTGGCCCAGCTTGCCGGGTTGTCGGTGGCCAACACCTCGAAGCACCTGCAACTGTTGCGGCATGCCGGACTGGTGACTGCCCGCAAGGAGGGGTTGTACGTCCATTATGGACTGGGAGACCAGGCGGTAGTGACCCTGTTGCAAGTCATTCGGGGCATCGCCGAACGCAGACTGGGAGAGGTGGAGGCACTGGTGCAAAACTATCTCCTGACCAGGGACGGGATGGAGCCGATCCCCCGGGGGGAGTTGCTGGAAAGAATGCGGGCAGGCACGGTCACGGTGCTGGATGTGCGTCCAGCGGAAGAATATGCGGCGGGTCATCTGCCCAAGGCGTTCAACATCCCGTTGCGGGAACTGGAACGGCGACTCCATGAACTGCCCCAGGAACGGGAGGTGGTGGCCTACTGTCGGGGAGCCTACTGCGTCCTCTCTTTTGAGGCGGTGGCGCGACT
>JADGBU010000198.1:3695-4334 GCA_015231295.1 Magnetococcales bacterium | reverse complement strand
GTTCACTTCCATTTTATGTGCGAACCAGCTTGATTGCCAAAAAACCTCCGAAAGGCCAAGAATCTGGACACAACCCTTCCAGCCATCGGACAGGAGGGATACCGGAAGCCCAATGGATCGCCGTGGCTGTGGATACCACCCGCCAGGAGGAACGCTGGGCCGTGGAGAGTTCCTCCATCCATGCCTGGACGCTCGAAAATTCATCCCAACGGGCACCTGTATAACCAGAACTGCCTTTTTTGCGCAGATACAAAAGGCTTTTCCGATTGAGCAATCCCAGGATCACGGTTTGTCTCGTTACGCGCAGCATCTCTGTCAAGGCGACGGCGGGTGGGGTGACAAAACAGAGGCTTGTGACCGCCATGGCGTTGTCGAATATGCGATCCGGGAAAGGCATGGCCCTGGCGTCTCCCGCCACATATCGCACGGCATGGCCCTGTCTGACGGCAAAATCCAATGCCCCCTGATCACTGTCCATTCCCACGACCCTCAAACCAGACGCCGCCAGTCGTCGACTGAAAAAACCCGTGCCGCAACCCACATCCAGCAAAGTGGTTCCAGGGGCAGGATTCAGCATGCGCAGCAACAAATTTTCTTCCTGTAAGGCCATCCACGCGCCTTGGGGAGTGTGATACCAGG
>JADGBU010000198.1:0-3632 GCA_015231295.1 Magnetococcales bacterium | reverse complement strand
CATCCGATGCGCTTCAGCCGCGAAAAGAGGTGATATACTGCACGGCCAGAGAGGTCAGCAACAGGCCCAGAATCCCTTTCAACGCCTGCTGCGACACAAACTTCTGGCAACGCGCGCCCAGATACATCCCTCCCATGCCTCCCAGACCGAACAGCGCCCCCAAGGCCCAATCCGGCTGGGTGGATACTCCAGGCGGCGCGGGGAGAACACTGTACAGGATCACTCCGGCCACCGAAGTGAACAAGGTTCCCGCCAACGCCGCCCCGGCGATGGTGTGGACCGGCAGGCGGAAAATCGCCACGCAGAATGGGACAATGATGGCCCCGCCTCCGATGCCGTATACTCCGCCAATGATGCCCACGACAAAAGCCAGCATGAACATGCTGACCGTCCCGAAGCGGGTCGTCTCACCACGGAATTCGTATTCGACCTTGACCAGTGAAAAATGCAGTATGCGGATGGCCGCATCGTCCGGTGATCCTGTCGCTACTTGCCCGCTCCCATCGCCTGGGATGGGGGTGGGCACTGCAGGTTTCGCCGCCGGAGCGGTTTTCCACGGCATGAAATCGTTGAGCAAACGAGGACCGATGTAGAGCAGGACGCATCCCATGAACAGCTTGAACGGACCGGGATCGAGCAAATACTCGACACGAACAAAATAACCGATGACGATCCCCGGCATGGTGCCGACAACGATGATCCAGGTCAGCGGCCAAGCCATGCGGCCTTCCTGGATATAACGCCAAACCCCAGAGGGAATGGCGATGAGATTGAAGACCAAATTGGTGGAACTCACAGCCGGGGTGACGAAGTGCAGCACGCTCACCTGAAAGGGCAGGAGCAGGAATGCCCCGGAGATGCCCACCATCGAGCTGAAAAACGAGACGACGAACGCCACCAAAGGGGGCAGCAGCACCCAGGTGTGTACCCCGGAAATCGGAAAGGAAACAGTCATCCAATCCATCATGAGTCGTACTCCCGGCAGTTCTTATGCAGCCGACAGGTGGCATGGCACATGCCCAGCCGCGCTTCAGCGAAGATCGCTGCTTCGTCCATACCGGGCACTGGGACAGCCAGGATGTCCGACAGTGCCAGCAAGAGATCCCGCATGTTGGCCAGAAGGTGGTCGCGCATCTCGGGGGGAAAGTCATACGGACTCATCCCGATGGCAGGGACATTGCCGTATCTGGACCGCCTGGTTGAGGGAACGCATGATGCCGCATCCCCGGTTGGTCTGGCGCTGTTCGCACTCTGCACGCAGGGCGATCAACTGTTCTTTGAGCGTACCCATGGCTGCGATTTGCTCCTCGATCCGCTCGAGCTGCACATCGAGAAGGGCATCCACCCCGGAGCAGTCTCCATCCGGGTGGTGGCGAAAATTCAGCAATTGCCGGATTTCGACCAGTTTCATGCCCAGGGAGCGACCGTGACGGATGAACTGCAAGGTTTCCAGATGGGACACTCCGTAACTCCGGTAACCGGACTGGTCCCGTTCCGGTTCCGCAATCAGCCCCTCCCGCTCGTAGTAACGCACCGTCTCCACGTCGCAACCCACCTGTTTGGCCAACTCGCCAATGCGCATGCTCCTCTCCTGAAAATAAAGCGCAGACCTGAAAAAAGCTCTTGACTCTGTAGCTACTACAGGGTGTGCAATGATCGCACGGTTTCCAAAAACTTTCCACCGGAGATGATCATGCCCGCTCACGACACCCCTGCTTGTTGCGCCAGTCACTGCGCTACCGATACCCAGGCCATGACACCCCCCCCTGACGCCCCCGCTTTCCATGATCGAGGGGGAACGCATGGTGTTGCGTGTTACCAAACTGTGCTGCCCGACCGAGGCGGACCTGATCCGTAAATCTCTCGCCAGCATACGAGGCATCTTGCAGATGGATTTCGATTTCATCCGCCGGGAATTGATCGTGGTGCATCACGGCGTGGAGCGGAAAGCGGTGATCGCCGCTCTGTGCGCCGTGGACATGGAACCAGACCGGATGGCAGAAACGCCGGGAGCGGATCGAACCAGATCCCTGCCGGTTCAGCCCGCCGTCTCCCACCGGGAGTGGCTGGTGACCGCTGTCGCCGGTTTGACCGCCAGCGGCGCGGAAATCCTCGTCTGGAGCGGGGTGGATGAAACTTCTTTATGGATCATCGTGCTGTCTTTGCTCTCGATCCTGGTCGGCGGTCGCGATACCTTGAAACGAGGCTGGATCGCCTTGCGTCATCTCTCCCTCAACATGAACTTTCTGATGAGCCTTGCGGTCCTGGGAGCCATGGTCATCGGCCAATGGCCGGAGGCGGCCATGGTGACCTTCCTGTTCGGCCTGGCCGAACGGATCGAGGCCCTTTCCATGGACCGGGCGCGCAACGCCGTCCGGGAACTGATGTCCCTGGCCCCGGAAACCGTCACCCTCCAGACCGAGACCGGAACGTGGGAGAACGTGCCTGCCTCCACGGTGGCCGTGGATCGTCTGGCGCGCGTCAAGCCCGGGGAGCGGATCGCTCTGGATGGCGTGGTGGTGTCGGGACATTCCAGCGTCAACCAGGCTCCCATCACCGGAGAGAGCGTTCCGGTCACGAAGGAGGTGGGTCATCCCTTGTACGCTGGCTCGATCAACGGTTCCGGGGTGTTGGAATACCGCGTCACCGCCGATTTCAAACACTCCACTCTGGCGCGCATCATCGATACCGTGCAGGAAGCCCAGGCCAAACGTGCGCCGATGCAGCGTATCGTGGAGAAATTCGCCCGTTATTACACCCCCGCCGTGGTGGGCATCGCGGGATTGATCGCCACCATGCCTCCACTCCTGTTGGGCGACTCATTCAGCCCCTGGTTCTACAAAGCGCTGGTGATGCTGGTGGTGGCCTGTCCCTGTGCCCTGGTGATCTCCACCCCGGTGACGGTGGTCAGTGGTCTGGCCGCCGGAGCGCGACGCGGCATCCTGATCAAGGGCGGACTGTATTTGGAGCAGGCCCACGATTTGAAGGCCATCGCCATGGACAAGACCGGCACCCTGACCCATGGTCGTTTGGAGATGACCGATTTTGTCATCCTGGGAGAGCGGAACCGGGACCAGATCCTGCGTCTGGCAGCCAGTCTGGAGGCCCACTCCGAACATCCGGTGGCCGCCGCCATCACGACGGCCTGGGGGAAAGAACGCCCACTGCTCCATGTCCGCCATTTCGAGGCACTCAGCGGACGTGGCGCACGGGGAACGATTGCGGGGGAGATTCATCACATCGGCAATCACCGTCTGCTGGAAGAACTCGGTCTCTGCCGTCCAGAAGTGGAGGCGATCATCCTGCCACTGGAACAGGACGAAAAGACGGTCGTGGTGCTGGTTTCGTCCAGTGAACCACTGGCGGTGATCGCCGTATCCGACCGCATGCGGGAAAACGCGCCGGAAGCGATTCGCGACCTGCATGATCTGGGTATTGCCGTGACCATGTTGACCGGCGACAATGCCGCCACCGCTCAGGCCATCTCCCGTCATGCCGGGATCGAGGATGTGCGGGCCGAGTTGCTGCCCGATGAGAAATTGCGCGCCATCGAGGAGATGACAGACCGTTTCGGAATCGTGGGCATGGTGGGGGACGGGATCAACGACGCGCCGGCCTTGGCGCGGGCTTCC
>JADGBU010000197.1:564-5667 GCA_015231295.1 Magnetococcales bacterium | reverse complement strand
CGCCATGCCAAAAGTGCTCATTTCCGACAAAATGTCCTCCGAAGCCGAAGCCGCACTCCGGGCACGGGGGGTGGATGTGGATTATAAACCGGGTCTGAGCCCCGAGGAACTGAAATCGATCCTCCCCGAATACGATGGCATCGCCATCCGCTCGGCCACCAAATTGACCGCAGAACTCATCGAAGCGGCCACCCATCTCAAGGTGATCGGACGCGCCGGCATCGGCGTGGACAACGTGAACATTCCGGCGGCCTCCAAACGGGGGGTCATCGTGATGAACGCCCCCTTCGGCAACGCCACCACCACCGCCGAATTGACCGTGGCCCTGGCCCTGGCCGCCGCGCGTCACATTCCGGCGGCCACGGCCTCCACCCGTCTGGGCAAGTGGGAAAAAAATGGCTTCATGGGACGGGAACTGTCGGGAAAGGTGCTCGGCATCATCGGCACCGGCAATATCGGCTCATTGGTGGTGGATCGCTTTCTGGGACTCAAAATGCGCGTGCTGGCATTCGATCCGTTCATCAGCAAACAACGGGCCCAGGATATGGGCGTGACCCTGGCCGCCTCCCTGGAAGAGTTCTGGCCCCAGATCGATGTGTTGACCGTCCATACCCCGCTCATTCCGGCGACCCGTCACATCGTCAACGCCGACGCCTTCGAGCGCATGAAAAAGGGCGTGATCGTGGTCAACTGTGCCCGTGGCGGCATCATCGATGAAACCGCACTCTACGAGGCTCTCAAATCCGGCAAGGTGTTCGCCGCCGGACTCGATGTCTTCGAACAGGAACCCGCCAAGGAAAACCCCCTCTTCGAACTCGACAATGTGGTCTTCACGCCCCATCTGGGCGCATCGACCCACGAAGCGCAGGTGAAAGTCGCGGTGCAGATCGCCGAACAGATCGCCGATTATCTGCTCAAGGGCACGGTGCAGAATGCCTTGAACATTCCGGCGGTCTCGGAAGGGGAACTCTCCACCTTGCGTCCCTATCTGAATCTGGCCGACAAACTCGGCTCCACCCTGGGTCAGTTGACCGAATCGGGCATTCGCCGCATCGAGGTGCTCTACGAAGGGGAGGTCTCCACGCTGAACCGCAAGCCGATCACCAACATGGTGCTCAACAGCCTGCTGAAACCGATGCTGGATGGGGTCAATCTGGTCAACGCGCCGCTTCTGGCGGAAGAACGGGGCATCGAAGTGGTCGAGGCGGTACGGCGTCACTCTCACAAGGGCTTCACGTCGGCGTTGGGCGTCACCATCACCACCGAAACGCGGGAACGCTGCATCACCGGCACGCTGCTCTATGGTCAGGAACCCCGCATCGTGGCCATGAACAACATTCCCATCGAAGCCACCCCCGAAGGCAACCTGCTGTTCGTGGCCAACAACGACGCTCCGGGCCTGATCGGACGGGTGGGAACCATTCTCGGCGACGCCCAGATCAACATCGCCAATTTCCATCTCGGACGCAAGGATGTCGGCGGACGGGCCATCGCCTTCATCAACATCGATCAGGATGTGCCGCTGGAGGTCATGGAACGCTTGAGCACCGTGCCCAATGTGCTGGAAGTCAAACTGGTCCGCTACTGACGCCCCATCGAAACCAAAGAGGAGGAGGCCGGAAAATTCATCTCCCGGCCCCCCTCTTTTTTTTGACCGGTGACGGCTCTCAATAGCCGCCGGTCAGAAACGGATTGGAACGCCGCTCCCGCCCCACCGTGGTGGAAGGCCCATGTCCGGGATGACACTTGATGTGATCCCCCAAAGGCAACACCCGATTGTGAATGGAGGCCATCAAACGATCGGCATCCCCGCCCGGCAGATCGGTCCGCCCGATGGAACCGGCAAACAGGGTATCTCCCACCAGCAGATCCTCACCGGTCAGCAGACAGACCCCACCCGGCGTATGACCCGGCGTGTGAATCACCGTGAAACTCAACCCGGCGATCTGAAACGTTTCGCCATCGACCAGCACCCGATCGATCTCCGGGACCGGCCCGAAGGGCAAGCCCCACAAGGCGGCATGCCGGGCCGATCCCTCCACCAGAAAACGATCCGCCTCGTGAATCCAAAACGGAACACCGGTCAATCGTTTCAATTCGGCCACGCCGCCAATGTGATCGAAATGGCCATGAGTACAGACGATATGAGTCAATTTAAGCCGCAAAGCCTGCAATCGGGCCTGAATCTTCCGCACATCCCCACCCGGATCCACCACCACCGCCTCGCCGACGACCGAATCGCCCAGAATCTGACAATTGACCTGCAGCGGACCGGTTTCGAGAATTTCATGTACACGTGTCATTCGGATTCAGCTCCTTGTGTCATCAAACCGGCCATGGCGGGACTCATGCCTTCCCGCATCATGGCCTGATATCCCTTGTCGATCAACTCGGACTCCAGGGCGAGCATGGCCTCCATGGCCAGTTCAAAGGCGTCGTAGGGGGTATGTCGCAGCGTGCCCGGAGAACCGGAGCGACCCCATTCGCGAATCACATGCCATCGACCCAACAGATCCCGCTGGATCTGCAACGAATAGAACAGCACCACCCCCGTGACCGGATTGGGTCTTTGCAGATAGACTTTCATGAAATGGGTCACACGACTCCGTAAGCGAACCCCCCACTTTGCCCTCGGGGATGTCCGGCAGTTGATTTCCGCAACAGGATACCCTATTTTGATAAAGATTGCTCCCCCTGGAACTGCGAGACAAGGCGATGTGGATCATTTCCCGAACGTTGGTCAACAAGATTCTCGCTCACGCCCAAAGATCCCTGCCCCGGGAGTGCGTGGGGGTGCTCTCCGGGCACGGTCGGGAGGCCTCCGACTGGCATCCGCTCACCAACGTGGCCGAGGGGGATCATACCTTTCTGGCCGACGCGACGGAACAGATTCGACTGTTCAAGGAGCTGCGCGCCCAGGAACGAGACGTGGTGGCGATTTATCACAGCCATCCCCGAGGTTCGGCGTCCCCTTCTTCGCTGGACCGGGAGTTGGCGGCCTATCCGGATGCCTTGATGCTCATCGTGGGCATGGAGACCGATGGACGCCTGGAAATGAACGGCTTTATGACCCGCGATGGAACCCTGGAAGCAGTGGAGTTGACCATCCGTGATTGATTGGCCATACGCAATGCCCTCGTGGCGGAACAGGTAGACGCATCGGACTTAAAATCCGCTGGCCGAAAGGCCGTCCCGGTTCGATTCCGGGCGAGGGCACCAAATCAGAATCCAAGAAGGTCCAATACAATCCAATTAACCAGCAAGAATCAACGCTTGCTGGTTTTTTTGTTGTCCAAGGAAGTGCGTTGACATCCAAATGATTTGGGGGCAATGGAAAAACATACTCATAAAATTTTCAATAGAAACATCAAAATAAAAAGGTAATACGATGGCGTCACCCCATCAGATTATCGAAACTAGCGTGATTTTTTTGGTTGCAGAGAATAGGGTGAGCGGGCGGTTAGTCAGCAAATATGCGGAACATCTCTTGCAACTTGACTTCCGATTGACCGTAATGTTATGATTGGCCGTTATATTATTAATTATATCAAACCGAGATAAAACGGATACTCCATTCCCGGCATTTCGCAGAATTCCGACTGATCGTGTCATCAGATACACATAGAACGCACCAGAATGGCTAAAACGGGCTGAGTTTCTTGAGAGGGTTAATATGGGGGAATTTTCAATGTCAGATTTGTCTGGAATTGGGAAAACAGTCGAGGTCTTAGCTAAGATGGTTTCAGATACGTGTGGCGTCTTATATGAACCTAGGCGGATCATACTTAAAGCAAAAGCCGAGAGTGAAGCTTCCATTATTCGAGCCAAGACTGACATTCAGATAGAGCAGTTGCGACAAGAAGTAGCCACGTTATCTTTGCCGGAAAGGGCGCAAAATCTTCTTACACAGTCTTTGCAAAGGGAATCCAGGATACAAGAAAATATTTCTAGCATTCTCGATCAGGCTCTTCCGCATATTTCAGTTGACGCACAACCGGAAAAACTAGAACCGGATTGGTTGGCGGATGTCTTGAACCGTTGCAGTCTTATCTCTGACCAAGAAATGCAATCATTGTGGGGCAAAATTATTGCTGGCCAAATCAACAATCCAAGATCTTTTTCAAAAAGAACGATGGTTGTTGTTTCAGAAATAGACAAAAAGGATGCGTTAGCATTCACGCGACTCTGTACATCGGTATGGGTTTCAGGAGGCACAGCTTTCCCATTTATCATAGACGAAAGTGAAATCCATCTCAAAATGGGATTTGATTTATCATTTAAGATGCATCTTGAATCAATCGGACTCATTTCACGGGTTGGTTTTGGCTCTATAATGCGTGAAATCACACACCCAATCAGTATCAGTTACTTCAACCGAGATATCATTCTTGCCCCCGGTCCAAAAGATCTCTTACAAGGACCAGTTGAATTAACAATGACCGGAAGAGAACTCTTTCCTATTTGTGGGGCGCAGCCCTCAGAAGAATATTATAATTACATGATCGATTATTGGCGCAAGGAAGGATATACTGTAACCGAAACAAACCCGGGGGATCCGAAATAAATCCGACCGCGCAAATCCTTAACTGGCAAATCCGGGACAACCTACAGATTTCCCTATTCTAACGCCATGAAGAGGCTCGATTGCAAGTCAAGGGCTTTCTCCTCTTCCAAGCGTTCGATCCGCTCGAAATAGTGTTTCTCGATATCGCGATCCCCTCTCCCGACAATCAACGCGCCGGGGCGGATGGCGGGACCGGCAGACGCATCTCCTGGGCGAGCGGCGTATAAAAGGATGGGAACATCGGCGGAAAAAAGCGGTTGATCGTGGCAACTCCACCAAGGATGATGATGCCAGTGGCGATCACCCACTTGATGGTTTCCACCTTGGAAGCTTCGATATCCCTTCGCAATTCCGCTTTCGTCAGTTCAATTTCTTTTTCCAGTCGCAAAATATCCCCTTTGGTTGACAGATCCTGAAGCCGTGACTCTTCCACCTTTTGAAGCACCCCGGAAAGCGCTTTGGCCTGGGCTTCTGCCTGGGCAGGAGGAACCCCGGCGGTTTCCAGTTCCTTCACAAAGGCCAGCGTATCAAACGGAACG